>NZ_JABEVC010000044.1 GCF_013044125.1 Acidocella sp. | reverse complement strand
GTTTTGGCCCAGGCGCCGAGCAACTCACCGAAAACCTGGGTCAGCTCCGGCGCAGTGACAAAATCCCGTGAAAAATCATGCGTGGCGTAATAGGCGGCATTCGCCCGCGCCATGAAATGGTCAAAACGCTCAGGCTGCACGCGGGGTCTGGCGGCGCGCCCAGATCAGCATCGCCAGCCCGATGAAGAACACGGGGATGGAGAGGACCTGGCCCATGGTGGTGCCGAAGGGCAGGAAGCCGAGGAAGTAGTCCGGCTCGCGGAAACACTCGCCGATGATGCGCGCGATGGCGTAGCAGATGAGGAACAGCCCGGTGAGCATGCCCGGCCGGTGGCGCCATTTCTCGGAGCGTATCATCACCATCATGATGACGAACAGCACCACGCCTTCGAGCGTGGCCTCGATCAGCTCCGAGGGGTAGCGCGGCTTGAGGGCATTCAGCGGGTCCACGCTGGCTGATTCGGGGTAGATGATGAGCAGAGGGAACCAGTGCGTGGCAACGCGGCCCCATAGCTCGCCATTGATGAAATTGGCGCAGCGGCCGAGGAACAGCCCGATGGGCACGACCGTGGCGATGCGGTCGGCGAAGGCGAACATGTTCATCTTGTGCTTCTTGCAGAACCAGTAGATGGCGATACCGACGCCGATGAAGCCGCCGTGCGAGCTCATGCCGCCCTGCCAGACCGCGATGATCTGGATGGGATGCGCCAGCAGGTAGGAGATCGGCTCCTGGTAGACCTGGTAGAACAGCACATAGCCGAGCCGCCCGCCGACCAGCACGCCCAGCACCGCCCAGGTGAGGAAGTCATCCACCTGCTGCGGGGTGGCGGCAAAGGGGGAGAGTTTAACCAGCCGCTGCGCCAGCCACCAGCCGCCGAGCAGCCCGCTGATGTAGGCCAGGGCATAATAATGCACGGCCAGCGGGCCGATGCTGAACAGCACGGGGCTGAAATGGGGCCAGGTGAAGATCATCAACGGTACATATCCTCTTGCAGGAGGTAATTCTGGATGTAGGCCCCCACACCCTGCTCCAGCGTGTGGAACTGGTGGTTGAACCCGGCGGCGCGCAGCCGGTGCATAGGCGCTTGGGTGAAGGATTGATACTGGCCACGCAGGTTGGCGGGCATTTCGATATATTCGATGCTGGGCGGCACGTTATTGGCGGCGCAGACCGCGCGGGCAAGGTCTGCGTAGGTGCGCGCCAAGCCGGTGCCGAGATTATACAGGCCGGAGATATCCGGCGCGGCGAGGAGGAAGGCCAGCGCCGCGATCACGTCGTCAATATAGATGAAGTCGCGCTGCTGCGCGCCGTCGGCCATGCCTGGCTGGTCGGATTTGAACAGCCGCACCGGGCCGCCGGCGATGATTTCATCATGCTTGACCTTCACCACCGAGATCATCTTGCCTTTGTGGTATTCGTTGGGGCCGTAGACGTTGAAGAACTTCACCCCGGCCCAGGCGGGCGGCGCGGGCGCGCCCGCCGCGATCTGCCCGGCCACCCAAAGGTCGAAGGCGTGCTTGCTCCAGCCGTAGAGGTTGAGCGGCTGGAGTTTTTGCAGGGCGGGGATGGACATGTCATCGTCAAATCCGGCGGCGCCGTTGCCGTAGGTGGCGGCGGAGGAGGCGTAGATGAAGCGCGTGCCGTGCGCCGCGCACCAGTGCCACAGGGTCTGGCTGAGTTCCACATTGCTGCGCCAGACGAGATCGCCATCGGTCGCGGTGGTCTCCGAGATGGCGCCCAGATGCACGATGGCGCTCAGCTTTGGGCCACGGCTCAGGAATTCACCCAGGTTTTCCGGCGCGATGACCTGCGAGGGCGGGTGGTGGCGCAGGTTGCGCCACTTGGCCTCATGGCCCAGCCAGTCGGCGATGATACACTCCCGCCCGCCGGCGCGCAGCGCCGCGTGCAAGTTGGAGCCAATAAATCCCGCGCCACCCGTGACCAATATCATGCGGGTGCTTATATGCAGATGCACCATTGCAGAGAAGGCCCATAGCCATGAACGAGCGTCCTAAATTTTTCGATGACATCGCCGGTGTTGCCGGTGGTGCGATTTCCGCTTTCGCGGGCTTGCGCGAGGAGCTGGCCGGGCTTGTGCGCGCCCGCGTGGACGAGACGGTGCGCCGGCTGGACCTGGTGAAGCGCGATGAATTCGAGGCGATGGCCGAGCTCGCGCGCCGCGCCAAGGCCCAGGTGGAGGCGCTGGAGGCGCGGGTCGCGCAGTTGGAGGTGCAGCCGCCCGAGCGCCCGGAACCCGGCGATATCGTAGGCTGAGAGGCGGCGGCGGAGAGTTGGCGCGGCGCGCGGCCCGAGTCGCGCGCTGTGGCGCCAGCTTCTGGAGCTGCGGTATTTTGGTAATGCAGCCATAAGATAATAAGTAAAAATTTTAAGGTATTTTAGGCCCCATGCGTAATTTTCTGAAAATTCCGGGGGAGGGCCGTTTCAAAAATCACGATTGTTTTATATATTCTTCAAATCGTTGAAATTTAACGATTTTGCTTAACGCGATTTCCTTAATAATTTGTTTTTGAAAAACAAATATCCTTGACGCATGGTTTCCAGGCGGGCACAAATTTTGACCTTATGATGCGTATTTTAGGAAGCTCTTTATGACTTCATCGAAGCTGAGCACTATGTTGCCCTGCGCCGCGTTTTTTGCCGAGGGGCGTGTTCTCGCCGGGGTTGCGGCGTTTTTCATGCAACTGACCCTGGTTCTCTGGCCCCTGGCCGCTCGCTGGGCCCGCGTGAAGGGTGAGCAGACCGGCATGGAGAAGAAGCTGGCCGAACTCTCCGAGACGCATCGCGTGCATGTTGACCCCTATGCCAGGCAGCCGGAGAAAAAATTCCGCCAACTCGCCTGAATGTGACGGCTCCGGCTGCCGCCGCTTTTGTTGCCGCCCATACGGCGCTGGGCGCATCCCGCTTGGTGCCGGAGATAAGGCTTTACCTCGCCTGTGAGATCACGCCGCTGTGGCAGGCGAGCGAGGCGTTTTTGCAGCAACGGGATATGGCGCCACCCTTTTGGGCCTTTGCCTGGCCGGGCTCCGAGGCGCTGGCGCGCCATGTCGCGGATCATCCCGCGCTGGTGCGCGGCCTGCGCGTGCTGGATTTTGCCTCCGGTTGCGGCCTTGCGGCGCTGGCGGCGGTGCGGGCGGGCGCAGCGGCGGTGGACGCCGCCGAAATTGACCCGCTGGCCGCCGCGGCCATCAGCATGAACGCTGCGGAAAATGGCCTGGCGGTGAACGTGCTGCTGGGAGATATCGTGGGTGCGGATTGCCGCTGGGATGTGATTCTGTGCGGAGATGTCTGTTATGAGGCGCCGATGACGCGCCACATCCTGCCCTGGCTGCGGCGCTGCGCGGCCGGTGCGCTGGTTATCATCGCAGATCCGGGACGCAGATATGCGCCGCGGGAGGGCGTTGCGCTGGCCTGCTATGCGGTGCCGACAAGCCTGGAGCTTGAGGATTCCTCCGCCCGCGAGGTGAGATTGTTCGGGCTTTCCGCCGGGAAATAGGCCGGGAAGGTTTGGCGGGGCCTGCCCGTTGCATGATCACGATTTGGTACGTTGACCCTGCCAAAGCGCGGGACTAAGCAACTGCAACATAAAGAACCTGAATGACCTGTTGAGAAAGGTTTCCCATGAAGGATGTCCGCGAAGCCCTGATGGTGGGGCGTAACACGGAGGGCAAGCTGGTGCGCCGGCCGCTCTCTCCGCATTTGCAGGTGTATAAGCCGCAATTATCATCGGCGACCTCTGTTTTTCATCGTGGCACCGGCATCGCCCTGGGGGCCGGAACGCTGCTGCTCACCGCATGGCTGGTCAGCGCCGCTGCCGGGGACGCCGCTTTTTCGGTCGTGCAGGCCCTGCTGGCTTCGTGGATCGGCCTGCTGGTCCTCGTAGGTTTCACGCTCGCCCTGTTCTATCATTTCTGCAACGGCATCCGGCATTTGTTCTGGGATAGCGGCCGCGGCTTCGAGCTTGAGGCGATGCACCGCAACGGCCGGATGGTGATTGCCGGGGCCGTGGTGCTCACGGTGGTGTTCTGGTTTATCGGCTTTTTGGTGTGGTGAATTAACATGAGCAACGAGAACACCCCCTCCGTTCATATCATGCGCAGCCAGCTTGGCCGCGCGCGCGGCCTGGGCGCCGCCAAATCGGGCCTGCATCATTGGTGGACGCAGCGCGTCACCGCGATGGCGCTGCTGCCGCTCTCGCTCTACTTTGTGCTCTCGGTGCTGATGCTCGCGGGCGCGGACCGCGCGCAGATGGCCGCCTATATAGGCGAGCCCTGGAACACGGTGCTGTTTCTCTGCCTCATCGCGGCGCTGTTCTCCCATCTCAGCCTCGGGCTGCAGGTGGTGGTCGAGGACTATGTGCGCAACGACGCCAAGCGGATGATGACGCTCCTGGTGCTCAAGGGCGGCATCGCCGTGCTTGCCCTGGCCTGCGCGGTGTCTGTCCTTAAACTCGCCTTTTAAGCAAAACGGATCTTGACCTCATGAACGCGTTTTCAAAACCTTCACTCGGTGCCTATCAGGTTATCGACCATACCTATGATGTCGTGGTCGTCGGCGCGGGTGGTTCGGGCCTGCGCACCACCCTTGGTATGGGCGCTGCCGGTCTCAAAACCGCTTGCATCACCAAGGTGTTTCCCACCCGCTCGCATACGGTGGCGGCGCAGGGCGGCATTTCCGCCGCGCTGGGCAACATGGGCGAGGACGATTGGCGCTGGCATATGTATGACACCGTGAAAGGGTCGGACTGGCTGGGCGACCAGGATGCCATCGAGTACATGTGCCGCGAGGCGGTGCCGGCGATTTATGAGCTGGAGCATTACGGCATGCCCTTCTCGCGCACCGAGGACGGCAAGATTTATCAGCGCCCGTTCGGCGGCCATATGAAGGAATACGGCAAGGAGCCGGCGATGCGCGCCTGCGCCGCGGCTGACCGTACCGGCCACGCCATGCTGCACACACTCTATCAGCAGAGCCTGAAGCACGAGGTCGAGTTCTTCGTCGAATATTTCGCGCTCGACCTGATCATGGACTCCGAAGGCGCCTGCCGCGGCGTGATGGCCTGGAACCTTGAGGACGGCACCATCCACCGTTTCCGCGCGCAGCAGGTTGTGCTGGCCACCGGCGGTTATGGCCGCGCCTTCCTCTCGTGCACTTCCGCCCACACCTGCACGGGCGATGGCGGCGGCATGGTCATCCGCGCCGGGTTGCCGGTGCAGGATATGGAATTCGTGCAGTTCCACCCGACCGGGATTTTCCCCGCCGGCTGCCTGATCACCGAAGGCGCGCGCGGCGAAGGCGGCTATCTCACCAATTCGGAGGGCGAGCGCTTCATGGAACGCTACGCGCCGACCGCCAAAGACCTCGCCTCGCGCGATGTGGTGTCGCGCTCGATGACCGTCGAGATTAACGAGGGCCGCGGTGTGGGACCGAACAAGGACCATATCCTGCTGCATCTGGAGCATCTGGGAGCGGATATCCTGCACGAGCGCCTGCCTGGCATTTCGGAGACCGCGCGCGTGTTCGCCGGCGTCGATGTGACCAAGGAAGCCATCCCCGTGCTGCCGACCGTGCACTACAACATGGGCGGCATCCCGACGAATTATAAGGCGGAAGTGCTGCGCCCGACGCCCTCCAACCCGGATGCCATCGTCCCTGGGCTGATGGCCGTGGGCGAGGCCGCCTGCGTCTCCGTGCATGGGGCCAACCGGCTTGGCACCAACTCCCTGCTCGACCTCGTGGTGTTCGGCCGCGCCGCCGCTCACCGCGCCGCCGAGATTGTGAAGCCCGGCGCCACCCAGGCGCCGCTGCCCGCCGGTGCGGGCGAGGCCTCGCTGGCCCGGTTCGATAAAACCCGTCACGCCAAGGGCGGCACCAAGGTGGCCGCGCTGCGCGACACGCTGCAACGCACCATGCAGGGCCATGCCGCGGTGTTCCGCAACTCCAAGAGCCTGACCGAGGGCGTGGAGAAGATGACGAAGCTCTGGGGCGGGCTTGAGGATATGGGGGTTTCTGACCGTAGTCTGGTGTGGAACTCCGACCTGATGGAAGCGCTGGAGTTGGACAACCTGATGGGCAACGCCATGGCCACCATGGTGGGTGCCGAAGCCCGCAAGGAAAGCCGCGGCGCGCAGGCGCATGACGACTTCCCGGACCGCGACGATGCGAACTGGATGAAGCACACTGTTGCCTATTGCGATGAGAAGGGGGGCGTTAAACTGGAATACCGCCCGGTGAAGATGCAGACCCTCACCAATGAAGTCTCCGTTTTCCCACCCAAGAAGCGCGTATATTAAGGGGTCACGAACATGGCAGAATTTACGCTTCCCGCGAATTCCAAGGTCGGCGTGGGCAAAACCTACAAGGCCCCGGCAGGTGCCAAGCGCGTCAAGGAATTCAAGGTCTATCGCTGGAACCCCGATGACGGGAAAAACCCGGTCACCGATACCTATGAGATCGATCTCGACACCTGCGGCCCGATGGTGCTGGATGCGATCATCAAGATCAAAAATGAGGTCGACGCCTCGCTGACCTTCCGCCGCTCCTGCCGCGAGGGCATCTGCGGCTCCTGCGCCATGAACATCGACGGCACCAACACGCTCGCCTGCCTCAAGCCGATTGAGGAAGTCCAGGGCCCTGTGGCGATCAGCCCGCTGCCGCATATGCCGGTGGTGAAGGATCTGGTGCCCGACCTCAGCCAGGCCTACGCGCAATACCGCTCCATCGAGCCTTGGTTGCAATCGGACACGCCGCCGCCGCCCGATGGTGAGCGCCTCCAGAGCAAGGAAGAGCGCGCCGAGCTTGACGGGCTGTGGGAGTGCATCCTCTGCTTCTGCTGCTCCACCTCGTGCCCGAGCTACTGGTGGAACGGGGACCGCTACCTCGGCCCGGCCGTGCTGATGGCCGCCTATCGCTGGATCGCCGATAGCCGCGACGAACACACCGGCCAGCGCCTCGACGCGCTGGAAGATCCGTTCAAGCTCTATCGCTGCCACACCATCATGAACTGCACCCAGACCTGCCCCAAGGGCCTGAACCCAGCCAAGGCGATCGGCAAGGTCAAGCAGCTGATGCTGGAACGCCAGGGCTAACGCAGACAAAAACCAGGGGCGTTCCCCTGGTTTTTTTATCCGCCCGATGCCGCAGCTTCAATGGCTTTGAGCATGGCCCGCACGCCCGCGGCCGGGCCTTCAGGATGGTTCCATACCGCGCCGACGACGGCGAGGAATTCGGCGCCCGCCTGCACCAGGGGCGCGCAGTTTGCGGCGGTGATCCCGCCGATGGCGACGCAGGGGATTTCCATGATCTCGGCCCAGGCTTTGAGCGTGGAGATTTCCGCCATTTCGGGCGGCTCCTTGGTCGCGGTGGGGAAAAAGGCGCCAAACGCCACATAGTCAGCCCCGGCCTCGCCGGCTTCCATGGCCAGATGCAGCGAGTTATGACAGGTCACCCCCAGGGTCAGGCTGCCCAGGATTTTGCGGGCCTGGATGATGTTCATATCGCTCTGGCCGACATGAGCGCCGTCACAACCGTGTTTCACCGCGAGGTCCGGACGGTCGTTGAGCAAAAAGGCGGCATCGCGCGACTGCACGACGGGGCGCAGCCGCTCGATGGCTTTTTGCACTTCTGAATCTGGCGTGTCCTTCAACCGCAGTTGCACCGCGGCGACATCGCCGGCATCAAGCGCGGCGGCGAGTTGGTCAGCGAAATTTCCGGGCAGCACCGGCGGGGTGATGAGGTAGAGGCGGCAGTCAGGGGCGGCTGTCATGCGTAGGTTCCAAATAATGTGCCGGCGATGGCGGTTGTGGCCATGGCGGCCGCGCCCCAGAAGCTGACCCGCAGCGCGCTGCGCAGCACGGGGGCGCCGCCGCTGTGCGCGGCCAGGGCGCCAAGCAGCGCCAGGAAAAACAGGGAGGCAACGGCCACGCTGGGGATGAGTTCTGGCAGCGGGGCCAGGATGCTGGCCAGCAGCGGCAGCAGCGCGCCGCCGGAAAAGGAGATGGCGGAGGCGATGGCGGCCTGCCCGGGGCGGGCCTTCAGCTCCGCAGTGATGCCGAGTTCATCGCGGGCATGGGCGGCCAGGGCGTCATGCGCCATCAGCTGCGCGGCAACCTCGGCGGCGAGCGCCGGGGTGAGCCCGCGCCCGACGTAGATTTCCGCCAGCTCCTCCAGCTCGGCTTCATGGTCCTCGAGATGGATAAGCTCCAGCGCCAGATCCGCGGCTTCGATGTCGGCCTGTGAGTGGACGGAGACAAATTCCCCCGAGGCCATGGCCATGGCCCCGGCGAGCAGGCCGGAGACCCCGGCCACCAGCACGGATTGATGCGTGCCGTGGGCGGCGGCCACCCCCAGCACCAGGCTGGCGGTGGAGAGAATGCCGTCATTCGCCCCCAGGACGGCGGCGCGCAGCCAGCCGGAGCGGCCGGTGCGGTGGGTTTGCCTGGGGGCGCTCACGCGTTAGACTCAGGCTTTGCCCTGGTAGATCTCGATGATCTTGGCGAGCATGGCCAAGGCTTCCTCGCGCGGGCGCTGGAAGGTGTTGCGCCCGATGATGGAGCCGTTGGCGCCGCCGTCACGCAAGGCGCGGACTTCGTCGTACAGGCCATCGAGGCTCTTGGACTCTCCGCCCG
This sequence comes from Acidocella sp., assembly GCF_013044125.1. GTDB lineage: Bacteria > Pseudomonadota > Alphaproteobacteria > Acetobacterales > Acetobacteraceae > Acidocella. The sequence goes on along the minus strand of NZ_JABEVC010000044.1, from coordinate 22,082 downwards.
AGAACACGACGATGCGCTTGCCCGCGAAGCAGGACTGCACGATGTGCTCGATGCGCTTGGCCATCGTGGAGCCGTCGATATTGGCGTAGGATTTCTTCGCGGCTTCCAGTGAGACCACGGCGGTCGGCGGCTTCACCTTGATGATGTGCGCGCCGAGCAGGGCGGCCATGTGGGCGGCGTAGGCGCAGATGTCGAAGGCGGTTTCGGCGGCCTTGTCCAGCTCCGGCCCGCGCGGGTACGACCAGACGACGACGGCGAGGCCGACGGCCTTGGCTTCCTCGGCCAGTTCGCGGATTTCCTCCATCAGGTCGAAGGCGAATTCGCTGCCCGGATAGATGGTGAAGCCGATGGCCGAGCAACCCAGGCGCAGCGCGTCGTTCACCGAGCCGGTGACGGCCTGGTTCTTGTCGGTGGCGAGCGAGTTGGAGGAGTTGACCTTCAGGATGGTCGGGATCGCGCCCGCGAAGGTGTCAGCGCCGGCTTCGAGCATGCCCAGCGGCGCGGCGTAGGCGGAGAGCCCGGCGTCGATCGCGAGCTTGAAGTGGTAATGCGGGTCGTACCCGGCGGGGTTGGGCGCGAAAGAGCGGGCCGGACCATGCTCGAAGCCCTGATCCACGGGGAGAATGACCAGCCTGCCGGTGCCGCCGAGCTTGCCGTGCATGAGAATGCGGGCGAGGTTTGTCTTGGTCCCGGGATTGTCGCTTTCATAATGCGACAGAATCTTTTTAACCCGCTGCGAAATATGCATGTTTGCTCCACCGTGTTGAAAACCAAGCCGGATGTAACGCATGGGTGCGTTATTGTCATCCGTCCAGCCAGGATTCCAGCCGTCTTATGGCGCCATTCAGGCGCAAATCGAGCGCGGGCGGGGCAAGCGGGAGCGCCAGCGCGCCCTGTGCCGCGGCAAGCTGCGCGACAAGGCTGAAAGCCGGTGCCGGCGCGTGCAGCACCACGCCGCCCAGGCCCAGGTGCAGCGCCTCCAGCGCGCGGCCGGGGGCGGGGCCGCAGTCCAGCAGCGCCGGGCCGGCAAAGCCCGCCGCCGCCAGCAGTTCGCACCACCACAGGCAGCCGGCGAATTGCCCGGCGCCGGGGGATGAGAGCAGCGTAAGCGCCCGGCCGGGCGCCAGCGCCGCCTTGGCATCGGCGAGGCTGTGCACGATCACCGCCGGGGGTAGGTTTATCATTTATTGACTTTTCATATCCGTGTCGGGTTGAATGGCTACCATGCCCGAGTCTGAGTCTGAAGACGAAATCCTGGAACGTATCGAAATCGCGCTGCGCAAGATCGCGTCGCTTGCTCAACCGGCCAAGCCGCCCGCAGGTCCTGAGTTAGACCGCGAGGCCGTGGCCCGCTCGCTTGATATGGTGATCGAACATTTGCGTGCCGGGCTGGATACGCCCGGATCAACCGGCCAGACGGAGTAACCCCATGGCGCAAGTGACCATCCGGATTAACGGCTATGTGTATACCGTCGGGTGCGAGGACGGTCAGGAGTCGCATCTGGAGCGCATGGCCGCCGAGATCGAGCAGCGGATCAACAGCATCAAATCCATCGGCGGCCAGTCCGGCGAGGCGCGGCTGCTGATGCTGGCCTCGCTGCTGCTGGCCGATGAGCTGCACGATCTGCGCAACAACGCGCCCGCACCGGTGGAAAAACCCAACCCGGAGCGCCGCGCCAGGCTGCGCCGCGTCGCCGCCCGCGCGGAAGAGATTGCAGCGGACCTGTTAGACGCCTAAGTAAGGGGTGGAGCTGCCCGGTTCGTCAGGCAAATCATCCCCAGGGCCGTAAGCATCTCCCTCGGGAGCTGGCTCTGTCCGGGCCTTGGTCCGGGTATCTGGCGCCCACCTGCACAAGCAGGCCTTGGGAGGATGTATAAAACCAACGGCCAGGGCGGCTCCACAGTGACTTTTGCAAAAATCACTTATAGCCTTGATTGCGCTCTATAGCCCGGCGAGGGCGCGAAACTCGTCCTCGCTCAAAATATGCAGCCCCAGCTCGGCGGCTTTTTTGGCTTTTGATCCCGCATCAGCCCCCACCACCACGTAATCGGTTTTTTTCGAGACCGATTCGGTGACTTTCGCGCCGCGCGATTCCGCGCGGGCTTTCGCCTCCGGCCGGGCCATGGTGAGCGTGCCGGTGAACACAATGGTCTTGCCGGCCAAAGGTGAATCAGCGCCCCCGGCGCTGGGTGCGCCGGTGATGGTGAGATAATCCTCCAGCGCATCGAGCGTGGCGAGGTTATGCGGCTCGGCGAAGAACGCGGCGAGGTCGGTGGCGATCGCCGGGCCGATGCCGGAGATGGAGCCAAGCTCAAGCCGTGCATCGGAGCCGATTTCAGTGGCGGCCTGCATGCTTGCGCGCCAGTTGGCGTAGGAGCCGTAGTGGCGGGCCAGCAGCTTCGCGTTGTTCTCGCCGACGCGGCGGATGCCCAGCGCGAAGATGAAGCGGGGCAGGGCGATGGCGCGCCGCGCCTCGATCGCGGCGATGAGGTTGGCGGCGGAGAGCTTGCCCCAGCCTTCACGCCCGGCGATTTCCGCCTCGTGTTCCGGCAGGCGGAAAATATCGGCGGCGGATGTTATCAGCCCGGCATTGTAGAGTTCCACAACGGTTTTCTCGCCCATGCCTTCGATGTCAAACGCGCCGCGCGCGCAGAAATGGATGAGCCGCTCGATGACCTGCGCCGGGCAGCTCAGCCCGCCGGTGCAGCGGCGCACCGCCTCGCCGGCGTCGCGCGCGGCGAGGCTGCCGCATACCGGGCAATGCGTGGGGAAGACGAACGGCCTGGTGTGTTCGCCGCGTTTGAGCACGCCAAGGATTTGCGGAATCACATCGCCAGCGCGCTGCAACTCCACAATATCGCCGCTGCGCACATCCTTGCGGGCGATTTCATCCTCGTTGTGCAGCGTGGCGTATTGCACCAGCACCCCGCCGACATTCACCGGCGTTAAGCGCGCGCGCGGCGTGAGCGCGCCGGTGCGCCCGACTTGGATTTCGATATCTTCCAGCAAGGTGCTGGCCCGTTCGGCGGGAAACTTCCAGGCGATGGCCCAGCGCGGCGCGCGCCCGGCGAAACCCAGGCGGTTCTGCAAGGCGATGTCGTTCAGCTTGTACACCACACCGTCAATGTCATAGGGCAGGGCGGCCCGCGCGATGCCGATGCTGTTTTGGAAATCTTGCGCCGCGCCTTCGGAGATGAGTTGGGAGAGCGGGTTGACATCAAACCCCCAGTCCTTGAGTTTTTGCAGATATTCCCAGTGGGTTTGCGCAACCGGGGCGGCGGATTCACCCTGCGCGTAGGCAAACAGCGAGAGCTTGCGTTGCGCGGTGATGCTGGGGTCTAGCTGGCGCAGGCTGCCGGCGGCGGCGTTGCGCGGGTTGGCGAACGGCTTTTCCTGCGCCTCGTTGAGCGCCAGGAAATCCGCCTTGGTCATATACACCTCGCCGCGGATTTCGATGCGCGCGGGGGCATCCCCGGGCAAACTGAGCGGCAGGGATTTCAGCGTGAGCAGGTTGGCGGTGACATCCTCGCCTTCGGTGCCGTCGCCGCGCGTGGCGGCGGAGAGAAATTTATGGTGCTCATAGGTGAGCGAGATGGAAAGCCCGTCAATCTTCGGTTCGGCGGCGAATTCCAGCGGTGCGCCGCCCAGCCCGAGAAACCGCCGGATGCGCGCGCAGAATTCGGGGAAGTCCTCGGGGGCGAAGATGTTGTCCAGCGAGAGCATCGGCGTGGCGTGGATGATCTTCTTGAATTTTGGCGCCGGTTTCGCGCCGATTTCGGCCAGCACGCGCGCAGCGCCAAGCGCGGGGTGGGCGGCCAGCAATGCTTCCGCCTCGCGGCGCAGCGCGTCATAGGCGGCATCGCTCATCACCGGGGCGTCGTGCGTGTAATACGCGCGGTTGGCGGCGGCGATTTGCGCCATCAGCTCATCGAGGCGGGTGTTTGCAGAGGTCATGGCGCGAGCAGGCTTCCCGCCGCCTCGCGGGCGGCGTCCGTGATGATTTCTCCGGCGAGCATGCGGGCGATCTCCTCGCGGCGGGCCGGGCCGTCCAGCGTGTCAACCACGGTGAGCGCGCGCTCACCCTCGATGCGCTTGGCGACGCGCAGTTGCGCGGCACCGCGGGCGGCCACCTGCGGCGAATGCGTGACGACGAGGACCTGCACATTGCGCGCGACGCGGGCGAGGCGCTCGCCCACGGCCGCGGCGGTCGCGCCGCCGATGCCGGAGTCCACCTCGTCAAAAATCAGGGTTTCCACCGCGCCGCCGCCGGTCAGCACCACTTTTAACCCCAGCATGAGCCGCGAGAGCTCGCCGCCTGAGGCGATTTTATCAAGCGCGCCGGGTGGCTCGCCTGGGTTGGTACTGATGAGGAATTTAACCGAATCGGCCCCGCGCGGGCCCCAGCCGGCCTCGGGCAGCATGGTCCGCTCCACCACGAAGCGGGCGCGCTCCAGCTTTAGCGGCGGCAGCTCGGCGGCCAGGGCTTGCATCAGATCCGCCCCGGCCTGTTCGCGCAGGCCCGATAGCGCGGCGGCGGCCTCCACATAGGCGGCGCGCCGTGTGGCGGTCTCGCGGGTCAGCGCCGCGATGTCGGCGGCGCCGGTTTCCAGCGCGGCCAGTTTGGCGCGCAACTCGGCGAGGAATTCAGGCAGCGAGACCACGGGAACGCCGTGCTTGCGCGCGGCGGCCCGCAGCGCGAACAGCCGTTCCTCGGTGGCCTCCAGGGCACGCGGGTCGGCCTCGGCCTCCAGCGCCAGGCGGCTGAGCAGGGTTTCCGCCTCGCTCACCGCTTCTTCCGCGCGCTCGATGGCGGCCATCGCTCCGGCGGCGGGGTTTTCACCGCCCGCAGGTGCCGCCACCCGCCCCAGCGCCCGCGCGGCGGCGCGCAGATGCGCTGCCGGGCCGGAGGCGCGGCGCTCACGCGGGGTGAGTTCGGCCAGCGCGGCGGCGATGGCCTCGGCGCGCCGCTCGCCCGATTGCAGGCGCAGCCGTTCGGCTGCCAGCGCGTCCTCCTCACCGGCCTGCGGGTTGAGGCGGGAGAGTTCATCCACCGCGTGGCGCAGAAAATCTTCCTCGCGCGCGGCCTCGGCGATTTTCTCCTCCGCCTGCCGCAGGCGCGCGGCGGAATCCCGCCAGGATTTATGCGCCCCGGCCACGCGCTGGCGCATCTCCGGGGGCACGCCGAAGGTATCGAGCAGGAGCAGATGATTGGCCGGGTCGGCCAGGCCCACCTGCTCGTGCTGGCCCTGCACCTCGATCAGCAGCGCGCTCAGGGTCTTCAGGAAGTTCAGGCTGACCGGCTGGTCGTTCACCAGCGCGCGGGAGCGGCCATCGCGCGTGACGATGCGGCGCAGCAGGATCTCGGAGCCGGTGTCCAGCCCTTGTTCGCTCAGCAGTTCGCCCGCCGGGTGGCCGGGGGTGACCGAAAACGCAGCCGCCACCACCGCCTGGGCCGCGCCGGAGCGGATCAGCCCGGTGTCGGCACGCGCGCCAAGGGCCAGGCCGAGGCTGTCGAGCAAGATGGATTTACCCGCCCCGGTTTCGCCGGTGAGGGTGGTGAGACCAGCGGCGAAATGCAGGTCCAGCCGCTCGATCAGCACGACGTCGCGGATCGACAGACTGTTCAGCATTGCTTACCGCCCGCTTGGCATGGGCGTTAGAATGGCCAGTACCAGTGGTGCTTCTTCGCAGCCGGGGCGGCGCTTTGCGTGGTATCCGCCGGGGGGGTGGTGGCGCTGGCGCCGGTGTCCGCGCCGCTTTGGTCTGGTGCGGCGGCACCGCTCTGGTCTGGTGCGGCGGCAACCGGGGGCGGGGCGAGCAGGTGGTGCGCCTTCAGGGCGTTATAGGCGCTCTGGTACCAGCTGCTGCCGGGGTAGTTGTAGCCCAGTACGGAGGCGGTGCGTTGCGCGGCGCCGGTCAGCCCCAGGTTGAGATAGCATTCCACCAGCCGCTCCAGCGCCTCGGGCGTGTAGGTCGTGGTTTGGAAGCTGGTCACGATGTCCTGGTAGCGGCCGATGGCGGCGCCATAGAGATGCTGCTTCTCATAGAAGCGGCCGATCACCATGTCGTGCCCGGCCAGGCGGTTGTTCGCCAGGCGCAGTTTGATGCGTGCATCAAGCGCGTAGCTGCTGTTGGGGAAGCGGGTGATCACGTCGTTAAGGGTCTGGATCGCTTCATACGTCGTGGTCTGGTCGCGCTGCACATCGTCGATCTGCTCGTAATAGCAGAGCGACTTCAGGTAATACGCATAAGCGGCGTCCGCGTCCTCGGGGTGCAGGCTGATGTAGCGGTTGAGCGAGCTGATCGCGTCGTCGTAATTCTGGTCCTTGTACTGGGAGTATCCCGCCAGCAGCTCGGCATGGGTGGCCCAGGTGGAGTACGGATAGTTCTCGTCCACCTCGTTGAACAACTTCACCGCCCGCTCATAGTCGCCGCGCTGGGTCTGTGCCACGCCCTGGGCGTAGAGCACATCGGCCGGCGGCAGGGTGGCGCTGCTGGCATAGTCGCCGGTGTCGCGCGGCTGGCTGTTCTCAAGGGCGGAACAGCCGCCGAGGCATAGCAGCAGAGCCAGGGCGGGCAGGGAGGTGCGGAGGGAGGCGGAGTGAAAATTTGTCATTGCGACCGGCTTATAGCAGTTAAAACGCGAACGCGAAGCCGCCCCGGACAACCCGTGGCGGGAAAACTTGACTCCACCGGGTTTAGGGGTATGAGACCGCCATTCACTTAACCGGAGTTGGCCAGGGGATTGCCCCGCCAGGCTCTAGCCGTTGCCCCAGCCGGGCCGCGCATACCACCGGGCAACCGCCCGCATTCAAGGACATACCCAGCCTCATGGCTTCCATCTCACCTGCTCTCCGCCATTCCGACGCCCCCGCTTATTCCGGCGCCGATGATTTTGCTGCCCTCCTGGATTCCTCGCTCGGCGCCAATGCCGGGTTCGAAGGTTCCGTCGTTTCCGGCACCGTGCTCCGGATTGATGATGATTTCGTGATCGTCGATGTCGGCCTGAAGAGCGAAGGCCGCGTGCCGCTGCGCGAATTCGCCCCCGTCGGCGCCAAGCCGGAAGTGAACAAGGGCGATGTGTTCGACCTCTACATCGAACGCTATGAAGACAAAGACGGCTCCATGGTCCTCAGCCGCGAAAAAGCGCGCCGCGAGGAATCCTGGACCCAGCTTGAGAAGGCCTTTGAGGCGCAGACCCGCGTGAACGGCGTGATCCATGGCCGCGTCAAGGGTGGCTTCACGGTTGATCTCGGCGGCGCCACCGCGTTCCTGCCCGGCTCCCAGGTTGATATCCGCCCGGTGCGCGATGTCGGCCCGCTCATGGGCGTGGCCCAGCCGTTCCAGATTTTGAAGATGGACCGTCAGCGCGGCAACATCGTGGTCTCGCGCCGCGCCGTGCTGGAGGAAACCCGCGCCGAGCAGCGCTCCGAGCTGATCCTCGGCCTGAAGGAAGGCCAGATCCTCGACGGCGTGGTGAAGAACATCACCGATTACGGCGCCTTCGTGGATCTCGGCGGCGTCGACGGCCTGCTGCATGTCACCGACATCGCTTGGAAGCGCATCAACCACCCGGCCGAGGCTCTGGTCATCGGCCAGCCGGTCAAGGTGCAGGTCATCCGCTTCAACGCCGACACGCAGCGCATCTCGCTGGGCATGAAGCAGCTTGAAGCCGATCCCTGGGAAGGCGTTGACGCCAAGTACCCGCCCGGCATCAAGGTTTCCGGCCGCGTCACCAACATCACCGACTACGGCGCCTTCGTGGAGCTGGAGCCCGGCGTCGAGGGCCTGGTGCATGTGTCCGAGATGTCCTGGACCAAGAAGAACGCGCATCCCGGCAAGATCGTCTCGACCAGCCAGGAAGTGGATGTGGTGGTGCTCGATGTCGACGCTTCCAAGCGCCGCATTTCGCTCGGCCTGAAGCAGGTCTCGCGCAACCCCTGGGAAGAGTTCCAGGATGCGCATCCGATCGGCTCCATCGTTGAGGGCGAGATCCGCAACATCACCGAGTTCGGCCTGTTCGTGGCCGTTGGCGCCGAGATCGACGGCATGATCCACATGTCCGACCTGTCCTGGGAAGATGCCGGCGAGACCGCCATCACCAAGTACAACAAGGGCGACGTGGTGAAGGCCAAAGTGCTCGATATCGATGTCGAGAAAGAGCGTATCAGCCTTGGCATCAAGCAGCTTGAGGTCGACCCGGCCGCCGGCGTGCTGGACAAGATCCACAAGGGCCAGATCGTCACCTGCATTGTCACGGCCGTTCAGGCCAACGGCATCGAGGTGAAGGTTGACGATGTGCTGACCGGCTTCATCCGCCGCGCCGAACTGGCCCGCGACAAGGCCGAACAGCGCACCGAGCGCTTCTCGGTGGGCGATGCCGTTGATGCGAAGATCACCGCGGTGGACCGTGCGGCCCGCAAGCTGCAGCTGACCATCAAGGGCAAGGAGATCGACGAGGACAAGTCGGCCGTGGCCGAATTCGGCTCCTCGGACTCCGGCGCCTCGCTGGGCGACATCCTGGGGGCTGCCATCCGCCGCCGCAACCAGGCGAACGAAGAGTAATCCCGCCACAACCCGTGGTGGACTGAACGAGGCCCGGCGGCACACCCGCCGGGCCTTTTTGATGTGTGGTTAAAAAATCCCCTGTTCACAATAAGTTATTGACCAGATCGTGCGCTCCTGGCATCGTTGCTCAGGGTGGGAGGGTTGAATGACACGTTCTGAGCTGATCGCCGGGTTGGCGGAGGATAATCCACATCTGACCATTGCGGATGTGGAGCGCATTGTAGCGACTCTATTTGATGAAATGACCATCGCGCTGGCGCGTGGGGAGCGCGTGGAGCTGCGCGGATTTGGCGCCTTCACCGTGAAACGGCGCAATGCCCGCGCCGGGCGCAATCCGCGCACTGGGGAGACCGTGGAAGTGGCGCAGAAATCGGTTCCCTTCTTCAAGGCGGGCAAGGAACTGCGCGAGCGCATCAACAAGCCGCCGGCAGCGCCAAATGGTAAAAAGAACGGCGGAGCAAAAGCCTGAAAATTTTAAAAAGCATCGCCGGGTTCCTGGTCCTGCTGGTCCTGGTGATTTTCCTGCTCTCCAACCGCGCGGCGGCGCTGGTCAGCTTCTGGCCGTTCGGCCAGGTGGCGGCCTGGCCGCTGGGCGCGGTGGTGCTGGTGGCGCTGGTGCTGGGGTTTCTGCTCGGGTTGGCATTTCATCTGCCGCACCGCTTTGCCCTGAACCGCCGCGCCAAGCGGGCCGAGAAGCGCGCGGCTGAGTTGGAGGCGCGCAACGCCCCGCCGCCGCCGGTCTCGTTCTGATGCGCCGTCTTATCGCCGCGATCGACACGCCCGATGCCGGGAAGGCGGCGGCGCTGGTGCGCGAGGTGGCGCCACATTGCGGGCTGGTGAAGCTGGGGCTGGAGTTTTTCCTCCGCCATGGCGCGCCGGGATACCGCGAGGTGGCGCAGGAGCGGCCGGTGTTCCTGGACCTCAAGCTGCATGACATTCCCAACACGGTGGCGGGTGCCGTGCGCTCATTGCTGCCGCTGGCGCCGCATATGCTCACCATCCACGCCGCGGGCGGCGGCGCGATGGTGGCGGCGGCGGTGGAGGCCGCTGGGGCCGCGCCGCACCGGCCGAAAATCCTGGCGGTGACGGTGCTCACCAGCCTCGATGCGCGCGCGCTGCATGAGATTGGCGTGGCTGGCGGCACCACGCAGCAGGTTTTGCGTCTGGCGCGCCTGGCGCTGGAAAACGGCGCGGACGGGTTGATCTGTTCGCCGCACGAAATCGCCCGGCTGCGCGACGCCTTTGGCGAAAAACCGCTCCTCGTCGTGCCCGGTATCCGCCCGGTGGGCGCGGCCCTGGGGGACCAGGCGCGCGTGATGACGCCAGAGGAGGCGGTGATGGCGGGCGCTGATTATATCGTCGTGGGCCGGCCTGTTACCGGGGCGCCAGATCCGGGTGCGGCGGCGGCGGGCATTGCCGCCGCCATACGCGGCTTGCGGGGCTGAGCGCCCTGCCGGTTCAGGCTACGGTGTGATGGTGATGGATGGCGGGGTGACGTAGATTCCAGGCGGCGGCGCCGCGTAAACCGGTGGCGGCGCGTAGTACATCGGCGGCGGCGGCGGCGCGTAATAGCCGTAGCCGGGGCCAAAGCCGGCAAACCAGTGCCAGTGCCCTTCGCCATCGAACCAGCCGTGATGCGCATCGTCGTCGTGCCGCCAGCCGCCGTCATAACGGCGCCAGCCGTTATTGCCCTGCCAGCCGCCGTGTCCACCGCCATCGCGGCCGCCAGGGCCGTGCCAGTCGCCGCCGTCTCCGCCGCCATGGCCGTGCCAGCCGCCGCCGTCTCCGCCGCCGTGCCAGTCAGCCATTGCGCCATGCGCGCCGATAAACGCGGTGCCACCGAGTAGCGCGGCGCAAAACGCAAGATATTTCAGTTTCATATAAAAGAGCCTCCAAGCTCTTGTTGCCAGATATGGGGAGCCGCCGTGGTTAATTCAGGATTAAAATGAGGTGAAATCATGACTTATTGCAGATTTAACGGTTTCTTCCCACCCAGCAAGCGCTTCCGCGTTTTCCCTGAGGAATTTGTTAAAATCAGGAGGATATAAGCAAAAACGCTTGCGAAACCAGCCAGCTTGGGACAGACTCGGCCGCGCTGGCTGCTTCTTTTTTTGTCGAGGGATTATTTTGCTTCGCGCCATAAAATACCGCCTGCGCAGCTATCTGCCGCCGGCCATTTTTCTCGCCATTTCCGGCTATTTCGGCTGGAACGCCATGCATGGCAAAAGCGGGCTGGAGGCGCAGAACGTGCAGCTTGCCGAACTCGCCCAGGCACAGCAGGCCTTCAACGCGGCAGATACCGAGCGCCAGCAATGGGAGGTGCGGATCGCCGATCTTTCGGGGCGGTCGATTTCACAGGATATGCTTGACGGCCAGGCGCGCAAGGTGCTGAATTTGGCCAACCCGAATGACCTCGTCATTGATCTGCCGCAGAATAAAAGTGCTGAATAATCGGTTTTTTTTTGGCGTGCCTTGAGTTTTTGTTGACAAGATATCGCAGCTGAACGAAATTTTGTTTCGTTCAGGTGGCCTGCCTTTAGCTGCCGCAAGCAGCTTAACCATTTTGTGGTTAAGTGTGTTTTTTGCAGGCTATGCTAGGGAGATTCGTAAACGTCACACTTGCGCGGCGTGGCTGCTTGAGGATAGTGGCGGGCAATACCCCAGAAACCAAACGAGGAGCCCCCAATGGCCGTGACCCCGGAAAAAACGAAACGAGGCAAGAAGCCCGCCGTCTCGATGGACAGGGACGAGTTGTTCGCCGCCTATGCCAGCATGCTGCTGATCCGCCGCTTCGAGGAAAAAGCCGGCCAACTCTACGGCATGGGGCTGATCGCGGGGTTCTGCCATCTCTACATCGGCCAGGAGGCTGTCGTGGTCGGCATGCAGCACTGCATCGGCCAGGGCGATGAGGTTATCACCTCGTATCGCGACCATGGCCATATGCTGGCCTGCGGCATGGACCCCAACGGCGTGATGGCGGAGTTGACCGGGCGTTCGGGCGGCTATTCGCGCGGCAAGGGCGGTTCCATGCACATGTTCAGCAAGGAGAAGGGGTTTTTCGGCGGCCACGGCATTGTCGGCGCGCAGGTTTCGCTGGGCGCCGGGCTTGGCTTCTCCAACTGGTACCGCGAGAACGACCGTGTGTCGCTGACATATTTCGGCGAGGGCGCGTCCAACCAGGGCCAGGTTTATGAGAGCTTCAACCTCGCCAACCTGATGAAGCTGCCGGTTGTGTTCATCATCGAGAACAACCGCTACGCCATGGGCACCAGCGTTGAGCGCGCCTCCGCCTCGCGCGACCTTTCGCTCAACGGCGTGCCCTGGGGCATGCCCAGCTTGGCGGTGGACGGCATGGACGTGCTGGCCGTGAAGGCCGCCGGCGAGCAGGCCGTGGCGCATTGCCGGGCGGGCAAGGGGCCGTTCCTGCTGGAGATGAAGACCTACCGCTACCGCGGGCATTCGATGTCCGATCCGGCGAAATACCGCACCCGCGAGGAAGTGCAGCGCATGCGCGCCGAGCACGACCCGCTGGATTCCGCCAAGAAGCACCTGGAAGAACTCGGCATCACCGAGGCGGAGATGAAAAAACTGGACGACGACATCAAGCTGCGCGTGCAGGAAGCGGCGGATTTCGCCCAGGCATCGCCTGAGCCTGATCCCTCTGAGTTGTGGACCGATATTCTGGTGGGAGTTTAAACCATGGCGACCGATATTCTGATGCCCGCCCTCTCGCCCACCATGACCTCGGGCAAATTGAGCAAATGGCTCAAGCAGCCGGGCGATACCGTGAAATCCGGCGATGTGCTGGCCGAGATCGAGACCGACAAGGCCACCATGGAGGTGGAAGCGGTTGATGAGGGCGTGCTCTCGAAGATTGTGGTGCCGGAAGGCACCGAAGGCGTTGCTGTGAATGCCGTCATCGCCGTGCTGAACGCTGATGAGGCGAGCACCGCCCCGGCCGCCCCGGCCGCGCCGGCCGCCGCCGCGCCCGTGGCCGCAATGCCCGCCGCCCCCGCGGTGGCAAAGCCGGTGGCCGCGCCGCAAAATCTGAGTGAGCCGGCGTGGGGCGAGACCAAGCCCACCACCGTGCGCGAGGCGTTGCGCGAGGGCATGGTGCTGGAGATGCGCGCCGATGCCGATGTGTTCCTGATGGGCGAGGAAGTCGCGCAGTATCAGGGCGCTTATAAAATCAGCCAGGGTATGCTGGACGAATTCGGCCCGCGCCGGGTCATCGACACGCCGATCACCGAACATGGGTTCACCGGCATGGCCGTGGGTGCGGCGATGAACGGGCTGAAGCCGATCGTTGAGTTCATGACCTTCAACTTCGCCATGCAGGCGATCGACCAGATCATCAACTCCGCGGCCAAAACCTTGTATATGTCGGGCGGGCAGATGGGTTGCCCCATCGTCTTCCGCGGCCCCAATGGCGCGGCGGCGCGCGTGGGCGCGCAGCATTCGCAGTGCTATGCCTCGTGGTATGCGCATTGCCCCGGGCTGAAGGTGGTGGCGCCGTGGTCGGCGGCCGATGCCAAGGGCCTGATGCGCGCGGCCATCCGCGATCCCAACCCGGTCATCTTCCTGGAGAACGAGATCCTCTACGGCCAGACCTTCGATTGCCCGGTCTCGGAGGATTTCATCCTGCCCATCGGCAAGGCCAAAATTGAGCGCGCCGGTTCGGATGTGACCATCATCGCCTTCTCGATCATGGTCGATGTCGCGATGAAGGCCGCCGAGGCTCTGGCCGAACAGGGGATTTCCGCCGAGGTCATCAACCTGCGCACCATCCGCCCGTTGGATATCGAGACCATCATTGCCAGCGTGAAGAAAACCAGCCGCGTGGTGAGCGTGGAAGAGGGCTGGCCGTTTGCCGGCATCGGCTCGGAAATCTGTATGACTGTGGTGGAGCATTGCTTCGACTGGCTGGACGCCCCGCCGGTGCGCGTGGCCGGGCTGGATGTGCCGATGCCCTATGCCGCAAACCTGGAAAAACTCGCGCTGCCGCAGCCCAGCTGGGTGGTGGACGCGGTCAAGAAACTTTTTTGAGGAGGGCGAAACATGTCCACCAATATTCTGATGCCGGCCCTCTCGCCCACCATGACCACGGGCAAGCTCGCGAAATGGCTGAAAAAAGAGGGCGATGAGGTCAAATCCGGCGATATTCTGGCCGAGATCGAGACCGACAAGGCGACCATGGAAGTGGAAGCCGTGGACGAAGGCTTTATCGCGAAAATCCTGGTGCCCGACGGTACGGACGGCGTGGCGGTGAACGAGGTCATCGCCATTCTCACCGCGACCAAGGGCGAAGCGCTCTCCGCCCCCAAGGCGGCGGTGCCTGCGCCCGTGGCGGCGGCGCCTGCCTCCGTGGCGGCCGCGCCTGTGGCCCTGGCTCCGGCCTCGGCTCCGGCGGCTAACGATGAGAGGGTTTTTGCCTCCCCGCTGGCCCGGCGCATCGCCAAGCAGTCCGGCGTGGATCTCTCGCGCATCAAGGGCTCCGGCCCGAACGGGCGGATCGTAAAGGCTGATCTGGACAAGGCTCCGGCGGCGGCGCCCGCTCCGGCACCCGCCCCCGTGGCAGCGGCGCCCGCGCCCAAGCCCGCGGCCCCGGCCCCGGTCATCACCGGCGCCTACAAGGCGGCACCCAATTCCACCATGCGCAAGGTCATCGCCCGGCGCCTTACGGAATCCAAGCAGAACGTGCCGCATTTCTATCTCAACAGCCATATCGAGATTGATGCGCTGCTGAAGCTGCGCGCCGAGCTGAACGCGCGCTCCCCCAAGGAGGGCCCGGGCAGCTTCAAGCTTTCGGTCAATGACCTCATCATCAAGGGCTGCGCCCTGGCGCTGCGCCGCCACCCCAATGTGAACGCCAGCTACACCGAAGACGCCATTTTGCTCTATGACGATGTGGACATCTCCATCGCCGTTGCCATTCCGGACGGGTTGATCACCCCGATCATCCGCAAGGCCGACGAGCGGGGCCTGCCCTCCATCAGCAACGCGATGAAGGATCTGGGCGCGCGGGCGAAGGCCGGCAAGCTCAAGCCCGAGGAGTTCCAGGGCGGCGGCTTCTCCATCTCCAACCTTGGCATGTTCGGCATCCCGGATTTCACCGCGATCATCAACCCGCCGCAGGCCGCGATTCTGGCCGTCGGCGCGGGCGAGAAGCGCGCGGTTGTGAAGAATGACCAGATCGTCATCGCCACGATGATGACCGTGACCCTCTCGGTCGACCACCGCGTGGTGGACGGCGCTCTGGGCGCGCAATTCCTTGCCACGCTCAAGGGCCTGCTGGAAGACCCGATGGGCCTGCTACTTTAGCTAACTGGGAATGATTTTCGATCTGGGGCAAGCTCCCTGGTTACGGCACATAATGATAGGAGCCAGCCATGGCGGACGAATTTGATCTGATAGTTGTCGGCGGCGGGCCGGGTGGGTATGTCGCGGCGATCCGCGCCGCCCAGCTCAAGCTGAAGGTGGCGGTGGTGGAGGCCAAGCATCTGGGCGGCATCTGCCTCAACTGGGGTTGCATCCCCACCAAGGCGCTGCTGCGCTCCTCGGAGGTGAACCACCTGCTGCATAACCTGGGCGAGTTCGGGTTTTCAGCCGATAACATCCAGTTCGACCTGGATAAGATCGTGAAGCGCTCGCGCGGCGTCTCCAAGCAGCTCTCCTCGGGCATCGCGCATCTGCTCAAGAAGAACAAGGTGACCGTGGTGGACGGCTACGGCCGGCTCACCGGCGGCGGGCACCTGGCGGTGAACGGGGCGGACGGCAAGCCGAAAGCGATGCTGCACGCGCCGCACATCATCCTCGCCACCGGCGCGCGCCCGCGCCAGATCCCCGGCATCGAGGCCGATGGCAAGCTCATCTGGTCCTATTTCGAGGCGATGGTGCCGGCCGCCATGCCAAAATCGCTGCTGGTCATCGGCTCGGGCGCGATCGGCATCGAGTTCGCCAGCTTCTACCGCAACATGGGCGCCGAGGTGACCGTGGTGGAAATGATGGACCGCGTGCTGCCGGTGGAGGATGCCGAAATCTCCGCTTTGGCGCGCAAATCCTTCGAGAAGCAGGGCATGAAGATCATCACCTCCGCCAATGTGAAGGGCGCGGTGAAAGGCGCTGACAATGTGACCGTGACCGTGGAAGCGGGCGGCAAGGAGCAGCAGATCACCGTGGAGCGGGTGATCGCGGCGGTCGGCATTGTTGGCAATGTCGAGAACCTCGGCCTTGAGGGCACCAAGGTGAAGGTTGAGCGCACGCATATCGTGGTGGACGGCTTCGGGCGCACCGGCGAGCCGGGGGTTTATGCCATTGGCGATGTCGCCGGGCCACCGTGGCTGGCGCACAAGGCCAGCCATGAGGGCGTGGTCTGCGTCGAGCACATCGCGGGCAAGAACCCGCACCCGTTCGAGACCGGCAACATCCCCGGCTGCACCTACTGCCGCCCGCAGGTGGCCAGCGTGGGGCTGACCGAGGCGAAGGCGAAAGAGGCGGGCCATGAGTTGAAGATCGGCCGTTTCCCCTTCATCGGCAACGGCAAGGCGATCGCCATGGGTGAGCCGGAAGGGCTGATCAAGACCATCTTCGATGCCAAAACCGGCGAGTTGCTTGGCGCGCATATGATCGGCGCGGAGGTGACGGAGATGATCCAGGGTTATGTCATCGCCCGGCAGCTCGAGACCACCGAGGCGGAGCTGATGCACACCGTCTTCCCCCACCCGACCATCAGTGAAGCCATGCATGAGTCGGTGCTTGACGCCTACGGCCAGGTTATACATTTCTAGTGCATGCCGCCCCCAGGCGCCCGGCGCTTGGGGGTTTTGCCGGGCACTGATAGAAAGCACGCCATGAGCACCCGTATCGAGATCGACCACCGCGTCCGCCACCCGGAGAAACAGGGCCGCCCGGATAACCCGATCAGCCGCAAACCGGCCTGGATTCGGGTGAAGGCGCCCAACAGCCCCGTGTATCATGAGACGCGGGAGTTGATGCGCGATAAGAAGCTCTCCACCGTGTGCGAGGAAGCCGCCTGCCCGAACATAGGCGAATGCTGGTCGCAGCGCCACGCCACCATGATGATCATGGGCGAGATCTGCACCCGCGCCTGCGCCTTCTGCAATGTGAGCACCGGCGTTCCCGCCGCGCTGGACGCCGATGAACCCCGCCGTGTGGCCGAGGCCGTCGCCACGCTGGGGCTGCGCCATGTGGTCATCACCTCGGTGGACCGCGACGATGTGGCCGATGGCGGGGCCGCGCATTTTGCCGCCGTCATCGCCGCAGTGCGCGCGGCGGCGCCTGCAACCACCATCGAAATTCTCACGCCTGATTTTTTGCGCAAGCCCGGCGCGCTGGAAATTGTCGTTGCCGCCCGGCCGGATGTGTTCAACCACAATCTGGAGACCGTGCCCCGGCTCTACCCCTCCATCCGCCCCGGCGCGCGCTACTATCAATCCTTGCGCCTGCTTGACCGTGTGAAGCAGCTTGACCCTGATATCTTCACCAAATCCGGCCTCATGGTTGGGCTGGGTGAGGCCAAGCCGGAAATCGGCCAGGTGATGGACGATCTGCGCATCGCCGATGTCGATTTCCTCACCATCGGCCAATATCTGCAACCCACGGTGAAGCACGCGGCGGTGGACCGCTTCGTGACGCCGGAGGAGTTCGAGGAATACGCGCTGATGGCGCGTGTCAAAGGCTTTCTGCAGGTCTCGGCGACACCGCTCACCCGCAGCTCCTACCATGCGGACTCAGACTTCGCTGCCCTGCGTGAGGCACGCGCCCGCAAATTGGTGGCCTGATGCCCACCTACACCGAGAAGAAGCTGGTCCCTTATACCCCGGCGCAGCTCTCGGCGCTGGTGGCCGATGTCGGTAAATACCCGCAATTTCTGCCCTGGTGCGCCGGAGCGCGCATCCGCAGCCATGTCGAAAATATTCTGATCGCTGACCTGAGTATCGGCTTCGGCCCGTTCCGCGAGAGCTTCACCTCCCGCGTGACGATTCTGCCGCAGGATGCCGAGGGGGTTTGCGAGATCAAGGTGCAATACCAGAACGGCCCGTTTAAATATCTCAACAACAGCTGGCATTTTGCCCCGCATCCGCAGGGCTGCCTGGTGGATTTCTACGTCGATTTCGAATTCCGCAACGTTATTTTGCAAAAAGCCATCGGCGTCGTGTTCACCGAAGCGGTGCACCGCATGGTCGCGGCATTCCTCAAGCGCGCCGGCACGGTATACGGCCCGCCGGCGCAGGCGGCTGAGGGACAGCCGCTCCCGCTCGGTATCGCCGGCAAGTAGGCAGGCGTTCCTTAAGCCGTTGCCTTGCGGCGTGGCTTGGCCGGTTTTGCCGCCAGCAGCGGCGCCAGAAACCGCCCGGTGTGGCTCGCCTTGTTCGCGGCAATATCCTCCGGCGTGCCGGTGGCGACAATGCGGCCCCCGCCGTCGCCGCCTTCGGGCCCGAGATCGATGACATGATCCGCGGTTTTGATCACCTCCAGATTATGCTCGATGACGATGATGGTGTTGCCCGTATCCACCAGCGCATGCAAAACTTCCAGCAATTTGCGGATATCCTCAAAATGCAGCCCCGTGGTGGGCTCGTCGAGAATATAGAGCGTGCGCCCGGTGGGGCGCTTGGCCAGTTCCTTCGCCAGCTTTATCCGCTGCGCCTCGCCGCCTGAAAGTGTGGTCGCCTGCTGGCCAAGCTTGATGTAGCCAAGCCCGACCTTGCCGAGCAGCGAAAGCCGGTCACGGATTTTCGGCACCGCCTTAAAAAACCCCTCCGCCTCGTCCACCGTCATATCCAGCACATCGGCGATGGATTTCTCGCGGAACTTCACCTCCAGCGTCTCGCGGTTGTAGCGCTTGCCCTTGCAGGTATCGCAGGTGACAAACACATCGGGCAGGAAGTGCATCTCGATTTTCAGCACGCCGTCGCCCTGGCAGGCCTCGCAGCGCCCGCCCTTCACATTGAAGGAAAACCGCCCCGGCTTGTATCCCCGCGTGCGCGCCTCGGGCATTTCGGCGAACCAGTCGCGGATCGGCGCGAACAAATCGGTATAGGTGGCGGGGTTTGAGCGCGGGGTACGGCCAATGGGTGACTGGTCAATGTCGATGATCTTGTCGAGCTGTTCCAGCCCTTCCAGCCGCTCAAACGCGCTGGGCACCTCGCCGGAGCCCATCAACCGCCGCGAGACGGCCTTGTAGAGCGTATCCACCACCAGGGTTGACTTACCCCCGCCCGAAACCCCGGTGATGCAGGTGAACACCCCAAGCGGAAATTCCGCGGTGATATTTTTCAAGTTATTGCCGCTGGCGCCTATCACCTTCAAAACACGGCTGCTCTTCACCTCCCGCCTGGGGTGCGGCACGGGAATATTGCGCCGGCCGGAGAGATAATCCCCCGTCAGCGATTTCGGGTTGGCAGCAACCTGTTCCGGCGTGCCCTGGGCCACCACATGCCCGCCGCCCATGCCGGCGTGCGGCCCCATGTCGATCAGATGATCCGCCGCGCGGATCGCATCCTCATCATGCTCCACCACCAGCACTGTGTTGCCCAGGCGTTTCAAACGTTGCAGCGTACCCAGCAATCTTTCGTTATCGCGCTGGTGCAGGCCGATGCTTGGCTCGTCCAGCACATACAGCACGCCGGTCAGCCCCGAGCCGATCTGGCTGGCCAGGCGAATCCGCTGGCTCTCGCCGCCCGAAAGTGTCGCCGAGCCGCGCGCGAGCGTTAGATAGTTCAGCCCCACATCCAGCAGAAATTGCAAACGTTCGTTGATCTCGCGCAGAATCCGCCGGGCGATTTCAAGCCGCTGCGGGGTTAGCGTGGCGGCCACGCCCTCGAACCATTCCCGCGCGGCGGAGATGGAAAGTTCCGCCACCTCGGCCAGGTTTTTCCCCGCGACCCGCACGGCCAGCGCCTCTGGCTTCAGCCGCGCGCCGTGGCAGGTGCCGCAGGGGCGCTCGGCGTGGTAGCGGGAGAGTTCCTCGCGCGTCCAGGCGGAATCAGTCTCGCGCAGGCGGCGCTCAAGATTTTTGATCACGCCTTCAAACGGTTTCGTCACCGTGTAGGCGCGCGCGCTGTCCTTGTAGGAAAACGCCACCTCGGTTTTGCCGGTGCCGTATAAAATTGCATCGCGCACCGCCTCGGGTAGTTTTTCCCAGGCCGTGGTCATCTTAATTTTAAAATGCTTAGCCAGGCTCGCCAGGGTTTGCGTGTAATAGGGCGAGAGAGAATTCACCCAGGGCATCACCGCGCCATCCTCCAGCGAGCGCTGCTCGTCGGGCACCACCAGGTGCGGGTCAAAAAACACCTCATGCCCCAACCCGTCGCACACCGGGCAGGCGCCGTGCGGTGAGTTGAAGCTGAACAGCCGGGGCTCGATCTCCTCGATGGTGAAACCGCTCACCGGGCAGGCAAAGCGTGAGGAGAACACCGTGCGCACGCCATCATCAGCCCCCTCGGCATATACAATGCCGTCGGAGAGTCCCAAGGCGGTCTCGAATGAATCCGCCAGCCGCTGCTCCAGCCCCGGCTTCACCACGATGCGGTCCACCACCGCCTCGATCTCATGTTTCAGCTTTTTATTGAGCGCGGGAACCTGGTCGATCTCGTAGAGTTTTCCATCAACCTTCGCGCGCGTGAAGCCCTTGCGCTGTAATTCGGCCAGCTCTTTTTTATACTCGCCCTTGCGGTCGCGGATCACCGGCGCCAGCAGCAGCAATTTGGCGCCTTGCTTCATCGCCATCACGCGGTCCACCATCTGCGCCACGCTTTGCGCCTCAATCGGTAGGCCCGTCGCCGGCGAATACGGCACCCCGGCGCGCGCCCATAACAGCCGCATATAATCGTGAATTTCCGTCACCGTGCCGACCGTGGAGCGCGGATTCTTCGAGGTGGTTTTCTGCTCGATGGAAATCGCGGGCGATAAACCCTCGATTGAGTCCACATCCGGCTTGCCCATCAGTTCCAGAAACTGCCGCGCGTAGGATGACAGACTCTCGACATAGCGCCGCTGCCCCTCGGCATAAATCGTATCAAATGCCAGCGAGGATTTGCCCGAGCCGGAAAGCCCGGTGATGACGGTGAGCTGTTCGCGCGGAATCGCGATATCGATGTTCTTCAGGTTATGTTCGCGCGCACCGCGGACCGTGATAAAGCCCGCGTTTTTCTGCTCAGCCATTCTCGCACCAGATGTTCGTGTAATGTTCTTGCAGGATATGGTGTCGCCGCGTAGAATGCAAACCGCTTCGGCTGGCCGGAATGCAAATAATGCGCTACGCTGGTGAACAATTTAAAGTAGAGGAGGGCCTGGTGGCCGGTAGTGTCAATAAAGTGATTCTGGTGGGCAATCTCGGGAAAGACCCGGAAGTGCGCAACGCCCAGTCAGGGTTGAAGATCGTTAATCTCGCCATCGCCACCTCCGATACGTGGAATGACAAAGCCAGCGGCGAGCGCAAGGAGCAAACCGAGTGGCACCGCGTGGTCATCATGAACGACCGGCTGGGCGAGGTCGCGGAGAAATATCTGCGTAAAGGCTCGAAGGTCTACATCGAGGGCAAATTGCAGACCCGCAAGTGGACCGGGCAGGACGGCCAGGAGAAATACACCACCGAGGTGATGATCGGCCGCTTCGGCGGTGAGCTGGTGCTGCTGGATAAGAACCCCAACGCCGGTGGTGACTACGAACCGCGCGAGCCGCGCGCCGCGGCCCCCGCGCGTGCGCCCGCCCCGCGCGCGACCGGCGGCTGGGATACGCGCCCCGGCAACGATATGGACGATGAAATCCCGTTCTGAACCGCTAAGCAGGGCAGGGGGCTAACCTCCTGCCCATGAGCGCGGCTCTTGCAACCCTCGCCGCGCAGGCCCGTGCCTGCACACTCTGCGCCGCGCATCTGCCGCTTGGTCCGCGCCCGGTGTTCCGGGTCTCCACGGCAGCGAAGCTGCTCATTATCGGCCAAGCGCCAGGCACCAGGGTGCATGCCAGCGGCATTCCCTGGAACGATGCCTCCGGCGAGCGCCTGCGCGGCTGGATGGGCATCGGCCCTGACATCTTCTACGACGAGTCCCGCATCGCCATCATGCCGATGGGCTTCTGCTACCCAGGCGCGCTGCCCAACGGCGGCGACGCGCCGCCAAGGCTCGAATGCGCGCCGGCATGGCACGGCAAGTTCCTGGCGCTTATGCCGCGGCTCCAGCTCACATTGCTGGTGGGCTCCTACGCGCAAAAGCGTTATCTCGGCCCGGGCGGCATGGCGGCAAACGTGCGCGCCCAGGCGGCGTATCCCCGCTTCCTGGCCCTGCCGCATCCCTCCTGGCGCACCGGCTTCTGGGAGGCGAAAAACCCCTGGTTCAGCGCTGAAATTCTGCCGCGGCTGCGCGCGCGGGTGGCGCAGCTCATTTGAGGTATAAAAAACCCCCGGCAGTTTCCCGCCGGGGCTCGATGTTTTGGAAAAAATCCCGATTATTTGAGGATGATTTCCACGCGGCGGTTCTGCGGCTCGCGCACG
>NZ_JABEVC010000043.1 GCF_013044125.1 Acidocella sp. | reverse complement strand
CTGCTGGCCGTCGGCCTGGTGATGATCTTCATCTCCAGCTTCATGCCCTCCATCGCCACCATCCTGGGCGATTCGGTGAGCGCCATCGCCGTGCAGGTCTGCTACTATTACGGCCTGGCCGGGCTGGTCTGCGCCTGGGTCTACCGTGACAGCTACAAAACCTCACTCTGGACCTTCATTCACTACGCCGTATACCCGTTCCTCAGCGCCCTGGCCCTCATCGTCCTCGGCCTCTACGCGCTCTCGACCTTCAATATGACCGTGAAGATCGTCGGCGTCGGCGGGTTGCTCATCGGCATCATCTTCTACCGTCCCTCCGGTTATGGCACGCTGGTTGCCGACATCGTGGCCGAAGAATAAGCGGTGTCACCCCGGATTCTGTAAATATGTATTGCGGGTCAGGACCAAGGCGGTTCTGGCCCGCAAGCCGTTCATAACGCCTTGCGGAATGTCAGGTTGATCCGCCGCCGGCCCAGCAACGGGTGAACCCCCTCGCGCAGCGGCAGCACGCCATGAAATTTCAGCCGCGCGGCCCCGCCCCAAACCACCACATCGCCGCTGTGCAGCTCGATGCGCGCAGCCTTGTCCGCACGGGCCGCGCCGCCCCATAAAAACACCGCCGGCAGCCCGAGCGAGAGCGAGACGATGGGCGCCGAAAAATCCGCCTCGTCGTGGTCCTGGTGCAGGCTCATGCGCGCCCCGGGCTCATAGAGGTTGATCAGGCAGGCATCGGGCGCAAACCCCGCAAACCCCGCCGCCGCCGCGGCGCGCGCCGCCAGCCGGGCAAAACCCTCCGGCATCGCGGGCCAGGGGCGCCCGCTCAGCGGGTCCACCGCGCTGTAGCGGTAGCCCCGCCGGTCAGAGACCCAGCCCGCCGCGCCGCAATTGCTCATATGCACCGACATCGGCTTGCCCCCCGGCGTCACCACCTGCCGCCACGGCGCCATGGCGATCACCGTCTCCACCGCCCTCAACAGCGCTTCCTCCCCGGCGCGCGCGAACCCTGGCAGTTGCGTCAGCCCCGGAGTGCTTAACGGGAATAGCTCTGCCGTCATGCCTCGGGGAGCATCAGCTCCGGCACGCGCCCGCCGGCCTGGATATGCCGCTCCAGCACCTGCTCAACCGCCGCGAAGGAGTCCAGCCTGTACCATATCCCCTCGGGGTACAGCACGGCGCAGGGGCCAAGCTCGCAGCGGTCCAGGCAGCCCGCCTGGTTCACCCGCACGCCTTGTATCTTCAGCTCCTTCACCCGCGCCTTCATATAGTCGCGGATTTTCTCCGAGCCTTTCGAGGCGCAGCAGCCGCGCTCATGGCCAGCCGGGCGGCGGTTGCCGCACACAAACACATGCGTCCCGAAATACGGCGCGGGGTCGTCTGGCAGCCGGTTTCCCAAAATCCTAGTCCTCTAGAGCGTGATCGTTGAAGGTTCGCTCGTATGAGCGAGCCGAAGACGTGAATCGCCCTCGGAAAACAGTTTAGAGCATGGTCGCACTTAAAAAACGATCAGACTCTAAATCCGGCGCCATCAATTCAACGTGGCGGTGCAGCGGTCAAGCACCACGGCGCCGCGCTCTACGGCGATGGCGCGAAAGCGCAGGCGTCCGGGCTCCTCAAAGAACGCGAAACGGATCGTCTCTCCCGGCATCACCGGTTTGCTGAAGCGCACGAACATGCCGCGCAAACGCGCCGGGTCGTTGCCGCAATAGGCCGCGAGAACAGCCCGGCAGGCGATGCCGTTGGTGCACAGCCCATGCAGGATCGGCTTATCGAACCCCGCCCGGCGGGCAATCGCCGGGTCAGCGTGCAACGGGTTCCAGTCGCCGCTCAGGCGGTACAGCAGCGCCTGGCGTGGCAGGGTGGGGATATTCACCACCCGGTCCGGCGCGCGCTCCGGCACCGGTTCGGCCGCCGCGGGCGCTGTGCCGTAACCGCCCTCGCCGCCGTTGCCGCGCAAAAACAGTGTGGAGCGCACGGTGGCGATCTTCTCGCCACCGTCGGCATCGAACAGCTCCTTCTCCTGGTGCAGCAGCGCGCCCCTGCCCAGGCCCTTGTCCTCAACCCCGGCGATGCGATGCTCCCCGCGCAGCGTGCCGCAGGCCGGCATCGGCCGGTGCATCGTAAACTCTTGTTCCGCGTGCAGCAGCCGCACCCAGTCGATGCCGTATTGCGGGTCCTGCGCCCAGAAACCAGGGTCGCACAGCACGTTCACATAGGCCGGCACGCAGCGAAGCTCATCGCCCGTGCCCTCGAACACAAACGGCAGCTCGGCGGCATCCAGCGGGTCGGCGCCATACCCCAGGCCCAGCGCGTAGAGGATGACCTCCCGCCGGCCGTAACGCTGCTCAACCGTGCCGAGCCGCATGTTTCTTATTTTTTCAATGTCCAAGGCGGCATCTTTCTGGTTCGCACGCATATTATATTCGTCACCGCGGCCCGGCAAGCGCCCTCCCGCCATCCATTGACCGCGCGCCCCCGCGGCCCATATTGGTGTCATCGTCATCGCACTCTGCCTGCAGGATAGACTGACATGAAACAGATTTTTGCCGCCGGGCTGCTCGCCTGCCTGGCGGCCAGCCCCGCCTGCGCCCAGAACGCGCTTGGCGGCCATGCCGCGCCCCCCGCCGTTGGGGTCATCACCGCAGCCAGCCAGCCGGTTTACGCGCAGCAAAGTTATGTAGGGCATATCCAGTCGCCTCAGATCGTCAACATCCAGGCGCGGGTTACAGGCTATCTGGTGTCGCAGAACTTCACCGACGGCCAGGCCGTAAAGCAGGGGGATCTGCTCTACGTCGTCGAGCAGCCCCCCTATCAGGCGCTGGCCGCGCAGGCCCAGGCGGCATTGGCGCAGGCGCAGGCGCAGGCGCATGCCGCCCTGCTCACGCTGCAACGCGCGCAGGCGCTGCTGCACACCGCCGCCGGGCAGCAATCCAGCGTTGACCTTGCCGAGGCAACCTACCTCTCCGACCAGGCTTCCGTACAAAGCGCCAAGGCGCAGCTGCAAACCGCGCAGATCAACCTCGGCTACACCCAGATCCGCGCGCCGCTCGCGGGCATCATCGGCGCCACCGCGGTCAACGTTGGCAATGTGGTCGGGCCGCAAAGCGGCGTGCTGGCCACCATCGTCGCCGAGGACCCGATGTATGTCGATTTCTCCCTGCCCATGGCCAATGCGCTGAAGGACCGCGCCCAGGCCAGCCAGATGGTCGTGCAGGTGCAATTGCCCGATGGCTCCACCTACGCCCATACCGGCCATGTCGACTTCATCAACAACCAAGTTACCCAGAGCACTGACACTCTGGCCTGGCGCGCCAGCATCCCCAACCCGGACCATACCCTCACCGATGGCGAATTCGTCACGGTCATCCTGCGCGCCAAACATGCGCAGCCGCGCATCGTCATCCCGCTGGCCGCACTCATCACCGACCAGCTGGGTGACTATGTGCTGGAAGTGGGGCCAGGCAACATCGTCACGCGCCATAACGTTACTTTGGGGCCGCAGAACAACACCACCGTGCAGGTGCGCGCGGGCGTCGCCCCAGGGGATAAAATCATCACCGAGGGCATTCAACTGGTGCATCCGGGCATGAAGGTCCTACCCCAGCCCGCGGCGCAGAGCTGATGTTCTCCTCCTTCTTCATTGATCGCCCGCGCTTTGCCATCGTCAACGCGATCATCATCGTCCTGGCCGGCGTCATCGCGCTCACCCGCATCCCGGTCGAGCAATTCCCCAGCATCGTCCCGCCGCAGGTCATGGTCACGGTCAACTACCCCGGCGCTTCGGCGAAGGTGGTGGAACAGACGGTGGCCGAGCCGATCGAGGAGGCCATCAACGGCCTCAACGATGAAATCTACATGTCATCCACCAGCGCCAACGATGGCAGCTACACCCTGATGGTAAGCTTCCGCGTCGGCTCGAACCCTGACATTGACACGGTGAACGTCACCAACGCGGTGCAACAGGCCACCTCGCAACTCCCCCCGCTGGTGCAGCGCGAGGGGATCTCGGTCATCAAGCGCTCCTCCGCCGTGCTGGACTTTCTGTTTCTCTCCAGCACCGGCAACCAGCTCAGCCAGCTTCAGGTCTCCAACTACGTCACCCTCAACCTGCTGGACCCGCTCTCGCGCGTGCCGGGCGTTGGCCAGGTCATGCTGTTCGGGCCGCAGAACTACTCGATGCGCGTGTATTACGACACCAACCGTCTGACCCAGCTTGGCCTCACCCCGCAGGACATCATCACCGCGCTCGACGGCCAGAACGTGCAGGCGCCGATCGGCGCCATCGGCGTGCCGCCCAATGCCAGCACCCAGCAGTTGCAAATGTCCGTGGAATCCCACGGCCGGCTGACCACCGCGGCCCAGTTCGGCGATGTCGTGCTGCGCACCAACCCTGACGGCTCGCTCCTGCGCATCAAGGACGTGGCCCATGTGGTGCTGGGCGCCCAGACCCAGACCCGCATCAACAAGATAGACAACAACCCTGGCCAGGCCATTGGCATCTATCTCGCCCCCGGCGCCAACGCCATCGCCACCTCCGCCGCCGTCTCCAGGGAGCTGGCGCTGCTGGAGCAGAAATTCCCGCCCTCCCTCAAGGCCACCAAGGTTTTTGATACCTCGAGCTTCGTGCGCGACACCATCGTGGAGGTGGAGCGCACCCTGGCCGCGGCCTTTGCGCTGGTGGTGCTGGTGGTGTTCCTCTTCCTGGGGGACTGGCGCGCCGCAGTGGTGCCCAGCGTGGTGCTGCCCATCGCGCTCACCGGCACCTTCGCGGTGCTGCTGGCTTTCGGCTTCTCCGCCAACACGGTCACCCTGCTGGCCCTGGTGGTCGCCACCGGCATCGTGGTGGACGACGCGATCGTGGTGGTGGAAAACGTCGAGCGGGTGATGGCCGAGCGGCCCGATCTCTCCCCCCGCGCGGCCACCAAGCTGGCCATGCGCCAGATCACCGCGCCCATCATCGCCATCTCCCTGGTGCTGCTCTCCGTGTTCGTGCCGATCGCCTTCATCCCCGGCCTCTCTGGCCTGCTGTTCAGGCAGTTTGCCGTCACCGTCAGCGTCGCGATGCTGATCTCAGCCTTCAACGCGCTCACCCTCTCCCCGGCTCTGTGCGCCATGCTGGTGCGTCCCGGTCACACGCCGCACGGTTTCCTGGGCGGCGTGCTGCGCGGGATAGACCGCGCGCGCGATGGCTACACCAGCATCGTGACCCGCGCCCTGCGTAAGGCCTGGCTTGGCCTGGCGGTTATCGCCACCTTCGCCGCGGCCGCCGGCGCCATGGCCTTCATCACCCCCGGCGGCTTCCTGCCCAATGAGGACCAGGGCGCCTTTTTCGCCCAGATCAGCCTGCCACCCGGCGCCTCGGTCAACCGCACCCAGGTGGTGGCCGATGACGTGGTGCGCAAACTGGAGGCCCTGCCGCAGGTAAGCCATGTCATGTCGGTCATGGGCTTCTCGATCCTTGACCTCGCCACAGAATCCAACGCCGCCTTCTTCGTGGTCCGCCTCAAGCCCTACGCCCAGCGCCCCGGCGCGGCCAACAGCGCTGACGCGGTCATCCGCCACGTCTTCGCCATCGGCAGCCAGCTGCGCACGGCCAAGCTCGTCGCCTTCAACTTCCCGCCGATCCTGGGCCTCTCCATCAACGGCGGGCTGCAATACGAGCTGGAAAACACCGAGGGCGCGCCCCCCGCCCGCATGCAGGCGGTGCTCAACGGCCTGCTGGTGGCCGCCGGTCAGGACAAGCGCATGGGCCGCGTGTTCTCCACCTATAACGCGCAAACCCCGGCTCTGTTGCTCACCATAGACCGTGACAAAGCCGCCGCCCTGGGCGTCAACCTCAGCGACATCTACACAACCCTGCAAGCCACGCTCGGCGGCTATTACGTCAACCAGTTCAACCTTTATGGCCGGGTCTGGCAGGTGAACATCCAGGGCATCGCGGCTGACCGCGCAACGCCCGATTCCATCTACCAAAGCTATGTGCGCAGCAGTTCCGGCGCGATGGTGCCGCTGCGCGCGCTGGCCACCATCAGCACCATTCTCGAACCCCCGGTCATCCCGCGCTATAACGACACCGACGCAATCCCCGTCATCGCCTCCCCGGCGCCCGGCGTTTCCTCCGCGTCCGGCATCCAGGCGATGACGCAGATCTCCAACCGCACCCTGCCGCCCGGCTTCACGTTTGAATGGACCGGCACCGCCTATCTGGAAAACGCCGCCTCCGGGCAGACCGGGCCCATCCTGCTGCTCTCGGTTCTGTTCGCCTATCTGTTCCTGGTGGCGCTCTATGAGAGCTGGGTCATTCCGGTGCCGGTGCTGCTCTCGGTCATCATCGGGGTGTTCGGCGCGCTGTCGGGCATCTGGGCCTGCGGCCTCAACGTCAATCTCTATGCCCAGATCGGCATGGTCACCCTCATCGCCATGGCGGCGAAAAACGGTATCCTGATCGTCGAATTCGCCAAGGAGCGCCGCGCCGAGGGCCTGCCCATCCTAGAGGCCGCGGTCATGGGCGCGCGCATGCGGTTCCGCGCGGTGATGATGACCTCCATCGCCTTCATCGCCGGGCTGATCCCCCTGGTCATCGCCACCGGCGCGGCCCAGATCAGCCGCCGTTCGCTCGGCACCCCGGTTTTCGCCGGGATGATCGCGGCCTCCCTGGTGGGAATCTTCATCATTCCGCTGCTTTACGCGGTATTTCAGCGCCTGCGCGAGGACACCGCAGCCTGGCGGGCACGGCGCGCAAAACCAGCCCCGGCAGTCAGTGATCACAAATAATTACGAAAAACCACCGCTTTAAGTAATATCATTGCGTAAATCAGGGTTCTGGCATGCTCTTTCGTATCGCGTGTCAAAGGTGACAGTGCGCGCAAAAAGTAATAGGTGACGCGCCAGTTTGAGAAGCAAAACAGGGATACTAGTATCATGCGCGTTTATTATGACCAGGATGCCGACGTTAACCTCATCAAGGGCAAGAAAGTCGCCATCGTCGGCTACGGCAGCCAGGGCCACGCCCATGCGCTGAACCTCAAGGACAGCGGCGTGAAGGAACTCGCCGTGGCCCTGCGCCCCGGCTCCACCGCCATCGCCAAGGCCGAGGGCGCGGGCCTGAAGGTTATGGACCCCGCCGCCGCCGCCAAATGGGCCGATGTGGTGATGGTGCTCACCCCCGATGAAGGCCAGGGCGATCTCTACCGCGAATATCTCGCCCCCAACATGCGCCCCGGCACCGCGCTGGCCTTCGCGCATGGCCTGAACATCAATTTCAACCTCATTGAGCCGCGCGCCGACATTGACGTGTTCATGATCGCGCCCAAAGGCCCCGGCCACACCGTGCGCAGTGAATATCAGCGCGGCGGCGGCGTGCCGAGCCTGGTCGCCGTGGCGCAGAACGCCACCGGCAACGCGCTGGACATCGCCCTTTCCTACGCCTCGGCCAATGGCGGCGGCCGCGCCGGCATCATCGAGACCACCTTCAAGGAAGAATGCGAGACCGATCTGTTCGGCGAGCAGGCCGTGCTGTGCGGCGGCGTGGTGGAACTCATCAAGGCCGGTTTCGAAACCCTGGTTGAAGCCGGCTATGCGCCGGAGATGGCCTATTTCGAGTGCCTCCACGAGGTGAAGCTGATCGTCGACCTGATCTTCGAGGGCGGCATCGCCAACATGAACTACTCCATCTCCAACACCGCTGAGTACGGTGAATACGTCACCGGCCCGCGCATCATCACGGCCGAGACCAAGAAGGAGATGAAGAAGGTCCTGGAGGATATCCAGCTCGGCCGCTTCACGCGTGACTGGATGCTGGAGAACAAGGTCAGCCAGACCAACTTCAAGGCCATGCGCCGCGCCACCGCCGCCCACCCGATCGAGGAAGTCGGCGGAAAACTCCGCGCCATGATGCCTTGGATCTCCAAGAACGCCCTGGTCGACAAAGCCAAAAACTGATCCACCTGATCAAACTGGCCGTCGGGGTGCGCGATTTCGCGCACCTCGCCGCCCTCCAGGCCAGCCGAGCCACCGCCGGCCAGCCGTTGCGCTACCAAACCCGTAACCTGCCCAAGCGCGCCGATGAACTATGCGACGGCGGTTCCCTTTATTGGGTGATCGGCGGCATCGTGCAGGCGCGTCAAAAAATCCTCGGAGTCGAATCCGCCACCCGCGAGGACGGCACCCGTTGCGCCGTGCTCCTGCTGGACCCCGTGCCGGTACAGGTCGCGGGCCACGCCAAAAAAGCCTTTCAAGGCTGGCGCTACCTGGAGCCCGCCGAGGCCCCGCCCGATCTCGCGGCGGCAGGCGGCGCGCAGGCGGCCGAAATGCCCGAGGACATGCGCCGCGCGCTGGTTGGACTCGGCCTGCTGTAACGGAGCTTAACGGAAATTTTGACGAACCGGCGGCTCATGCTAGTTGCGCCCGACGATTGAGGAGACCCATGACATGGCGGTTCACGCCTTTATATTCCCCGGACAAGGTAGCCAGACCGTCGGCATGGGCCGCGACCTGGCGGCCGCTTTCGCCCCCGCGCGCGCGGTTTTCGAGGAAGTCGACGAAGTTCTGAAGCAGAAACTCTCGAAACTGATGTTCGAGGGTCCGATTGAGGAGCTGACCCTTACCGAGAACGCGCAGCCCGCGCTGATGGCCGTCTCGCTCGCCGTGCTGCGCGTGCTCCAGGCCGAGGGCGGCATCAAACTCAAGGAAAAAGTGGCGCTGGTCGCAGGCCATAGCCTGGGCGAATACAGCGCGCTTGCCGCCGTTGAATCGTTCTCCATCGCTGATACCGCCCGGCTGCTGAGGTTGCGCGGCCAAGCCATGCAGCGCGCCGTTCCGGCGGGGCAGGGGGCGATGGCCGCCCTGCTCGGTGTCGAGCTGGACGCCGCCCGCGAAATCTGCGCCGAGGCCGAAATGGGCCCCAGCGGGCGCGAGATCGTCGCCTGCGCCAATGATAACGGCGGCGGTCAGGTGGTCATCTCCGGCCACAAGGGCGCTGTCGAGCGCGCCATCGAAATAGCCAAGGCCAAGGGCGTGAAGCGCGCCATGCTGCTGCCCGTCTCGGCACCTTTCCATTGCGCGTTGATGGCCCCGGCGGCCGACGCCATGGCCGAGGCCTTCGCCAACACCACGCCGCGCGCGCCGCTGCTCCCGCTGGTCGCCAATGTCAGCGCCGCCAAGGCCACCGACCCTAATTTGATCCGCGATCTTCTGGTGCAACAGGTGACCGCCACCGTGCGCTGGCGCGAGAGCGTGCAGACAATGGCC
This sequence comes from Acidocella sp., assembly GCF_013044125.1. Taxonomy (GTDB): domain Bacteria; phylum Pseudomonadota; class Alphaproteobacteria; order Acetobacterales; family Acetobacteraceae; genus Acidocella. The sequence continues at coordinate 4,315 of NZ_JABEVC010000043.1, read as the reverse complement.
GCCCTGGGCGTTGACAGCTTCATCGAGCTTGGCGCCGGCAAGGTGCTGGCCGGGCTGGTCAAGCGCATCACCCCTGATGCCGCCACCGCCTCCGCCGGCTCCCCGGCTGACATTGAAGCCCTTCTGAAAGTTCTCTGATGTTTGACCTGACAGGAAAAACCGCGCTGGTCACCGGCGCCTCCGGCGGCATCGGCGCGCAAATCGCCCGCGCCCTGCACAAACAAGGCGCCACCGTCGCGCTCTCGGGCACGCGGCGCGAGGCGCTGGATGCGCTGGCAGCTGAATTTTCGGAGCGGGTGCATGTGCTCCCCGCCGACCTCTCGCAGCCCGAGGCCGCGCTGGAGCTGATCAACGCCGCCGAGGCCGCGATGGGCAAAGTCGACATCCTGGTCAACAACGCCGGCCTGACCAAGGACGGCCTGGCCATGCGCATGTCCGACGCCGACTGGGACAAGGTGCTGAACGTCGATCTGGCGGCGCCTTTCCGCCTGATCCGCGCGGCGCTCAAGTTCATGCTGCGCCGCAAGGCCGGGCGGATCATCAACATCGGCTCCGTGGTCGGCTCCACCGGCAACCCCGGCCAGGCCAATTATGCCGCCGCCAAGGCCGGGCTCATCGGCATGACCAAGGCGCTGGCCCAGGAAGTCGCCTCGCGCGGCATCACCGTCAACCTCGTCGCCCCCGGCTTCATCGCCACCCCGATGACCGATGTGCTCAGCGATTCGCAGCGTGCGGATCTGGCCGCCAAAATCCCGCTCGGCCGTCTGGGCTCCCCGGCTGATATTGCCGCCGCCGTGGTCTATCTGGCCGCCGAGGAGGCCGGATGGGTCACCGGCGCCACCCTGCATGTCAATGGCGGGATGGCCATGTTATAAGGGCGGTTGGCGTGGCATAATAAACCGTGCTAAGCGCGCGGCGTCTGAAGATTAACCAAATTGTATTCCCGCGGTGCTTTCTGCGCCAAGGGATTTTACCAAACAAGTTCTAGGAAAGTGAATTTTATGAGCGAAATCGCCGACAAGGTTAAGAAAATTGTTGTCGAGCATCTCGGCGTTGACGAGGGCAAGGTCACCACGGAAGCCTCTTTCATCGACGACCTGGGCGCTGACTCGCTGGATACCGTGGAGCTGGTGATGGCGTTCGAGGAAGCTTTCGGCGTTGAAATCCCCGAAGATGCCGCCGAAAAGATCACCACGGTCAAGGACGCGATCGAATACATCGAGAAGCAGAAAGCCGAATAATCAGGCTGACTGAACGATACCCGTTCGAGGAGTTCGCATGCGCCGTGTTGTCGTAACAGGGATGGGAATCGCCAGCCCGCTTGGGGTTGGTGTTGAGCATGTCTGGAAAAGGCTGATCAACGGGGAATCCGGGATCACCGCCATTGAGTCATTCGACACCACGGAGCTGACGGCGAAAATCGCCGGTCAGGTCCCGGCGGGCAAAGCCGCCGATGGCGGCCTTGATCTCTCCGAGTGGATCGCCGTCAAAGAGCTGAAAAAGATGGATCGCTTCATCCATCTCGGCATCGCCGCGGCGAGCATGGCCATCGAGGATTCCGGCTGGGTGCCGCAGACCGAGGAAGATAAATACGTCAGCGGCGTAATGATCGGCTCAGGCATCGGCGGCCTGCAAACCATTTATGACGCCTCGATCACCGTGCATGAAGGGCGCGCCAAGCGGCTCTCGCCGTTCTTCATCCCGGCCGCCCTCATCAATCTGGTCTCGGGGCAGGTCTCCATCAAATACGGGCTGAAAGGCCCCAACCACTCCGCCGTCACGGCCTGCGCCACCGGCGTGCACGCCATTGGCGACGCGGCGCGGATCATCGCCTTCGGCGATGCGGACGTCATGGTGGCCGGCGGCGCGGAAGCCGCCGTCAATCCGCTTGGCATTGCCGGGTTCTGCGCGGCCCGCGCGCTCTCCACCGGCTTTAACGACCGCCCGGCCGAAGCCTCCCGCGCCTGGGACAAAGACCGTGACGGCTTCGTCATGGGCGAAGGCTCCGGTGTGGTTGTGCTCGAGGAATACGAGCACGCCAAAAAGCGCGGCGCGAAAATCTACGCTGAAATCGGCGGCTACGGCATGTCCGGCGACGCGCACCACATCACCGCCCCGGCCGAACACCATGACGGCGCCTTCCGCGCGATGAAGGCGGCGTTCAAAAACGGCGGCCTCTCCCCGGCGGACGTGCAATACGTCAACGCGCACGGCACCTCGACCCCGATGGGTGACGATCTGGAGCTGGAGGCGGTCGAGAACATGTTCGGCGCCGCCGCCAAGGGCCTTGCCATGTCCTCCACCAAATCCGCCACCGGGCATCTGCTCGGCGCCGCCGGTGCCATTGAGGCGATTTTCAGCATCCTCGCCATCCGCGATGGCATCGTCCCGCCTACGCTCAACCTGCATGAGCCAAGCCGCGCCAGCGTGATCGACCGCGTGGCCCTGAAGGCGCAGGAGCGCAAGGTTAACGTCGCACTCTCCAACAGCTTCGGCTTTGGCGGCACCAATGCCTCCATCCTGTTCAAAAGGGCGCTCTGAGGCCGCAGTTGCGCGCTAACCCTCCGGCCAGCCCGGCATGAACGCCAGATTGCCACGTCTGCGCGGGCGCATCATCCTGTTGCTTGTCACTTTGCTGGTCCTGCTCCGCCTTGGGCACATGGCGGTGGGGCAAAGCTTCAATGGTCCCGGCCCATTGCAAACCAGCGCCGATCTGGTGATCCCGCCGGGCGGCATCGCCGCCACCGGCGCCGTACTTTCGCGTGCCGGCGCCATCCGCCATCCGCTCATCTTCCGCATCGCGGTGTTCCTCACCCGGGCGGATGGCCCGCTGCATGCGGGTGAATTTTTTATCCCCGCGCGCTCCAGCCTGGCGGATATTTTGCAAATTTTGCGCCATGGCGCGCCCGTGCAGCACCAGGTCACCATCCCCGAGGGGCTGACGGGCGTGGAAATCGCCAAAATCATCAATGCCGCCCCCGCCGCCAGCGGCAGCGCCGCCGTCCCGGCCGAAGGCTCAGTGCTGCCGCAAACCTATGATTTCACTCTGGGCACAAGCCGCGCGGCCATTCTGGCGCGGGCGCAAAAAGCCATGCGGCGCAGCTTGGCGGCGGCCTGGGCGCACCGCGCCCCCGGGCTGCCGCTGCAATCGCCGCAACAGGCGCTCATCCTCGCCTCCATCGTACAGTCGGAAACCCCGGTTGCGGCGGAACTACCTGAAATCGCCGCCGTTTATGAGAACCGGCTGACCCTGGGCATGCGCCTCCAGGCTGATCCCACAGTCATCTACGCCGCGAGCGGTGGGCAAACCTCCGGCGGCCTGGCGATCACCCGCGCCGATCTCGCCAGCCCGTCACCCTACAACACCTATCTCCATGCGGGTCTGCCGCCGGGGCCGATCTGCGCGCCCGGCCTGGCCGCCATCCAGGCTGTGTTGCACCCCGCCGCCATGCAGGCGCTCTACTTCGTCGCCACCGGCAACGGCGGGCATGTGTTCGCGGACAATTTCAAGACGCAGCTGCGCAACATCCAGACCTATCGCGCCACATTGGCGGCGCAGGCCGCCCCTTAACAGTGATACGGCGCAGGCCGCCCCTTAAATGATACGGCGCACCGCCCTTTAAACTACACGCCGCCGCCAACCTGGCGGGTCCACTCCGGAAAATTGTAATAATTGCTGATGCGGGCGATCTTGCCGTCCCGGATGGCGAAAAACGCCCCCGCGGGCAGGATGTAGCGCTGCGCCCGCGCCTCGGGCAGCCCTTCATCGGTATTCAAATAAGTGCCATGCACCACAAATTCCGCCGCCGCCCGGCTTCCGTCGTGGTTGACCATCACCACAACATCGCGGATCTCCTCGCGGTAGCAATGGTCCATCCGCGCCAGAAACGCGCGAAACAGCTCCCGCCCGCGCTGCTCATCGCCCTGGTTGATGCCGTGGACGACATCCTCGGTGAGCAGCGCGAGAAACGCCTCCCGCGCGCCGGTGTTGAAGGTTCGGTAGTAGGTTTCAACCAGCTGGTTCGTGGCGGTGGCGGACATGTTCTTCCTCCCGGGCTGCGGACATAAAAAAACCCACGAGGCAGCCCGTGGGTTTTTTCGCGATAGGGCTGGGGCAGGGCGTTAGCCCTTGCGGGTGCCGATTCCAGCGAATTTTTTGTTGAACTTGGCAACTTGACCGCCGGTGTCCATCACGCGCTGCACGCCGGTCCACGCCGGGTGAGACTTCGGGTCGATATCCAGGCGCAGCGTGTCGCCGGCCTTGCCCATGCAGGACATGGTCTTGAATTCCGTACCATCGGTCATGATGATGTTG
>NZ_JABEVC010000042.1 GCF_013044125.1 Acidocella sp. | reverse complement strand
TTGCCGATGCCCCTGCTTCTTCCCGGCATTCTTATACATCCGGGCTTCCAGGACCGTGTCCGTGACCTCATCGCCCAGCGGCCAGTTCAGGCCCGAGGCCGCAAAACGCTTCAACGTCTCGCGCACCGTCGACGGCACTACCCCGGTCCGGCGGGCAATCTGGTGTTTGGACACCCCGGCGCATCCCAAACGAACAATCTCGCGCACCTGGCGCATGCAAACTCTCCCCGCTGGCATCAATCCCCTCCTCGGCTACGGCCAAAGAGGCGATCCTAAACACAGCCAGCGGAGCGCCCGTCACCCTCTCAATCCCGGGCGACAATATCCCGGAATCGATGGGCGAGGATTTCTCGGAATCAGTGGGCGACCATATCTCGGAATAGGGGGGCGACCTCATCTCGGAATGGATGGGCGGCTTCCCTCGGAATCAGCACTCTAGCAGCAAGCGTGGCTGCGCCGCCTAGATGGACATAGATATCACGCGGTATCGTGGCCGAGAACAGGCTTACGTCAAGCACTACTTCTTGGGCAGTTACCTGCAAGACCTTATCCATAAAGTTGCCGGAAGCTATGACCACATCGTCTACGTCGATGGATTTTCGGGGCCGTGGCAGAGTGGAGACGAGAATTTTGGTGACACGTCCTTTGCTATCGCACTGAACGCTCTCCGTAGCGCAAAAGCGACTTGGAGAAACCTTGGCAGAAACGTTAAGATGACTGCTCATCTTGTCGAAATGTCAAAGATAGCATTTAGAAAATTAGAATCTATTCCAGCGAAATTTCCAGACATAGAGGTATTACCACGCCAGGGGAACTTCGTTGAATTGGCGGAAGCCTTGGCACGGGAGATACCTAAAAGCGCCTTTGTTTTTCTATTTATAGATCCAAAGGGTTGGAGCGTAAATCTGGAGGAGATCAAAGGGCTTTTGACCTTGCCAAACTGCGAAGTTGTGTTCAACTTTATGTTCGATTTTATCAACCGAGCAGCATCGATGAAGGATCCTGCAATTGTTAAATCGATCGACGATTTCATCACTGTCGAACATTGGCGAAATAAATTGATAGCTGCTATCGACGAAGAGAAGCCTGACCGAGAAGCCATACTCGTAGATGCATTCAAAACTTCGTTGGCCGATGCGGGCGGGTATAAGTATGTTGCCGCAACGCCCATTTTGCGTCCCTTGAGGGACAGAACTCTCTATTACCTAATTTATGCAACCCGAAAACCGCATGGCATAGAGGTATTTCGCAGTTGTCAAATCGAAACGCTCAGAACGCAATCAGCCATTAGGGGAGCAACTAAGCTGGCTGCATCGACTCTAGTCAGCGGCCAATCGGAAGCATTCAATTTCAATCAGATGACAAACGATCAAACCGAGGAATTCTTAAAGACAGAAAAAGAAAGCGCAAGAAATGAATTATATCATATGACGCCGTTCGCGCCAGATGGTATCCTGTATGGTGACATTTGGCCTCTTATATTATCCAAGCACGCAATTCGAAAAACAGATCTGAACATTTTAGCGGCGGAGGCCCGCCGTTCCGGCACCATTACCGTTAAGAATTGGGAGCCTCGGCATCGAGTACCAAGCAACCACTATTTCCTGCAGCGTGTAAATTCTCTTATTCAATAATCCTACATATTGCGCTGTCGGGAGCTCAAATCTCTTCATGCAGCCTCTATTTGAATGCGCGAGTTTGGACTACGGCGTGACAAAAAAAGTAAATGATACACTTGAAATTTTTTAGTTTCAATGGAAATTTTGCTGTACGATTAATTCAGAACGACAACAAAAGTTGAGGTTTCTCTCTGGTGTCGGCCGCCCCCAGAGATGATAATGAGATGCCCAATAGCCTGATCCCTCTGATAACGGGGAATATGGGAATAAGTAGGTCATAGCATATTCTCTCCAACGCTTCTTGCGTGGGGATTGCCGTATCGCTTGTACGGCTGCGCGTCACCTGCTGAAAATCCGCATATTTTACCTTCAGCGTCACGGTTTTCCCCCGAATGCACGTGCTCTCACAATGCCGCCAGACTTTTTCAATTATTGGCTTCAATTTCTGGTGTGCTGATTCGGAGTCCTGAATATCTTTCGCAAAAGTATTTTCGGCGCCAATCGATTTTCGAGCATGATCGGCAAAAACCTGGCGCTCATCGATGCCGCGCGCGATCCAATAATAATATTGCCCAGCTTTCCCGAACAGATGCTGGAGAAACACCAGCGTCTGGGCTTTGAGATCGAGTCCAGTCTCAATGCCGAACCGGTGCATCTTGGAAGCCGTCGCTGGACCAACGCCATGAAATTTATTGATCGGTAAAGTCTCAACGAATGCCGGACCCATCGAGGGTGTAATCACGTAGAGCCCGTCAGGCTTTCTATGATCGGACGCGAGCTTTGCTAGAAATTTGTTATACGAAATGCCCGCGGAGGCCGTGAGGCCTGTTTGCGCGCGGATTTTTGCACGGATATCTTCTGCGATATGCGTTGCCGAGGCAATCCCCTGCACATTTTCCGTGACGTCGAGATAGGCCTCGTCAAGCGACAGCGGCTCGATAATTGGCGTATGCAGCGCGAAAATCTCGTGAATTTGTCGAGACACCGATTTATAGACGTCAAATCGCGGCGGCACGAAAATCAGCTCCGAGCATTTTCGCTTGGCAGTGACAGATGGCAGCGCCGAATACACGCCAAATTTCCTGGCCTCATAGCTGGCGGCCGCAACGACACCCCGCGCCTGGCCATAGCCGACAGCGACCGGCTTGCCACGAAGTTCCGGATTGTCGCGTTGTTCCACGGAGGCGTAGAAGGCGTCCATGTCAATGTGGATGATCTTGCGCTGGCGCGGAGGAGTGTGAGCGGCGTCTTCCGCCGGTTGCCCCTGCGCCTCTCTTGTTCGTTGCGGAGTAGTTTCGAACGAAATATGCATGGCTACAGCGCGATCCCGCCCGTATCTTGTTTTGAGCACCGTGCGACGATCACGAGCGTGGCGTCCGGTAGAGGCCGCTGAAGCTTTGATGCTTCTGACCAAGGAGTGGTCATCCAGAGGTCGATCTCCTGGCGCGTCCGCAAGATAACGGGCATCGCTTTCGGGTGGATGGCGCCAACTTCCTGGTTGGGCTCGGTCGTCAAAAATCCGAAAACATCGTTGGTCGTCTTGCCTTCCTTCACCTTTCGCACCGAGGTCCACCGGGTCCAAATGCCGGCGAAGCAAGCCAGCGGCCTCGTCTCGTCCAGGGCGAACCAGACCGGAGGCTTCGTTCCATCCGCTCGATGCTCATTCTCAGCGAAGCTGGTGAATGGCACGACGCACCGATTTTCCGGTCCCAGCCAACGCCGCCAATGCGGTGACGCGGTGTTGCGGATATTGGTCACGCCCGGATCGCAATTGCGGCCCTTCAGTGCGAATACCGGCGATGGCATGCCCCAACGCGCCATCATCAGTTCGCGGCCGCCGGGCTGGTTGCACATGATTGGCGCGGCATAGTCGGGGAAAATGCCCGGCAGCGGCGGCAAATTGCCGGTACTGTCCGTCATCGCGCCCGTCAGCTCGCGGATTGCCGCCTGACCCTTGGTGACGGAGTAGAGGTTACACATCCGCCCCGTCTTTCTGCCCCCACATGCCGCGCATCATTGCCGCAACGTCAATGCGCGGTGCTTGGCTGGAACCGATTTTGGCGATTGCTTCCGCGCCCGCCACGGGCCAGGCCGTGCTCTGGAACAGGCTGAGCAGATCATCCGGGATGAAGCGCGAGCGGGCCGCGTAGACGTGCCGATCGCCCAAGCGGTTCTGCCCATGCGTGAAAAACCGCTGCGGCAGCATCAGGTGGAGCTCATCCTTGGCCCGTGTCATCGCCACATAGAGCAGCCGCCGTTCCTCCTCGATCTCGTGCGACTGGCCGGTGCCGAGATCGGACGGCATGCACCCGTCGACCACATTGAGCACGAACACGGATTTCCATTCCTGGCCCTTGGCGGAATGGATGGTCGAGAGATTGAGATAATCCTCGTCGAGCAGCGGCACGCCCGCCTGATCGCTCGTTGCCTCCGGTGGGTCGAGGGTCAACTCGGTCAGGAAGCGTTCCCGCGAGGGATAACCGATCGCGATCTGCTCAAGCTGCATCAGGTCGGCCCGGCGCAGCACAGCATCCTCGTGCATGCGCTCCAGATGCGGCTCGTACCAAAGCCGCGCCTGGCCCATCTCCGCGGGCCAACCGGACCGCCCGGCGCTTAAGTGTTGCGCCATCTCCACGAACCTGTCCCAAGCCTCTCCGGCCCGTGGCGGCGTAGGCGCGGTGGCCAATGCCGCAATCGGATCGGCGGATGCCGCGATATGGTCCAGCACCCGCGCGGCAGAGGTTGGTCCCACGCCTTCCATCAGCTGGATCACCCGGAAGCCGGCGGCGCGGTCTCGGGGGTTTTCCGCCCAGCGCAGCAGCGAGAGCAGGTCCTTGATATGCGCGGCCTCGAGAAATTTCAGCCCGCCGAATTTCACGAAAGGGATATTGCGCCGGGTCAATTCAACCTCCAGCGCGCCGCTATGATGCGAGGTCCGGAACAGGACGGCCTGGTGCTTCAGCAGCGTGCCCGCCTCGCGGCTCTGCAGGATGCGCTCGACGATGTAGTTCGCCTGGCCTGCCTCGTCGCGCACATTGACCAGAAGGGGCCGAGTGCCGGCGTCACGGTCACTCCAGAGGTTCTTGGTGAACCGCTCCCTGGCGAGGCCGATGACGCCATTCGCGGCGCCGAGGATGGCCTGGGTCGAACGGTAGTTGCGCTCCAGCGTGACGATTTCGGCGGAAGGCGAGAACTGGACCGGGTAGTCGAGGATGTTGCGGACATTGGCGCCGCGAAAGGCGTAGATCGATTGCGCGTCATCCCCGACCACGGTGAGGCCCGCGCCATCGGGTTTCAAGCCGAGCAGAATGCTTGATTGCAGCCGGTTGGTGTCCTGGTACTCGTCGACCAGGACATGATCAAAATTGCCGCCAATCTCCGCCGCCATATCCGGGTCGGAGACCATCTGTGCCCAGTAGAGGAGCAAATCATCGTAATCGAGCACGTTCTGCCGCTGTTTGGCCGCGACATAGGCGCCAAATAGCTGCTGCAATTCCGCCTCCCAGCCGGCGCACCATGGAAAGCTCGCGGGCAAGATGTCAGTGAGCGGCAGTTCGGTGTTCACGCAGCGCGAATAGATCTGCAGGCAGGTTCCTTTCGTCGGGAAGCGCGAAGCCGTCTTGGAATAGCCCAACTCGTGGCGGACTAGATTCATCAGATCGGCGGAATCCTCCCGGTCATGGATGGTGAAGGCCGGATCGAGCCCGATCTGCACGGCATAATCGCGCAGCAATTTCGCGCCGATGGCGTGGAACGTGCCGGCCCAGGTCATGCCCTCGGCCAGGATGCCGGCCTTGTCGCCCAGCGCCTGGGCGCAGATGCGCTCGACCCGGCGGGTCATCTCTGCGGCGGCACGCCGGGAGAAGGTCATCAGCAGGATGCGTCGTGGATCGGCGCCACTGACGATGAGGTGCGCGACGCGATGCGCCAGCGTGTTGGTTTTCCCCGATCCAGCCCCGGCGATGACCAGAAGCGGCCCGGCCTTGGCGCCCCGGCATGCGTCCACGCCATACTCGACCGCGCGCAGCTGCTCGGGATTGAGTTTGGAGAGATAGGCAGCACTTGCCGTCACCTGAAAAACTTTCAAAAAATGCGGATGCCCAGCATCCAGGTTTCTCGTTTTGTTCGCAAGGGTTTTGCGGGTGGTCTTCATCTTGCGTGAAAGCGAAGGGCCCGGTTGGGATCGATTCGTTGCTTGACTCTTTTTTGAGTGTATAGAACATAGCACGAACATCCAACCGATATTTTTGAGGATACCAGGCAAAGTGGGGTCATCGCCCGCCATTGATCTTCTGCGCGAGAAAATCCGCCGCCTGGAGGCAGGAGACCGCCGCTTGGCTGGATTTCTGCCGTTCGGACTGCCGGAGATGGACGCGCGTTTGCCTGGCGGCGGGTTGGCTTCGGGCGCGCTGCATGAGGTCGCCGGCGCCGGCAATGGCGCGCTGGATGGCGCCGCCGCGGCCTTGTTCGCCGCCGGCATTATGGCGCGGACGAAGGGGCAGATCCTCTGGTGTGTGCGCGATCAGGATTTGTTTGCACCGGGGCTGGAGGCGGCGGGGCTGGCGGCGGACCGGGTGATCTATGTGGAAGCCGGCGATGAGCAGACGGCGCTCGCCTGTTTCGAGGAAGGGCTGCGCCATGGCGGCCTGGCCGGTGTGGTGGCGGAGATTGGCCGGCTGTCGATGACCAGCTCGCGGCGGCTGCAGCTTGCGGCCGAGGGTTCCGGCACGCTGGGCATCGCGATCCGGCGCTGGCGGCGGCAGAGCGACGCCGTCGATTTTGGCCAGCCTACGGCAGCGGTCACGAGGTGGCGGGTTTCGGCGCTGCCGTCGGCGCCGCTGGCGGCACCTGGCATCGGCCGGGCGCGCTGGCTGGTGGAGCTGATCCGGTGCCGGGCGGGGGAGAGTGCGGATTTTGAGGTGGAGGGCTGTGATCATGAGGGTCGTCTCGCTCTTCCTGCCGGACTGGCCGATCGATCGGCTGAGGCGGGCGCAAGGCGCATCGCAGGAGGCCGCGCCCGAGGCTGACGCCGGCGAAATTTCGCCGGATGGGCCGCTCGTCCTGGTTCAGCGCATTGGTAATCGGCGCCTGATCTATGCGGCAAACATGGCGGCGCGAGCTGCTGGGTTGAGGCCCGGCGTTGCGGTTGCGCAGGCCCAGGCTTTGGTGCCGGAGCTTGGCATCCAAGACGTGGAATTGGGAGCCGATGCCGCCGCGCTTAAAAAACTCGGTCTGTGGGCACTGCGGCTCTATTCGCCGCTGGTTGCGGTTGATCCGCCGGATGGGCTGGTGATCGATGCGACCGGGGCGGCGCATCTGCGCGGCGGTGAGGAAGCTATGCTCCATGACATGGTGGTGCGCCTGGCCGCTTCTGGCATCAACGCGCGTGCCGCGATGGCGGATAGCTGGGGGGCAGCGCACGCTTTCGCGCGCGCGACTTCCAAGCCGGTCATCGTTGTGCCGCCCGGCGAGACCGCTACCCTGCTGCAGCGCCTGCCGCTTGCCTTCCTCCGCTTGCCCAGCGAGATGGTCGATCAGCTGCGCCGCCTCGGTTTTGAGCGCGTCAGCGACATTGCCAGCCAGCCCCGCGGACCTCTGACGCAGCGTTTTGGCCCAGAACTGCACCGCAGGCTGGATCAGGCGCTGGGGCGGTTGCGCGAGCCGATTGAACCAATCCGCGCACCGGAGCTGATCGAGGCGCGGTGGCAATTCGCCGAACCGATCGGTGCCCCCGAAACGCTAGCCCGCTACACTGGAAAACTGGCGGGCGCCTTATGCGAGATGCTGGTCGCCAAGGGCGTGGGGGCACGGCGGCTCGATTTACTGTTCCATCGCGTCGATAGCGAAATGCAGGCCATCCGCATCGGCACGGCCATGCCCAATCGCGATGCCAAACGCCTGACACGGTTGCTCTGCGACAAATTGGAAACCATCGACCCGGGTTTTGGTGTCGAGGCTATGAGCCTGTGCGCGACGCTAGCCGAGCCGTTCGAGACGAAGCAGGTGCGAACATCGCTGCTGGAAGAGACCCCGGATACGGATGTGTCCAGCCTGGTTGATATTCTCGCCAATCGTGTTGGCGGCGCAAATCTCTATCGGTTCGCACCGGTGGAGAGCGATGTGCCGGAGCGTTCGGTGGGAAGGATTGCCCCGGCATCGGGGGCGGTCGGGAGAAAATGGCCGGCCAGCTTGCCGCGGCCGGTGCGGCTGCTGCGCAAACCGGAGCCGATCGAGACGATGGCGCTGCTGCCGGACCACCCGCCGGTCAGCTTTTCCTGGCGGGGCGTGCGCCGGAGAATCAGCCGGGCCGACGGGCCAGAGCGGATTTTCGGCGAATGGTGGAAGCGCGATGCGGAAAATAATGCCGTGCGCGATTATTTTCAGGTCGAGGATGAACAGGGCGAGCGCTTCTGGATTTTTAGGTCCGGCGATGGCGAGCATCCGGAGACCGGCGGGCAATCCTGGTATTTGCACGGAATATTCGGATGAGTGGCGTCGACACCGCGCGGCCGCGCTATGCCGAGATGCAGGTGACCTCCCATTTTTCGTTCCTGCGCGGCGCAAGCTCGTGCGAGGAGCTGTTCGCCCAGGCGGCCTATCTGGGCATCGAGGCTCTGGCGATAACCGATCGCAACTCCCTCGCCGGAATCATCCGTGCCTATGAGGCGGCAAAATCCGCCGGCATCCGCCTCATCGTCGGCTGTCGGCTGGATCTGACCGATGGAATGTCACTCCTGGTCTACCCCACCGATCGCCCTGCCTACGCGCGCCTTTGCCGCTTGCTGTCTCTGGGCAAAAAGCGCGGTGGCAAGGCGCAGTGCCATCTCAGCTGGCAGGATGTCGTCGCCTATGCCGACGGAATGCTCGCCGTCCTGTTGCCGGACGAACCGGACGAAAACTGCGCATTTCATCTGCGCCGGTTGAAGGATGGTTTTGGCGATCGTGCCTATATGGCGCTGACGTTGCGTCGCCGTCCCCATGACCAGCTCCGGCTGCATGATCTTGCCAATCTGGCGGCGCGCCATGGTGTGCGCAGCGTGGTGACAAATGATGTGCTGTTCCATGCGCGGGAACGCCGCATATTGCAGGATGTCGTCACCTGCATCCGGCACGGCTGCACCATCGACGATGCCGGTTTTAAGCGCGAACGCTATGCCGACCGCTACCTGAAGCCGCCAGAGGAAATGCGCCGCCTCTTCCAACGCTTCCCGGAAGCCCTCGCCCGCTCCCTCGAAATCATGGAACGCTGCAAATTCTCTCTGGACGAGCTGAGCTATCAATACCCGGAAGAAGCCCTGATCCCCGGCCTGACGGCCCAGCAGGCTTTGGCCGAGCTCACCTGGGAGGGCGCAAAGCAGCGCTATCCCGATGGCGTACCGCCGGAGGTGATCGCCATCCTCAAGCACGAGCTGAAACTGATCGAAAAGCTGCAATACGCGCCATATTTTCTGACGGTGAACTCGATCGTGCGCTTCGCCCGCAGCCAGGAGATTATTTGCCAGGGGAGAGGTTCGGCCGCCAATAGCGCGGTATGCTATGTGCTGGGCATCACCTCGATCGACCCGGAACGCAATGATCTATTGTTTGAGCGTTTTGTGTCTGAGGAGCGGCGCGAGCCGCCCGACATCGATGTCGATTTCGAGCACGAGCGGCGCGAGATCGTCATGCAATGGGTGTTCGAGACCTATGGCCGCGATCACGCGGCCCTTTGCTCCACCGTGATCCGCTATCGGACCAAAGGCGCGTTGCGGGATGTCGGGAAGGTGCTGGGGCTTTCGGAGGATGTTATTTCGCTCCTCAACGCTCAGGTCTGGGGCTGGTCGGAGGAAGGCATTGAGCCCGAGCAGGCCAAGGAGCTCAACCTCAACCTTGAAGACCGGCGCCTGAAACTGGCGATCGATCTGGCGCGCGAGCTGATCGGCACACCGCGCCATCTGTCGCAGCATCCTGGTGGTTTCGTGCTGACGCGCGACCGGCTGGACGAGCTGGTGCCGATCGAACCCGCCGCCATGGAAAACCGTCAGGTCATCGAATGGGACAAGGATGACATCGACGTCCTGAAATTCATGAAGGTGGATTGCCTGGCGCTTGGTATGCTGTCCTGCATGAAGCGCGGTTTTGATCTGCTCAAAGAGCACAAAGGCATCACACTGGATCTCGCCACCATTCCGGCCGAGGACCCGCGCACCTATGCGATGATCCGCAAGGCCGACACCTTGGGCACGTTCCAGATCGAGAGCCGGGCGCAGATGGCCATGTTGCCGCGCATGAAGCCGCGAACATTCTACGATCTGGTGATCGAGGTCGCGATTGTCCGGCCTGGGCCGATCCAGGGCGACATGGTGCATCCTTATCTGCGCCGGCGCGAGGGCAAGGAGGCGGTGGTCTACCCCAAGCCAGAGCTGGAGAAGGTCCTGGGAAAGACTCTTGGTGTGCCGCTGTTCCAGGAACAGGCGATGCGAGTTGCGATCGAGTGCGCAGGGTTCACGGCGAGCGAAGCGGACCAGCTGCGCCGCTCGATGGCGACCTTCAAGCATACTGGCGGGGTCAGCCATTTCCGGGACAAGCTGGTGAACGGCATGATCGCCAAGGGGTATGACCAGGTCTTCGCTGAAACCACGTTTAAGCAGCTTGAGGGTTTTGGCAGCTACGGCTTCCCCGAAAGCCATGCGGCGTCCTTCGCGCTGATCGCCTATGCCTCGTCCTGGCTGAAATGCCATCATCCGGATGTGTTCTGCGCCGCCCTGCTCAATGCCCAACCGATGGGGTTCTATGCCCCGGCGCAGATTGTGCGTGATGCCGCGAACCACGGCGTGGAAATCCGGCCGGTCTGCATCAATGCCTCGCGCTGGGACTGCACGCTGGAGCCGACAAACCGGGATGACCGCTATGCGGTTCGGCTGGGCCTGCGCTTGGTGAAGGGCCTGGCCAACGCCCATGCGGCAAAGCTCATCGCCACGCGCGGGGACCGTCCCTTTGCATCAGTGGACGATACCTGGCGCCGCGCCGGTGTGCCGGCGGCGGCACTGGTGCAGATCGCCGAGGCAGACGGTTTCCGGCCCAGCCTGAACCAGGCGCGGCGGGAAGCGCTGTGGGCGCTGAAGGGGCTGCGCGACGAGCCGTTGGCTTTGTTCGCGGCGGCTGCAGCGCGTGAAGCCGATGAGGCGGCGCTCGTCGAACAGGCGGAGCCGGAAATGGCATTGCGGCCGATGACCGGCGGGCGGGAGGTGGTGGAGGATTACGTCCATATGGGCATCAGCCTGCGGGCGCACCCGGTGAGTTTTTTGCGCGAGGAATTCCGCCACCGGAAAATTGTCACCTGCGACCAGGCGATGCGCGCCCCGGACAATAAATGGCTGGAGCCCGCCGGGATCGTGCTGGTGCGACAGAAGCCTGGCTCGGCCAAGGGCGTGATGTTTATCACCATCGAGGACGAAACCGGCATTGCCAATCTGGTGGTCTGGCCGGACCTCTATGAGAAGCAGCGCCGGATTATCCTCTCATCGGGCATGATGGCCGTCTATGGCCGGGTACAGCGGGAAGGAGATGTTGTGCATCTTATCGCGCACCGGCTCACCGATCTATCAGCGGAACTGGCAAGTGTCGGGGAGCGTGATGTTGCGTTTCCCAGGCCGGAGGGCCGTGGCGACCGGGCGAAGACTGGCGGCGGCACGGACACGCGCGAGACCATCGGCCACAAGATAAGGGAAATCCCTCTCCCTGATCTCCATCTCGAGCGGATCAAGGTAAAGACGAGAGATTTTCGATAATCTTCCTGCGGGCTGCTTGTGTTGGCGCACGGTGTTTCATCTGGCTTTGGGAACCAGGCGTTTCCTGATCGTCATTAGGCTGCGTCCGCAGTATTTCGCCCGTAGGTGGCGATATGGTTTTCAACCGATGTTGCTTGTTGTATGAGCTGCGTCCGCCGGCATTTTAGTCTATATGTTCGGCAGACACGCGAGTAGATTTTTCAATAAAGGAATGCCGAAACATGGCGAAAGCCGCACCGAAGAAAACCGCAAAGCCTGTGACCAAGGCTCTTAAGCCGGGTCGTCATCCTGCCGTTGTGAAGACGGCCAAGGTTGTTAAAGCCGCCGCTCCAGTGAAAAAGCCGGCTGCCGCCAAAGCGCCTGTGGTCAGCAAAGATGAGCTTCGCGCTCAACTTGAAAAAGCACAAAACACCATCGCCACATTGCGGACGAAGAGCCGTGAAGCCGTTCGTGCTGCCAAAGCGTCGGCAGCACAGATTGGTGAACTGGAAACAAAGGTGGCTCAGCTAGAAACGAAGCTGGCCGCCCAGACGAAGCCTACAAAGCCAGCTCCCGCTGCGGTAAAACCTGTGAAACAGCGTGGCCGTAAGGCTGCTGTAAAAGTTGACGTCGACGCGCCAGTTGAATCTGATGACATGCCGGTTGAATCTTCAGACCTGACACCGACGGATACCGAGACCGCCGAGGATTAAATCCTGCGGAATGCTATAGGCCGGTGCCGTTGAGAAAAATTAGGCTGCACCGGCCATACTGGAAAACCGGCGTAGGGCGGGTCGTCCGCCCCTCGCATCAAATCCACGGCAAACCGTTCTCAACATCCTTCGCGTGCTCGACTGTGACTCGGCCCACCGTCTTACGTTTGTGTGTCAGGAAACGACAGACGATTCTCATCGGCGATTGCAGGTCCGCTGGTGGAGATGAAGCCAAAATGGCGGCCAGGCCGGAAACCCATTGCTACGTGTTTTTATGTCACCTTTGTTTCTCGGAAATGAGCACCGGCAACAGTTCGAGCGGGATGATGTGCAGGTCTGGTCCGTTGATATGTCGGCGAATCAGGCGTTACCTATGGTCCAGCGATCATGTTTCTTAGCATCTCCCGATGCGTCGGCGCCAATAACTCGGCCTCATTCAACCAGTCCCCGAAGAGAAGATTCTCGGACGCAACACCCTTTCCGCGCAATACGCTCGCTAGGTCTGACAGGCTGTCCCTCATAACCCTTTGGCCGTTATCCAGAACAGCCAAATAGAGGCCGTCAGCCATCGTGTAGATGCTCGCTTTCATAGAGCGTGAATAGCATTTCGCGGCGCGGCCGGCCATCTCAATCCCATGAAATGATGGCGGCTACGGGAGCCTGCACGGTCCGGCCGCTCGGCTCTGCGATTCGATACGAAGCAGCCTCAATCAGGCTAGCAAAAAAATGCCGGGAATTAAACATCATCGAATCCCGACAGGTGCCGCACGAATCAGAGTGCGAGCGCGTTCAAGCGGGATTTTTTCGGCCCACATCCATGAGCCGAATGCACCTGCTTCCAAGATATAAATCGCCGCGGTCGGCATCACGGCATCAGCGGTTTGAAGCGCATAAATCGCCTTGCCCGCGTGCGCCAACGGCTGCCCGGTGCCGGCATCAAAAGCGATATAGGTGAAGTCGCTCATCGCGGCCGCCGGCCCCGCTACTCCCGGAAAGCACTCACGCTGGTTCAGCTCTGTCGCGGTCAATAAAATTGATGCCGCCGTCATTGCCGACAATGATCTCGGCTTCCGACCGGTCCGTGGTTTCGCCGTCCTTGCGCCAGGCCCGGTAACTGAGCTCGCCGTTGACGATCACGCGGACGCCCTTTTTCCCCTTGTCGCGCAGCACCCCGATGAGGCCAGGCTGGAAAGTGACGATCTTGTGCCAGTGCAAATTCTTGCGCCACTCACCCTTGTCTTTGTCATACCAACCCGTATCGGTTGCAATGCTGAAACTCGCCACGTCGCGGCCAGATTGCGTGGTGCGAATCTCCGCATCGCTGCCCAGCCGGCCCATCAGCTCGACTTGGTTTATATCTGCCATGTCACTTTTTCCTTCTCGCGGTTAAGTAGAAGCTTACAACTAAACGACTATAACCGTCATCTTTTAGCGGGGAATTGGTGAGTAATGCACATTTATATTCCGTCATAATGTTAAAATTCCCGGATTTAGTAGGAGCGGGAGGGGAGGGCGCTGCCCTCACCCTCCCCGAAAAACGCTGCCTACTGCACGGCGGGGTCGCGCGATCAGGGGGCTAACGCCCGCCCTCTCTTGCAACCCAGCCGTGCCCGCCAGCATTTTATCCCCACCCCTCCCGCGCCCTTCGCGAGGCGCCCCGAAAAGCTGCGCCTTTCGGGCAGTTCATAGAGGAAGGAGATCAAAATTATGGAGATTGGTATATTCATAAAGTCCGGAGAAGAGTTCCGGGGTACGATCCAAACATTAACGCTCTCTGCCGAGCTAATATTTTCTCCCGTTCTCGTATCTAATGGAAAATACAAGGTATTATATAATGTTTTTGCGAATGGTTGTCAGATCGGGGCGGCGTGGCCAAAGACGGCTGGGAGCATTTCTGAATTCAAAGTCCAATTTGATGACCCGACATTTCCAGCGCCAGTTCAAGCCCATCTTGTGGAACGCGAAATCGGTGTATTTGTGTTGACATGGAAACGACCAAGCTGGAGAATCTAACTGGCAAGTAATGACTCCGGCAGGGACAGGAGTCATTAAAATTTTGCGCCGCTCAAAAAATAAAACCATAGATTGTGTCCCGATGAGGAAATTCCATCGCTCCTGCTCTCTGGGGCGATGGTTTTTCGGCGAGGTCCAGAAAATGAGACACGCTTCGGGCACATCCGGGATTATAAATGGAATCGATAGTTTATTGATATATATTTATTATCGTGGAAATTGTTGATTTCCGGTTTTTTTCCGTGCCAGACTAACGCTCCATTCACGACTTTAGGCAGGCTGGGAGAGTGCGTAAGCAGATGTATTCCAGGGTCAAATCTTGCATTTTAAAAAACTGGTATATGTTCGTCCTTGATAGATCAGGACGGGGGAACCATTGCCAAAGCGCGGCCGACCAAGAAAGCATAAAACCGGGCTTTATAAACCTGAGATTGAAACGTTCCTTCGTGAGGGCGAACGCATCATTCGAGCGTACGTCATTGTTAAACCCGGTGGCCGGCGCTCAACAATCTGGACCCCGGCGTTCGACTATCTGCTTTACGTCAATATTTCCGGGCTGCGGGGCTATCATCCATGGCTTACCGATGACGGTGAGCCAAAAATCTTCAAGAGTTTTGACCGCATGTTACGGAGCCTGCGCGAATTGGGCTACGTTGGCCCGGTCACACTCTATGATGAGGGCGATCCCCGCCGCCCACCAGAACCGACCGGGGCAGCAAGGCGCCGGCCGGGTGACAGGCGGGCTAAGAAAGAGGAAGTGGCCGAGTAAGCGTGGGTTTTCCCATCGACAGTTAACATGCCTACGCCTCGGGCGTGGCCTGGGCCATCTTGTCCCCGCCGCTATCGTGGCCTGGGTGGCGTGGGGGACGCCCGATCCCGCGTGGGCAACGCCGCTCTCTGCGGCTGAGTTTGCGGCCACAGCTTCGCGCTGCGCGCCGTCTGTGCCCGCTCAAACGCTGGCAGCGGTCGCCCGGACGGAGAGCGGTTTCGATCCTTGGGCTTTGCATGACAACACCACGGGCCTGAGTGAAAGCCCTGACAATGCGCGAGCAGCTCTGGCGGATGCGTCGGCCTGGGTCGCGCGCGGCGATTCCGTCGACATCGGCATGATGCAGATTAACTCGGCCAACCTCCCAGCCTTGAATATGACGGTGGTGAGCGCCCTCGATCCCTGCGTCTCGCTCGCCGGTGGTGCCGCAGTTCTGCAGGCGGCTTTCGGCGACGGGAATACCAGCTCCAATGCGCAGGTCGCCCTGCTGCTGGCACTTTCCCGGTACAACACGGGTTCGCCGCTTCGGGGCATCATGAACGGGTACGCCCGCAAAGTGATGGCGAACGGGAGTATATCCGCGCTTCCCGCCGCCACCACGGCGGCGAACACATTCCCGTCAACGGACACGAACGCGCCGCCGTCCTGGGACGTGTCGGCCACCGGGGCCTATGCGCAAAGCCACGGGGCGCCGTGGCTGGTGCCGCTGGCCCCACACACAGACACCCCAAAGCAGCCGGTGGGCCTCCCGGCGCCCGCGCAAGCCCCAGAAACGCTTGTCGCCAGTAACCAGGCCAGTTCGTCATCCCAGGCAACAACGAGGTCTCCATAATGGATAAGTCAAAACCCCAGCGGATTATTTTTGGATCAGTACTAAATTCACTCATTTGGCAGCGCCTGGCGCTTGCCGCCGCGATGCTGGCGAGCCCGATCATGGCTTACGCGCAAACGGTGACGGGTGGGGCGAGCCCGGCCACGATGGTCAATTCGATCTGCACTTTCATTCTCGGGCCGTTTGGCGAGACCATCGCCGTTCTCGGCATTATCGGTATCGGTTTCATGTTCATGTTCGGCCGGGCGTCATTGGGCGTCATCGCTGGCGTGATCGGCGGCATCGTCATTATGTTTGGCGCCTCCTATCTCGGCCAAACTTTAACTGGCGGCGCCGGCTAATATGGAACCCCTGGAAACCGATACGCTTTATCTAGCGGCGACGCGGCCCGCCATGGTTATGGGCGTGCCGCTGTCGGTTTTCGCCATTCTGTTGATGGTCGCTGGTTTCGTCATCGTGCTGCTGCGAAACCCGCTCTACCTTCTGATTATGTTCCCGCTTTTCTACGCCACGCGCGAAGTCGTGGCGCGTGATTACAATGCGATTGGCGTCGTGCTGCTGTACCTCCAGACATCCGGCCGCTCCGTCGATAGCAAACGCTGGGGCGGCGCGTCCGTCACGCCATTCCCTATTCGTAACCGTAACCGCGGCCGGGGAATAATCGATGTTGGGTGACAACGGCCGGTCCGAACGGGGCGCGGATAAATATCTGCCGATGATCGGCCATATCCGGCCGGAAGTTGTCTTGATGGGCGACGGCGCTGTTTTGGCCGTCGCCCATATCGAGGGCACGGCTTTCGAACTGGCGGATCATGCCGCACGTAATTCGCGCGTCCGGCTGCTCAACACTCTGCTCCGTAACATGGCCGATGATAACATTGTCATCTATACCCATTTGGTTCGGCACCCTGATTTGTCGGTTGAGGCACCCCGGCATTTCCGGTCTAAGTTCGGGGCCATGCTTAACCGTGCCTACGCAAGCACGGCTTTAGATCAGCGGCTGTTCCGTAACGATTATTATATCAGTCTCTTAGTTTCGCCGCGCGGCGCATTGGGGACTGGCTTTGCCAAGCGTTTCAACAAGCTCGGCAAGAAATTTCCGAACGCCTCGGATACCTTGATCCGTGAGCTGGAAGATCAGTGGTTCGTGCTGGAAAATGGTCTTGCGGCCTTCAACGTGCGCCGTCTTGGACTTTATGAGCGCGACGGGATTGTGTTTTCTGAAATTGCGGAGGCGTTGCGGCTCGTTATTACGGGCCGCCATCTCCCCGTGCCTGTGGTCTCAGGACATATGGGCGACTCGATTTACACAGATCGAGTAATTTGTGGGCGGCGTGGCGTGGAGATTCGAGCGCCGGACAAAAGCGCTTTCGGGACTATTTTTTCATTTAGGGAGTATCCGGCCAAAACCCGGCCTGGGATGTTGAACACGCTGCTATCGGCACCGTTCCCGCTCGTGCTGTCGCAATCCTTCGCCTTTGTCACGCGGGCTCAGGCGCAGGATAAGCTCTCCCTCAAATCGGCGCAGATGGTCGGCGCACAGGACAAAGCATCAAGCCAGATCGCGGGCCTGGAAGAAGCCGCTGACGCCCTTTCCTCCAATGAATTTGTCATGGGGGCGCATCAGCTCACCCTCGCCGTCTATGGCAACACGCTGGGGGAGGTGGAAGACAGGGCAGGGCGGGCGCGCGGGCGGTTGGCTGACTCCGGGGCTGTGGTCGTAGAGGAACGGCTCGGCCTCGAAGCGGCCTTCTGGTCGCAATTGCCGGGCAACACGGCATGGCGAACCAGGCCGGGCCATATCAATTCCCGAAATTTCGCGGGGCTGTCTGGCCTGGATAATTTCCCCCTCGGTCAGCCCTATGGACATTGGGGCAGGCCGATTGCGCGGTTCCGCACAGATGGCGGGACGGCTTATGATTATGTGCCGCATGTTGCCGATGTCGCGATGACGATTATTTTTGGCCCCATCGGCTCCGGCAAAACCGCCTTCCTCATGTTTATTCTCGTGATGTTCGAGCAAGCGATGCTGCATGAAAACCGCCAATCAGGCGTCCGGGGGGCAGTGGTTTTCTTCGACAAGGACCGAGGCGGCGAATTGCTGGTACGCGCCAGTGGCGGGACATATCTCATACTGCGCCGGGGTGAGGCATCGGGTATGGCGCCGCTGCGGGGCCTTCAGAATACCAAAGCCGACGCGGATTTTCTACGCGCCTGGATCATCGGGTTGATTCAAAGCGACGGCAAAGGTCAGCTCTCGCCGGATGAGGAAAAGCGCCTGGACCGTGCGATAATACGGCAATTGAGTATGCCGGTGGAGCTGCGGTCAATCGCCGGTTTGCGCGAATTTCTCGGCCATTCGGACCCGAACGGTTGCGGGCCGCGTCTCGATAAATGGTGCCGTGGCAATGCGCTCGGCTGGGCCTTCGATAATGATCGTGATGAAGTGGCACTTGACCAGGCCATTACGGGCTTCGACATGACAGATCTTCTGGACCATGACGACGTATGCGCGCCGGCGGGGGCTTATCTTCTATACCGCGTCACCCAGCTCCTCGATGGCCGCCGGGTCGTGCTTTCAATTGATGAGTTTCGGTTTTATCTGAAAAACCCGCAGTTTGCCAAGGTTGTGGATGACCTGTTGCTGACGGTGCGTAAGAGCAATGGCGCGGTGTTTTTAGCATTGCAAATGCCAAAGCATATTCTTGAAAGCCCGCTCGGGCCTTCTATCGTCGCGCAATGCCAAACGAAAATCATGTTTGCTTCACCGACGGCGGACCGGGATACCTATATCGACGGCCTCAAATGCACCGAAGGCGAATACCGCGCCGTGCGGGAGGATATGTTGATCGGCAAGCGCCGTTTCCTGCTCAAGCGCGAACAAGGCAGCGTGATTTGCGAGTTTGACCTTAGCGCGGTGCGGGAATTCGTAGCGGTGCTCTCCAGCCGTAAAAACACGGTTGTTTTTGCCGAAAAACTACGCCGTGAGTTCGGGGAAGACCCGGATCGTTGGCTGCCTGAATTTTTGAACCGTTACCATGAAGCAACCGATTAACGGAGGATCATGATGAAAAAGTTTCTACTCGCGTTCATTGTTCTATCTGGTGGTCTGGCATGGGCACCAAATGCCCATGCCCAGATGGCGGTCATCGACGGGGCCAATCTAGCGCAAAATGTCCAAACTGCCGCCCAAGCGATTGTAGCGGTTGAGCAACTCAAGGCCCAGCTCACACAGTTGGAAAACACATATACGATGTTCACCAACCCTACAAATATTTTAGGGATGGCGCCGAACATGGAAAACTCGGCCATCGAGAATCCGATGCCGTTGGCCAACTCTCTTTCCGGCCTCGTGGGCGGGCAAAGCAGCGGCAATTCGGCTGCAACCACGTACTATAACCAGAACCATATTTATACTGCCCCGCCGGGCACGGAGCAAAGCACTCAGCTCAATCAAAATGCCCAAGGTATTGCCAACATCGAGGGAATCGCCTCGGCGAATCTATCGGCCATCGAGCGGCGCTTACAAGATCTCCCTAATTTGGAGGCGGACTTAAACTCTGCAACATCGATTACCCAAGTCACCGCCATCAATGGCCGCATCGCTGCGGAATCTCAATTTGTCCAAGGGCAGCAAGCGCAAGCTGCGAATTTACAGGTGTTGGCAAGCGAACAACAGGCTACTCAATCTCAACAGGAGGAAGAGGCGCATCAAGAGAGTGATGCGGATGCGCTCGCTGCGCTGAATACGCCAACACAGTGACAAACAAAAGTGTGGAAAGAAAATAAGATGATACATCGGAAGTTTATTGGAATTGCAATTATTGTTCTGGGCGTAGCAGGCGGAATAATATTCATTGTCCATGACAAAACCGCAGGCTCTAATTCTGGTGCAACCATTATAGGCGCGGAACCAAGCCCAAATGTCCCGACCATCCCAACTCCAGCGTGGTATGAGGCACATCAGGACGTGCTGAGTGTCGATAATTCACGGTGCCAAGCGGAGGGTACGGCAATGCCAGCCGCCTTATGCACCAACGTGGGCATTGCGGATAAGGTAGTCAGCGATGATGATGCATTGAAGGCTTTAGAGAAACAATAGATGACAACGGTCACTCTCTCTGCTGACCCGTTTGCGAATTGGGATGCGTTTATTCAGCAACCCTTCACGAATGGTGTTGCGGTGACGGTACAAAGCGCAATGTCGGCGATCCAAGGCCCCTTGACGGCTTTGGTGGTACTTTGGATCATCATTACAGGCATACTTGTCATGCGCGGTGATGTCGGTGTGAGGACAGGGGTCGTGCGGATTATAAGTGTCAGCATTGTCGTTGGACTGTTGATGTCTATCACACTGTACAATGAGTATGTCGTTTCGTTCTTCACCGATGGCCTGCCCAATTGGATCGGCACTGCCCTTGGCAACGGGACGGCTACGACCGAACCAGACACATTTTATCAGATTTTTGAGAACACGCAGAAAGTTTTTGTACAAGCAAATAAAGGCATCAGCTCGCTCGACATAGGTGCGGCCGTCCTCTTTGCGATTCTCGATGCACTCTCTGTGATACCGACAATTGTACTCTTCCTGTTTTATGAACTCACGAAAATTCTTATGGATGTGGTTGTGTGTATTGGCCCGTTCGTTCTGCCTGGGTATTTATTCTCGGCGACCAAGGGCGTTGCCGATCGCTTTGTCAGCAAGCTCATCGGGCTGAGTATTCTTGTTGTGTTGATCGATATCATGCTCTCCATAATCGACGGTGGCATCAACACTTACTGTAGTGATGTGGTTACGATGATTACCTCCGGCCAATCGTCAGGGTGGTTCGGAACAAGTGAAGACATCACAGCGACGCTCATAATGTGCTTGCAGCTTGTAATCTTCCTATTCATTTCAATGCTGCTGATGACCTTCATTCCGGGGATTGCGAGTTTTATAGGCGGCGGCATTTCAGTTAGTCCATTGGCAATGGTCAATGCCGCCTCGAACGTAAGAAATCTCGTTACCCCGGCGAAGCCAGCGGGAGGGAAGGCTTGATGGTGTGCCATTATAGTTCTTTTCGGCGTTGCGAATTAGTCGAAATTTTCCAACAGGTTCGGGGTTGAAAACGATGTTCAATCATTTTGCGGCTATTGATGAATGCGCCGCCGCTTTGTTTTGGGGCTGGGTATTCTATCGTAGCGTGCTTTCGCGAAAGCCCAAGCCAGCACTAATCGTGGGTTTTGGGCGTGTTTTCAAGTTCGTTCTCATAGTGATGACGCTCGGTCTGCTTGCTGGCTGCTCCAATCCCGATCCGCTGGCGGTCGCCAATGGTCCGGTATTCGCGCTCAATACCAATGCCTGGCAACCCGCGCCGCAACAGTTGGCGGCCCCTCCGGTCGTGACGAATAAGTAGGATTCTGCAATGTCCAATCGCACAGACGCTCTCCCTTTAACGGCTCCCATGCTTGAGCGGCATTACAAGGAGGTTGCGTCCTTTCAAGAGGCGCGGGCGCGTCTCGCGCATCGTCTTTCTAAAGGGCTAGTCATTGGCCTTTGCATTTCAATGCTTGGCAATTTAGGTCAAGCCTGGTCGATTGTTTCGCTGCTGCCGCTAGAGAAACTTGTACCTGTTTATTTTGTAATCCGTCCCGATGGCACGATAGATAGTTCACCGACGCTTTCAACGTTGCCTGCAACAACAGATCAAGCCGTGATTCGGGCGGCCTTGTGGGAATATGTGACTGAGCGTGAAGGCTATTCCTATGACACGGCCCGGTATCGCTGGGATATAGTTTCGGGTATGTCGGACGTAGCAACCCGTGCGTCCTATCAACAATGGTTCCAGGGCAACAACCCGCAATCGCCACAAGTGACCATCGGGAAAAATGGCCTGGTGACGGTTCAAGCCATTTCGGTTGCCATGATTGGACCGAATGTAGCTCAAGTCCGGTTTGAGCGTGTTTATACGACGGGTCAAAGCAATCCGATTACGACGACTTGGACCGCCACGCTGCAATTCGAACAAATCAACGCAATCCCCGTGGCTCAACGGCTGAATAACCCTGCCGGTGTCGTCGTCACAAGCTATCAGGTAGAGGAGGATACCGCGCCATGAGCCGCGTTCGCGCTTTGTTATTTTCAGGTGCTTTGCTGGTCGCCGCGATGCCGGTTTTGGCGCAGGCGGAACAAATCCCTACGAGCGGAAGCTATGATAGCCGCATGAGGTATGTGGCTTATAATCCCGGCCAGGTGGTGCATCTTTCAACCATCGTTGGCGCTACGCTTGTGGTTAGTTTTGGTGCGACTGAAACGGTGGTTGCGGTGGCTGAGACCGATACCATCCATTTAGCGGCGGTGCCGAAGGGCAATTATTTATTTTTGAAACCCAGCGCCGCGTTACCTTTGCAGCCGGTGATCGTTCTGACACAGTGCAAGGACGGCTCATTGCGGCGCTATGTTTTCGAAATTGAGACCGTGCCTGATTCGAGTACCGGAAACGGCGCGGATGGTGTTTTTTTCTCGGTGCAATTTACTTATCCGGGCGATGAAGCGGCGGCTGAAGCTGCAAAAGCTGCGGCCTCGGCCGCACGGACTGCGCAGCTGAACGTAATTGCACTGGCGAATGCACAGCAAGTCGCCGCCGCGTCGATTTTAGATGCGCAACGGACCAATCCTTACATTGGCCCACGAAACTACAAATATGTCGCGCAAGGCGATAAATCGCTCACGCCGATTACGATTTGGGACAATGGCTATTCGACCGTTCTGCAATTTCCGGGCAATGAGCGTATTCCATCTATCTTTGTAATCGACCCGGACGGGAAGGAGGCCACTGCCGCGTACTCCGTAAACGGTAGCACGGTGCAGGTTGGGGAGACCGCGCGAGAATTTCGCCTGCGTGACGGCAATACGGTCTTGAACGTCTACAATATGGCTTACAATAGCGTCGGTCAAAATCCTGGGACCGGCACCACCAGCGCGGTAGTGACGCGGGTTGTCAATACGAGCGCCGGCACTGCAGTAGGAATGGCGCCATGAGCGGGAACAATCAATCGCCAATCGAGGACGGCCGTTCGCCCGTGGGCGGTCCGCCTCGCCGTGAAATGGGCACTGGCGCCAAATTCGGATTCTTGGCGCTGGTTGGAGTCGTGGTGCTCGGGTTCGTCTGGTTTAACGCGCTGTATAGCCATCGCGCGAAGACCCAGCCCACGGCCGCGCAAACGGCTTATGGCGGAGGCGGCGAAGCTTATATTCCAGCGCCGACTGTTCAGGCCACGCCGGCGCCGCAAGCGGCGCTGCCGCAACCGGCGGCAGGTACATCTGGGTCTTATCTTGGCGGACAACAGCAACAAAATCCGGCACAAGCTCCGATTTTGGCCTTTTCCGGGTCTGACGTGAGTGTACCGGCTCCACCGCCCCAACCCGCGCCTGTGGCGGACGATGAGGGCCAGGGAAGTGGCACCGGACTTCCTGGCGCGGATAAGTCGCCTTTAGCTGCGCGGTTGGCGCCTACGGCTTTAGAGGATGAGAAAGCGACTGTGCTGCAAAACCCCGGCATGGTCATCACAGAGGGCACGATCATCCCGTGCATTCTGCAAACCGCCATCAACAGTGAATTGCCGGGGCTGGTGACATGCGTTGTGCCCATGGACATCCGCGGTTCGACGGGTGACGTGGTGTTGCTTGATCGTGGCACAAAAATCGTCGGGCAAATTGAAAGCGGGCTCATGCAGGGCCAGGATCGGGTCTTTGTCGATTGGACCCGCGCCGAAACGCCAGATCATGTCATCGTCACACTCGATTCACCCGGCACGGATGAGCTGGGCCGCTCGGGTCTGCCGGGCGCGGTGGACAATCATTTCTGGCAACGCTTCGGGGGGGCGATTATGTTGACTCTCGTGCAAGGTGGTCTGAACGCCGCCACGATTGAAGCGGCAGGGCAGGGGGGTAGTAATTGGCCTGTGCGGCTGAGCGGAACAGAAAACCGGCATAAGCTCGTTATCCGTCGATGACGCGGTAAATTGTTGCTGGGTGTACGTCGAATGTCCTGG
>NZ_JABEVC010000006.1 GCF_013044125.1 Acidocella sp. | reverse complement strand
GACCTCGGCGATATGGCGGACCTGTGTTTGGGCGTTCTGGCGGGTGAGGCTGCCGGAGAGGTGGAGCAGGCAACCGAGGTCGCCGGCGAGGAGGAGGCTGGCGCCGGTGGTCTCGATGCCGGTGGTTTTGCCGTTGGCCATTTTGGCTGAGATATCGGAATATTTGACGCAGAAGGTGCCGCCGAAGCCGCAGCAGAGCTCGGGTTCTGGCATTTCCGCCAGGGTGAGGCCGGGGATTGCGGCGAGGAGCTGGCGGGGCTGGGCTTTGATGCCGAGTTCGCGCAGGCCGGCGCAGGAATCGTGGTAGGTGGCGGTGGTATTGAGGGGCGGTGGGGTGGGGGTGAAGTGCATCACGTCCACCAGGAAGGCGGTGAGCTCGTAGGTTTTGGCGGCGAGGGCTTCGGCGCGGGGGCGCAGGTTGGGATCGTCGCTGAAGAGGGACGGCAGATGGCGCGAGAGCATGCCGGCGCAGGAGCCGGAGGGGATGACCACATAGTCATAGGCGGCGAAGGCGGTGAGCAGGCCCAGCGCGAGTTCGCGGGCGGTGGCGCGGTCACCCGCATTATAGGCGGGCTGGCCGCAGCAGGTTTGCGCGCGGGGTACCTCGACCGTGCAGCCGGCGGCTTCGAGCAGGGAGATGCTGGCGAAGGCGATGCTGGGGCGGTGCAGGTCCACCAGGCAGGTGACGAAGAGGGCGACGCGCGGCGGGCTCATGGTGTGGCTCCGGCGGCGGGGCGCGGGACCAGGATGTAGAGGCTGCCGGGTTGCTGCATGACGCCGGCGGTGGCCTGGGCGTCTGGCCCCGCGCCGAAGAAGAGGTCAGCCGCCTCAGCGCCGTGGATGCCGCCGCCGGTGTCCTGCGCGATGGTGAGGCGGTTGAGCGGGGCGTGGGTTATGGGGTCAGTCGTGGAGAGAAAGACCGGGATTCCCAGGGGGATGACGGCGGAGTCAACGGCCAGGGAACGGCCGGCGGTAAGCGGGACGCCGAGCGCGCCGGGGGCGCCCTGGTTTGCGGGCAGGCCGCCGAGGGGCCTGAGATAAACGTAGCGGGCGTTCTGTTCCATGATGCCGCGGGCCTCGGCGGGGTGGGATTTCAGCCAGGCGGAAATGCTCTGGTAGCTGACGTTGTTGGCATCGAGATCGCCGTTGGCGACGAGAATCCGGCCGATGGGGGTGTAGGGCTGGCCGTTTTGGCCATCGAAGCCGACGCGCAGGATTTGGCCGTTGGGCAGCAGGATGCGGCCCGAGCCCTGGATTTGCAGCATGAAGGCGTCAACCGGGTTGGTCAGGTACGCGGTGACGGGGGTTTTGCGGTAGAGGGCGCCATTGTCAATGGCGGCGCGGGGCAGGTTGGCGAGGGCCCGGTCAGCCGGTTTGGCGTACAGGGGGGCCGTGTAGCCGGGCGCGCGGTTTTTGGAGCCGGGGAATTCCGGCTCGAAATAGCCGGTGATTTTGGCCGTGCCGTTGATGTCGTAGGCGGTGAAGTAGGTTTCGAAAAAGGTGCGGGCGGCGGCGGAATTGCCTGGGGTGGTGTCGCGCGCGCCGTTGCAGGCGTTTTGCCATTGCCCGGCCTGGCCGGCGGTTTGCTGGAGGAAGCCGGTGCCGCCGAGGGATTGGTCGGGCGGCATGAGCTCGATGGCCTTGCAGCTTTGCACGAAGGTGGCCAGGGCGGCGGCGGTATTGTCCTGCGCCCAGCCGGGGAGGCTGGCAATGGCGGTGCTGGTGGCGCTGGGCCCGCCGGGGAGGGTTTGTTGCACGGCGGTTTGCGGCTGGACGCAACCGGCGAGGATGAGGGCGGGGGCGAACCAGAGATGGCGCAGGCGCATGGGGTTCAGCCGCTCCGTGCCGCGGCGAGGCGCCAGGTGAGGTCCTTGCTTTTTAGGTTGCGCTCGAAGGTCCAGAGGTCGGTGAGTTCGGTGACGGCTTCGGTGCCGACCAGGGGGTTGCCGGATGCATCCAGAGTCAGGTTCACCTGATCGGAGGTGAAGCGGACGATGATGGCGGCTTGATCGCCGATCAGTTCGGCATCGTCGATGACGGCGGAGAGGATGGCCTTGATTTCGGTGCGGTGGCGCTCATTGGCGGCTTCCCGCGCGGCGATGACGCTCTCGAAGGTTTGATAGACGCTTTCGTTCAGCAGAGATTTGAGGGTGGCGCGGTCGCCGGCGGCGAAGGCGGTCACGATCATGCGGAAGGCGGTTTCGGCGCCGGTGAGGAATTTGGGAGGGTCAAAATTGGGATCGCGGTTGACGATCTGCATCAGGCGCTCGCCCAGGGCGGAGCGCGGGTCCGGCACTTGGCGGCCGGGCTGGGCGGGGAAGGCCCGGCCCTCGATGATCGGGCCGTTGCCAAAGCCGGGCATCTGGCCGGGGGGGATGGGTGGTTTCTCGAAACCGACGCGCCGCCCCAGGATGCTGCGCAGGCGCAGGCCCAGGAAGATGGCGATTCCGGCGAAAAGAATAAGGGTGATGGGCACCCCCCCGAAGTTTTGTAGCGCGTTGGCCTGCACGGCACCCTCTGACTTTTTGAGTAGAGACTGATTCACGTTGCCGGCCTTGCCCAGGGACTGGGGGCGGCAACGATCAGCCTCTAGCCAATTCATGACTATTCTAGGACATACGTCTATGTACGCGACCCGGCAACATTGCCGCGCTTGAAGGATTGTCCATGTTTCTGCTCCGCCACGGGGAAAGCTATTTTAACCTGCATTTCAGCGCGACCAGGGTGGACCCTGGGATTGAAGACCCGGAGCTGACGCCGCGCGGGCTGGAGCAGGCGCAGGCGGCGGCGGCCCGGCTGGCGGGGGTGCGGCTGACGCGGATGATTATCTCGCCTTATACGCGGGCCTTGCAGACGGCGCAGCCGATTTTGCAGGCGCATAGGCTGCGGGTGGATATCATGCATGAGGTGCGCGAGCGGACGGCGTTTGTGTGCGATGTTGGGAGGCATCCCGACTTGCTGGCGGCGAAGTTTCCGCAGCATGATTTTGGACATCTGCCGGGGCGATGGTGGCATGACCGGCGCGAGACCACGGAAGAGACGGTGGCGCGGGCGAATGCTTTCAGGGCACGGATGGCGGCGCGCGATGATGATGCGACGACGGTGCTGGTGAGCCATTGGGGGTTTATTCTGGCGTTAACCGGGGTTTCAGCGGGCAATGGCGAAATTCTGGAATATGATCCAAAAACACCGGCACCGGAACAAATCAGCTGGCACCATTAGCTTAAGGAGCGCGTATGAGTTTACTGGGAGACGATGAGCCGCTGCCCTTTTGCGTGGTGAACGAGGCGGGGGCCAGCCGGTTTTTTGTGACGGCTGACCATGCCGGGTGCGTGATTCCGCGGGCGTTGGGCGATTTGGGCCTGAGTGCTGCGGAGCGGGCGCGGCATATTGCCTGGGATATCGGGATTGCGGAGGTGACCAGGGGGCTGGCCGTGGCGCTGGATGCGACGGCGGTGTTGCAGAACTATTCGCGGCTGGTGATTGACTGCAACCGGCCGCCGGAGGTGGCGAGTGCGTTCCCCCAGGTGAGCGAAGCGACGCCGGTGCCGGGGAATTTTGGTTTGAGTGAGGCGGACAAGGCGGCGCGGCGGCGGGCGGTGTTCGACCCGTATCATGATGAAATTACGCGGTTGCTGGCGGCCAGGCCGGGACGGATTTATCTGGCGATGCATAGCTTCACGCCGGTGTATCTGGGGGTTTCGCGGGAGGTTGAGGTTGCGGTGTTGTATCATCGCAATCCGCGGGCCTCGCATTTGCTGGCGGAGCTGTTGCGTAGGGAGAGCGGTCTGGTGGTGGGGGAAAATGAACCTTACCGCGTGAGCGACGAGACCGATTATGGCGTGCCGGTGCATGCCGAGCGGGGGGGGCTGGATTATATCGAGATAGAAATACGCCAGGATTTGATAAAGGATACGGCGGGGCAGGCGGCCTGGGTGGCGCGGCTGGCGCGGTTGTTGCCAATTGTGGAGGTTGGTTTGGGTATGGAGTTAGCGCGCTAGATGGCAAAGCGTCCGGTTGCAGCCAAGGGGAAGCCGCAGGCGGCGGCGCAGAGCAAGATTCTGGTGTTCGTGGACAGGATCGACGAGGCGGGTGTTGGCGGGTGGGCGGTGGATTTTGGGCAGCCTGGTGAGAGCCTGCGGCTGCGGGTGTTGATTGATGATGTGATTGCCGACGTGATCCGATGCGATCTGCATCGGGATGATGCGGTGTTGTTGAAGCTGCCGGCGAGCCGGATTGGGTTTTATTACAATATTTCACCGCGGTATCATGACGGGCTGCGGCATGTGCTGAAGTTTATGACGCTCGATGGGGCGGGACTCGCGATGTCTTCGCGCGGGGGGGCGGAGATGGCTGAACTGAGTTTCTGCCTGGCCAAGCCGGTGCGGGTTGAAGGTGTCGTGGATGGCATGATTGACGGGCTGATTCAGGGCTGGGCGCTGAATGTGGACGATAGGGCCAGGACGAGGCAGGGGGGGGTGCGGATATTGGTGACCACGGGCGGGCAGCCGGTGGCGGAATTGCTGGCGGACCAGTACCGGGCGGATGTGGCGGAGTCTGTGGGGTGCGACACCGGCTGCGGGTTCACATTTTCGCCGCCGCCGGAGTTGCGCGCGCGCAGGCGCACGGCGTTCAGATTTTATGCCATGCCGGGACGCCAGGAATTGGGCGGCAGCCCGCTGGAGGTTGCGTATCCGCAGGATGACGAGCGCGAGCGGATTGCCGGGCTGGCGAAACGGGCGGACGAGTTGTTTGCGTTTGCGTATCATCTGCGCAAGGAGTTGAAGGCCGCGTTGCCGGGGGAGCGGTATCTGCTGAGTGATTATGGACGGTGGGCGGCGCAGGCGCTGCCGCTGGCGCTGCCGCGCGCGCAGGCGCGGTATGGCGCGTTGCCGCCGGAGCAGCCGCTCGTCTCGATTCTATGCCCGGTGTACCGGCCGCGGGTGGGGGATTTTTTGACCGCGATCGATTCAGTACGCAACCAGAGCTACCGGAACTGGGAGTTGCTGCTGGTGGATGATGGCGGCAAGGATGCGGAACTGACTGAGGTGATGCGCCGGTTGAGCGCGGCGGATGCGCGGATAAAGCTGGCAGTGCTGGCGAGGAACACAGGGATTGCGGCGGCGAGCAATGTGGCGCTGGGGCAGGCGCAAGGGAAATTTGTTGCGTTTTTCGACCATGACGATGTGCTGGAGCCGGGCGCGGTGGAGATTATGCTGCGCGCGCAGGCGGCGACGGGTGCGAAGCTGCTTTATTCCGATGAGGACAAGATCGACCATTCGGGGGGGCTGTCGGAGCCGCATTTCAAGCCGGATTTTAATTACCGGTTTTTGCTCGAGGTTAATTATATTTGTCATTTCGTGATGGTTGAGATGGCGGCGCTGCGCCAGGCGGGGGGGCTGGATAAGCGGTTTGACGGGGCGCAGGACCATGATTTGTTATTAAGGCTAACGGAAGCGCTGGCGCCGGAGGAAGTCTGCCATGTTGCCGAAGTGTTGTACCACTGGCGCAAGACGGCGGGTTCGACCGCGGCGGCGGGGGCCGGCGCCAAGCCAGGGGCGGCGCTGGCGGGAGCCGCGGCGGTGGCGGCGCATTTGCAGCGGCGCGGGCTGCCGGCTGAGGTGACGGCGCGGGGTGGCCTGACGTGTTACCAGGTGCGATGGCAGGTGCCGGAGGCGCGCAAGAAGGCGGCGCGGGTTTCGATTCTGATCCCGTTCAGAGACCAGATCGCCATGACGCTGGAATGCGTGACGGCGATCCGCCAGCATACTCGCGAGGTGGAATACGAGATTATTTTGCTGGATAACTGGTCATCCTCGCCGGAGGCTGAGCCATTCACCGCCAGGCAGGCTAATTTGCCGGGGACCAGGGTGATACGGATTGCCGAGCCGTTTAATTATTCACGGCTGAATAACATTGGCGCGCGGGCGGCGCGGCATGAATTTTTGTTGTTGTTAAACAACGATGTGATTGTTAGTGAGCCGCTGTGGCTGCGCACGATGCTCGACGAATGCCTGGTGAACGAGCGCGTGGGCGCGGTGGGGGCGAAGCTTTTATATCCGGCGGGGACGGTGCAGCATGCCGGAGTGGTGCTGGGCGTGGGCGGTGTGGCGGACCATGCCTTCAGAGGGATTGCGGGGCGGGCGCCGGGCTATGTGATGCGCGCGATGGCGGCACAGCAGATATCCGCTGTGACGGGGGCCTGCATGCTGGTGCGCCGGGGCGCTTTTGAGGCTGTTGGCGGGCTGGATGAGGCGGAGTTGACGGTTGCGTTCAACGATGTCGACTTATGTGTGAAACTGACACAGGCCGGATGGCAGATTGTTTATACGCCCGATGCCGTGGCGGAACACCGCGAGAGCGTTAGCCGCGGGGATGATTTCGATGAGAGCAAGATTGCGCGGTTCATGTTTGAAAATGAGGTGATGCGGGAACGATATACGGGGATTTTGCCGTATGATCCGTTTTATAATCAGCATTTTTCACGCGAGGGCGGTGTGTACCGGGAGTTACGCCTGCTGGGGCCGGAGCGTTAGGCCGGCCGGCATGGGGGCGCTGGCTGTGCGCGGCGGGATGTTAGCTGCGGGCCAGACGCCGGGCTGTGAGGAGGAGTATTTTCCGGTCTTCGGCGGAGCATGCGCGGTAGAGACGCATGAGGGCCAGCTCATCACCTAAAAGTGAACCGGTTTCACCGGACACAAGATAGCCAAGGGAGGTGTTAAGCACCTTGGCGATACGTTCCATATTGTCACGGACCTGCCCGGCGCGATCAGTCTCCCATTGGGCGATGGCGGAACGGGAAACATTGAGTTTCGCGGCGAATTCATCCTGCGTGAGGTTAGCGGCGAGGCGGAGGGATCTGATGCGTGAGCCGACGGTTTCGGCAGGGGGCTGTTTTTTTGATGGCATGGTGTGTTTCTAACACGCTGTCTCCGCAAACGCTATGTTAGTATTTCTTGACATTAAGAGTTAGAATATCTAACTGTCCGGCGGATAACACCGAGAGGACGGAAGAATGCCAAAGGCGAGGGTTTGGACGGCGGCGGCCGATGCGGTCATTCGGAACATGCGGGCTGGCGGGGCGACGTGGGCGCAGATTGGCCGCACGCTCGGGTTGTCGCGCAATACGGTGATAGAGCGGGGGCGGCGGCTGTGCGCGCTGGCGCCGACGAAGGTTGTGGCGCCTGTGAGCGGGGAGGTGGTGTCTGATGATCCGAACCGGGGGGCGCTGCGGGCCGGGCATCCGCTGACCTGGGGGCTGTTGACGGGCGAGCCGTATCCGCAGGGTGGCTGCCAGTGAGCGCGGCGGCGGTTATGAGCGGGGCTGAGGTCGTTGCGCGGTTGGAAGCGGCGGGGGCGACGCTGCTGGCGCTGCCTTCGCGCGGGTATTCAACGCAGCTGCGGCAGATGAAATTTGATATCGTGCATACCGCGCTGGAGGCATATGGATGGGAGGGCGCAGCGGTGCGCCCGCCGGTGCCGAGTGCGGCCGCGATCAGCGATATGGACGAGGTGTTTGGCTGGCTGACACTCATTCCGGAAGCGCGTTATGTGTTGCGGCGGATTTTGGG
>NZ_JABEVC010000041.1 GCF_013044125.1 Acidocella sp. | reverse complement strand
GAGCGCCGACGATATCCTCGCCTCAATTCAACGCTTCTGCCTGCGCTCCCTCACAACAAATGCCTAAAATGCAGACGACTTCCGAATCAGGACACTAGCCAGTGCTCCACGTGGAGCGCCGGGCTCGCTCTTGATCTAACGAGTTGTTAGTTATGGTTTATTTTTTCCTTGCACCCCAATTTGTGCAGATTTAGTTCGGAAAAGGAATGAATCCGCCAGAAGCTTGAATGCCGATAACGGCGCGGGCGATCAGGCTTTGATTTTCTGCATTTTGGGGTCGTAGAGCGGGGCTAGGTGCAAGGCGGCGGGCACGCGCACCGTGGCGACTTCGAGTTCGTAAGTACCAGAGGTGAGAAATTCATCGCTCACACCTTCAGGGTTGCGGACATAGCCAAAGCCGATGGGCTTGCCGATGGTGTAGCCATAGCCCCCGCCGGTGAGCCAGCCGGCGCGGATGTTGTCACGATAAATGGTCTCGCGGCCGAGCAGAATCACGCCTGGGTGATCGGTGGTGAAACTCACAAGCCGCTTCTTAAGCGGGGTGGCCGCCTGGGCTTCCAGCGCCGCGCGGCCGAGGAAGGGGATGGGCTTTTTGAGTTTGACGAACGGGCGAAGACCGGCTTCGAGCGGGGTGTGGTCCGGGCCGATATCCGAGCCCCAGGCGCGGTAGAATTTCTCCAGGCGCAAGGATTCGATGGCGCGGTAGCCGCCCGGCGCGATGCCGTGGGCAGCGCCCGCCGCCATCAGGGCGTCATAAACAGTGAGGGCAAATTCGGTGGGGATATGCAGTTCCCAGCCGAGCTCGCCGACATAGGTGATGCGCAGGGCCATGACGCGCGCTCCGGCGGCGGCGATGGTGCGCACGGTGCCAAAAGGGAAAGCGGCGTTGGAGAGATCCTCCGTGGTGATCTGCTGCAAGACCGCCCGGGCGTTTGGCCCCATCAGCGCGAGGGTGGCGTAGGCGGAGGTGACATCGAGCAGCTGCGCGTCCATCCCCTTGGGGATGTTGCGGGTGATCCAGTCGGCATCATGCGTGACGAAGCCGGTGCCGGTGGTGATGTAGAATTTGCGCTCCTCCAGGCGGGCGATGGTAAGATCAGCCTCGATACCGCCACGGGCGTTGCACATTTGCGTGTAGGTGAGGCTGCCGGGGGGGGCGGAGATGTCGTTGGCGCAGATCCACGCGAGGGCTGCCTCGGCATCCCGGCCGGTGAAGAGGAATTTGGCGAAGGAGGTTTCGTCAAACAGGGTGACGTTGCGCCGCGTGTTCCCGTGCTCACGCGCGACGGCGGCAAACCAGTTTGGTTTCTCGAAGGTGTAAATGTCGGCCGGGGTTTCGCCGGGGGCGGCGAACCAGTTAGGGCGCTCCCAGCCGAGTTTTTCGCCAAAGCAGGCGCCGGCCTGCTCAAGGCGCGCATAGAGCGGCGAGCGGCGCAGCGGGCGGGCGGATTTATACTCCTCCGATGGCCAGGCCATGGTGTAATGCTTGGCGTAGGCTTCCAGCGTGCGGGTGCGGACCCAGCCGGTGTCGCGGTGCGGGGGGCCGAAGCGGCGGATGTCAACCGGCCAGAGATCAACCGGAGGTTCGCCGCCCGCAACCCATTCGGCCAGCATTTTGCCAGCGCCCCCGCCCGAGGCGATGCCGAAGGCGTTAAACCCGGCGCCGACGAAGAGGCCGGGCAGTTCCGGGGCTTCGCCGAGGATGAAATTGCCATCAGGGGTGAAGCTTTCCGGCCCGTTGATGAGGGTTTTGACCCCGGCGGTGGCAAGGGCCGGGACGCGGCCG
The DNA here is from genome assembly GCF_013044125.1 of Acidocella sp. Classification (GTDB taxonomy): domain Bacteria; phylum Pseudomonadota; class Alphaproteobacteria; order Acetobacterales; family Acetobacteraceae; genus Acidocella. The sequence continues at coordinate 11,038 of NZ_JABEVC010000041.1, read as the reverse complement.
ATGGCCAGCTCCATGATCGGCTCGAAATGCTCCCAGTTGGAATTGAGCAGCTGGTAGGAGAAGTTTTCCGGGATGCCGTGCACGGCCCAGGGGATGGGGTTGGGCTCATAGCCGCCCATGACGAGGCCGCCGACTTCCTCCTTGTAATAGGTCAGGCGGTCCGGGTCGCGCAAAGTGGGCAGGTTTTTAGGCGTGCCGGGGATGGCCTCGGTGACCATGTATTGATGCTCGACCGAGACCAGGGGCACATTCACGCCGGCGGTGGCGCAGAGGGCGCGGGTCCACTGGCCGCAGCAGACGATGACAGCCTCGGTGGCGATGCGCCCCTGCGCGGTGAGCACGGCGCTGACGCGGCCGCCTGTGACCTCGATGGAGGTGACCGGCGTGTCCTCGAAGATTTTCGCGCCGTTCATGCGCGCGCCCTTGGCCAGCGAGAGGGTGATGTCCGACGGGTTGGCCTGGCCATCGGTCGGCAAAAAGGCGGCGCCGATGAGATCATCGATTTGCATTAGAGGCCAGAGGTCCTGCGCTTCCTTAGGCGTGAGCAAATGCATCTCCAGCCCGAAGGAGCGCGCCGTGGTGGCCTGGCGCTTCACCTCGGTCCAGCGCTCCTGGTTGCAGGCGAGGCGCAGGCCGCCGTTCATCTTCCAGCCGGTGGCAAGGCCGGTTTCGGCTTCCAGCGAGCGGTAGAGCTTCACCGATTCACCGAGCAACTGGGTGATGCTGGCCGAGGAGCGAAGCTGGCCGACCAGGCCGGCGGCATGGAAGGTGCTGCCGGAGGTGAGCTTGGCGCGCTCCAGCAGCGTGACTTCCCAGCCGAGTTTGGCCAGGTGATAGGCGGTGGAACAGCCGATGATGCCGCCGCCGATGATGACAGCGCGCGATTGGGTTGGGAGGGTCATGGCCGCATCATTGAACTGAACAGCGAGGGTGACAAGAGACGGCGGCGCTGGCGGAGGGACGTAGCAGGGGTGCCGCCAACGGGGCGGTTGCCGATTTTGACTTCGCCCATGATGCAGCTTCCCTCAAAGCTGTAATCTGGTCACGTCATGCCGCAGTGCCATTATCTCTGGCAGATGACAAGTTGTTCATGTGCCCTCGGGCGGGGCGAAAAAACCGGCGAGACGGGTGCCGATGACCATGGCGGCGGCAAAGACGAGCGCGCCGCGCGCGCCGTAGCCGAGCAGGACGAGGCCGGGACCGGGGCAGAGGCCCGAAAGCCCCCAGCCGAGGCCGAAGATCGCGGCGCCGAGCAGCAGTTTGCCGTCCACCACCGCGCTGCCCGCTGGCGAGATGCCGCATCCCTGCATGGTGCTGCCGCGGCGCTTGGCCAGGTAGAAGGCCGGTGCGGCAACCGCGATGGCGCCGCACATGACCAGGGCCAGGGAAGGATTCCAGGCGCCGGCGACGTCCAGGAAGGCTTTGACGCGGTCAGGGTCGGCCATGCCGGAGAGGATCAGCCCGGCGCCGAGGATGAGGCCGAAGGCAAAGGCGGAAAGTACTGATTTGAGGCGCATCAGCCGTGCCCCAGCAGGTGGCGGGTGACAAATACGGTTAGCCCGGCGGTAAGCATGAACACGCAAGTGGCCACCAGCGAGCGCGGGTTGAGCCGGGCGATGCCACAAACCCCATGGCCGCTGGTGCATCCGTTGCCCAGGCGGGTGCCAAAACCAACCAGCAGGCCGGCAACGGCCAGCAGGGGCAGAGGCTCCTGGCCAAGCGCCGGGGGCAGCGCGCGCCCAAGCGGGGCCGCGGCGGCGCCCGCCGCCACCAGGCCCAGCACAAACGCCCATTGCCAGATTTTAGGCTGCGGCCCGGTGGCGCCGGCCAGAATTCCGCTGATGCCGGCGATGCGGCCGTTGACCAGCAGCAATCCGGCGGCGGCAAGGCCGATGAGCACCCCGCCGGCCAAAGCTTCTTCCAGCACCGCTGGTTCAATGACGATAGACATGCAACCTCTGTTAATAATTCACCATCATTCATCTGATCCAACGAAAACGGTGGCAGGGCAAGATATGCAGTGGGGGGGTTAATTTTCCAGCTCGGAATCCCAATAGAGAAAATCGCGCCAGCTCTGGTGCAGGAAATTGGGCGGGAAACCCCTGCCCCGGTCCTGCAACTCCCAGCTGGTGGGGCGGCGGGGTTCCTGATGAGGGATCATGTTGCATTCACGCGGGAGTTTGCTGCCCTTGCGCAGATTGCACGGGCCGCAGGCGGTGACGACATTTTCCCAGCTCGTGCGCCCGCCGTGGGCGCGGGGGATCACATGGTCGAAGGTTAGCTCCGGGGCGCAGCGCTTGTGGCCGCAATACTGGCAGGTGAAGGTATCGCGCAGGAACACGTTGAAACGGGTGAAGGCCGGGGTGCGCGCGGAGGGGATGAAATCACGCAGGGCGATGACGCTGGGCAGACGCATGGTGAAGCTGGGGCTGTGGACCTCTTTTTCGTACTCGGAAAGCACGGAGACGCGATCCAAGAACACCGCTTTCACGGCATCCTGCCAGTTCCAGGTCGACAACGGAAAATAGGACAGCGGACGGAAATCCGCATTTAAGACGAGCGCGGGAAAATTTGCCCCGCCGTCAGGCATTACTGAACCTGTCCCAGAACGGGACCAGATTTTGGGGAGAAACCGCGAACCCCAGCCAAATATGGTGGTTAGTACGAGTCATGGGAACTTTATGACAAATGCGGCGGGCAGCCGCAAGACAGGAAAGCGTTTGTAAACCACTTGTCACATGCAGGCGGCGGGATGCTTATATCGGCGCGGCCATGAATATCACCACGCGCTTCGCCCCCAGCCCCACCGGATATCTCCATCTTGGCCACGCATTTTCCGCCTGGAACGCCTGGGTGCGCGCGGATGTGTTCCGGCTGCGGCTGGAAGATATCGACAGCACCCGCTGCCGGCCCGAATATGCGGCGGCGATCCTGGAGGATCTGCGCTGGCTGGGGCTGGCGTGGGATGGGGAAATCCGTGTCCAATCAGCACATTTGGCCGAATACCAGGCGGCGCTGGCGATATTGCGCGGGCGGGGGTTGCTCTATCCGTGTTTCTGCACCCGGGCGGAGATTGCCCGCGCGCAGGCGGCGCCGCATGGGGCGGAGGCGGTGTATCCGGGCACCTGCCGGCATTTGAGCGCGGCGGCGCGGGCGGAGAAGGTGAACGCCGGAGCGGCCTATGCGCTGCGGCTGGATATGGCGGCGGCGCTGCGCCAGGCGGGCGCGCTGCGGTTTTTCGAGGAGGGCAAGGGCTGGATCGAGGCCAGGCCCCTGCCCTTTGGCGACGTGGTGCTGGCGCGCAAGGATACGCCGGCCAGTTATCATCTCTGCGTGGTGCATGACGATGCGCTGCAGGGCATCAGCCATGTGATCCGGGGTGAGGATTTGTTTGAGGCGACGCATGTGCATGTGCTGTTGCAGGCGCTGCTGGGGCTGCCAACGCCGGTTTATGCGCACCACCGGCTGCTGCGCGATGCGCAAGGCAAGCGGCTGGCCAAGCGCAATTTTGCCGCTACGTTATGCTCCATGCGGGCGGCGGGCGTGCAGCCGCGCGCGATATTGCGGCAATTCAAGGAAGGCGGCGCGGCATGAGGCGTATTCTGGTCAGCCTGGGGTGGCTCGCGGGGTTTGCGCTGCTGGGCGGCGGCGCCATGGAGGTGTTCGGCCGCGCGATGTTCCCGCATCTGCACGCGCCAGGGCCGCATGAGAAGCTGATCGCGCTGGGGGCGGCGTTCGGGCTCAACCTGTTCGTGCTGGCCATGTGCTTCGCGCTGCTGCCTGGGGCGCGGCGGCCGCCGGGGGCGGCGCAGCCGTTCGGCCTGGCGCAAGGGATCTGGGGCATGGCGGGGTTTGGCCTGGCCATGGCCGGAGGCGGCGCGCTGCTGGCGAATGTGCTGACCATCGAGAACCTGGCCCTGATCGCCCGCCATGCGCCGGCGCGGGTGAATTTCAACGGGCCGGTATTTATGCTGGCCACGGTGCTGGCCGGAGAGAGCGCGGCGGCGCTTTGGGTTGTCTGGTATCTGCGCCGGTTGGGCAGCGCGCGGATGAGGGATGGCGGGGAGAGCGGCATCGGCTGGTGCGCCGCCCCGGCGCTGGGTTATGTGAGCGCGGCTGTTATGGCGGTGTGGATTGTTTGCAGCGTTGGGCTGCTGTTTCACTTTTTTCCACCCGATATGCGGGCGTTGCGTAATCTGCCCGAGTCACAACTGTTCGAGAGCCGTGGGCTGGCGGCGCTGCCGCTGCTGGCGGTGGCTTTGTTCATCGGTCCGGCGCTGGAGGAGGTCGTTTTCCGTGGCATCGCCTTCGCCGGGTTGGCGGCGCGGCTGGGGCCGGCCTGGGCGGCGGTTATAACCACGCTGGCCTTTATGGCGGCGCATGCGCCGGAGAAAATATACTATCCGCCAGGGTTCATAGATGTAGGGCTGATGGCCGCCTGCGCCGTGGTGCTGCGGCTGAAGTTCCGCTCCATCCGCCCGGCGATTGCGCTGCATGTGCTCTATAATGCCGGATCTATTCTGGCGGCGGTGTTGTTCGTGCGGTGAGCGGGCAGGCGATGCCGGCGGCGGGGAACGGCGGATGCGCGTGCAGGGCCCAGAGGTACAGCAAAGGCGCGGGGGGAAGGCCGGTTGCGCGGGCGAAGCGGCGGATCTGGCAGACCCGGTGAATTTCATACGGGAGCACGGCGGCGCGCCCGCGCTGTTCCCCTTGCGCGATGAAGGCCGCGATCTGGCCCGGAGACCAGCGCGGCCGGCCGGGGATGGGCTGGTAGAGCGCGCCCTGCGGCGCGGAGCTTGTCATGCGCCACCCTGCCTGTTGCAGCAACGCGGCGGCGGCACGGGTTTTAGCGGCTTCGTCCACCGGCTTGCCCGCGTAATAGCCGTAGCCATGAGGGAGCAGCACCACATATTGCACACCGTAGACCTGCAGGTAGGCGGAGAATTCCTGGGGGCCGATCTGGTTGAACAGGTTGCGCCACAGCGCCGGATACAGCGGCCAGGAAGAAAATGGCGCGGGCATGCCGTTGCCCAGATAGCCCTGGCCCACCAGCACGAAGCGCATGCCTGAAGCATATTGCCAGCCCATCTCCTGGGCAAAAACCGGCAGGACCAGCACATGCGCGCCCGGCGGCAGGGCGGCAAAAACGGGGGGCAGCACCGGCTGACGCCAGTTGCGCGCGGTGGATTGCGCGGGAAGGATGGCGAGGAGGCACAGCCCGGCCAGCGCGTAGCGGCGCCAGCCGGTGCCGGGCCGCGCCAGCCAGAGCGCCAGCAACAGCGTGAGGGAAAGCCAAGCATAGAGCGCGAAGCGGCCAGGCAGCATGGCGGCGAGAATCGGCATCTGGGCAAAGGGCAGCCATGGCGCCGGGCCCAGGCTGTGGCCCAGAACATGGACATAAGGGCCGAGGGAGGCCACCGCCGCCAGCAGCGCCATGCCCGCCAGCACCCGCGCCGCCGGGAGGGGCGTTGTGCGCCAGATGGAAAACGCGAGCAGCACCAGGGGCAGGCTGTAATAGCCGCCCTGCTCGCCTGAATTGCCCGTGAAAAGTTTTGACAGCGGCAGCGCCAGATGCCCGCCCAGGAACACCAGCGGCGTGGGGATGAAGGCTGCCAGCAGGTCGTTGGAATAGACATCAGGCGTGGGGAAATTGGCCCGCGCGGCGGTGTAGCCTCGCAGCATGGCCCAGATGAAGGGGGATGCCAGCAGCAGGCAAAGACCCAGCCCCAGCAGGATGCCCGCCAGCAGGCGGGCCAGCACGGGGCGCGGCAAAGGGCGCAGCCAGGCCAGCAGCAGCAGCGCGGCGGCGCCGAAGAGAATTTCGCTGGCGAAAATCTCCTGTGAGACGCCGAATTCAAACAAAAACAGCCCACCCAGCACCACGCCCAGCCGCCAGCGCGGCCAGTTATGCCCGGCCGCGCGCAGGCACGCCCAGAGGCTGAGCGGGACAGCGGCGGTGAAGGCGAGGTTGAGGTGACCAAGGGTTTGGCCGATCTCGTAGCCCGAACAGGCGAAGACCGCGCCGGCGAGCAGCGAGGCGGCGAAGGCGCCGGTAAGCTCCCAGGCGGCGAGATAAAGGGCGAAGGCGGAGAGCGCCGGGGCGGCGATCATCAACACGTTGAATACCGCCGGAGCGCCGAAACGCAGGGTGAAGGGCGCAGCCAGCAGGCCGAACGCGGGGATGGAGGTTTTCCACACCAAATCCGTGCCCGCCGGGGCGTCGGCATAATGCGTGAACAGCAGCGGCAAATGATGCGACAGCGCGAAAGGCCACCAGTTGAGGAACCAGATGAAGGCCAGGGGATCCTGGCCGTCACCAAAGCTGGTGAGGCCCAGCCAATGGCGCGGCGGGGCATAGAAAACCCAGCTGGCGGCCAGAAACAGCAGGCAGACCGCGGCATGGCGCGGAAGCTGGTGGCGCGGAGCGGGTTCGTTACGCATCTGTTAATCTCAATCACAGGTTGGACTTGCGCACAACTCCCGCGATTTGGCATTCCTCCGCGATCAGCGTAGACTGAGATGGGAAATATCTGGGTGGAGATTAATTTATGGGTGGATTGAGCATCTGGCACTGGCTGATCGTGCTGTTCGTGGTCATGCTTGTGTTCGGTACCGGCAAGGTCAGCAACCTGATGGGCGAATTCGGCAAGGGGATTAAATCCTTCAAGGAGAATCTCGCCGACGAGGATGGCAAAAAAGGCCAGGACGCCTCGATGAGCAAGCCGGATTCGCTGAGCGCGCCGCTGCCGGACCAGAACAAGACGACTGTAAACCAGGGCTGAAATGGTTCCCGCTGAACTGGCGAATGCGCTGGCCGAGGCCGGGCAGCGTATGGATTTGCATTGCTGGGTGCCAGGCTCCGCCGGCAACCTTTCCGCGCGTATTGATGACGGCCGCATCGCGATCACCCGTAGCGGCGTGCATAAAGGCCGGTTGAAGGCCGGCGATATCATGGCTGTGGATTACGCCGGCCAGGCGCTGAGCCAGGGGATGAAACCCAGCGCGGAGACGCTGCTGCACTGCCAGCTCTACCGGCTGTTTCCGCAGGTGGGCGCGGTGCTGCATGGCCATTCGGTGGCCGCCACCGTGCTCTCCATGCAGGGCGCCATCACCTTCTCGGACTACGAGATATTGAAAGCCTTCGGCTTTGCCACGCATGAGATGGACGTGGCGCTGCCGGTGTATGCCAACGATCAGGATATCAGCAGGCTGGCCGCGTATATCGAGCCGCTGCTGCTGGGCGGCCCGCCGATTGGCTATGTCATCGCCGGGCATGGCGTGTATGCCTGGGGAACCAGCGTGGAGCATGCCTACTGGCGGCTGGAAGCGCTGGAATTTCTGCTGCAATGCGAGTTGGAACGGAGACGAATCAAATGAGCCGTTTGACAATCTATGAGGACCACACGCCCGGCGCAGCGGTGTTCTGCGCGGAGGATGCGGGCGCTGTGGCGGCGGAACTGAGCAAAATCGGCGTTGACTTCGCGCGATGGGAGAGCCCGGTGAAGCTGAGCGGCGAGGAACCGGCGGAGGAGATTTTGGCCGCCTACCGGCCGTATCTCGATGCGCTGATGGGCGCCACGGGGGCTGGTTCGGCTGATGTCATCAAAATGACGCCTGATAATCCCGCCGCCCCGGCATTACGCGAGAAATTCCTGAAGGAGCACACGCACAGCGAGGATGAAATCCGTTTTTTTGTGCAGGGGAGCGGGCATTTCGTGATCCATGAGAACGGGCGGGTGTATGATGCGTTCTGCGAGCAGGGCGACCTGCTGCGCGTGCCCGCCAACGCGAAGCACTGGTTCGATGCGGGAGAGAAACCTTTATTCACGGCGCTGCGGGTATTCACCGACACCTCCGGCTGGGTCGCGCAGTTCACCGGGGACGATATTTCCAGCCGCTTCCCGGTCGTCTGATGGTGCCGCCTGCCGCCGTCCTCACGGATATTGAGGGCACAACCACGCCCATCGCCTTTGTGCACCGGGTTCTGTTTCCCTATGCGCGGGCGCGGCTGGCGGCGTTTTGCGCGGCGCATGCGCAGGTGGGCGGCTTACCGGTGCCGCCGCTGGAGATGCTGTATGCGCAGATGGACCGCGACGAGAAAGACCCGATGCTGAAGGCCATCCAAGGGATGCTCTGGGAGGAAGGCTATGCGGCGGGGGAGCTGAAGGCGGAAATCTACGCGGATGTGGCCCCTGCCCTGCGCCGCTGGGCGCGCGGGGGGGTGAGGCTTTATGTGTATTCCTCCGGCTCCGTGCCGGCGCAGAAGCTGCTGTTCGGCCATAGCGGCGCGGGCGACCTGACACCGCTGTTCCAGGCGTATTTCGATACCAAGGCCGGGCCGAAGCGCGAGGCCGCGAGCTATGGTGCGATTACGCGCGGGATTGGGATTCCGGCGGGCGAAGTGCTGTTTCTCTCGGACATGGAAGCGGAGCTGGATGCGGCGCGCGAGGCTGGCTTGCGCACCTGCCAGCTGGTGCGCGCGCAGGATGGCACGCAGGCCTCGGCGCGGCACGAAATCGCGGCGGATTTTGCCGAAGTGGCGCAGAAATTTGGCCTGCCGCATGCTTAAACGAGCAGGCGCCTGGTTGGCCGCCCGCCCGCTGGTGCGGGCTTTTTTATGGGGCATGGCCTCCGCGCTCGGCCTGCCGCCGGTGCATCTGCTGCCGGTGCTGCTGTTCAGCGTGCCGGCGTTTATACGGCTGATCGGGGCCGCGAAAAGCTGGAAGCAGGTGGCGCTGACAGGCTGGCTGTTCGGCTTTGGCCTTGGGCTGGCGGGGCTGTATTGGATCACCGAGCCGATTCTGACCGAGCTTGCGACCTTCTGGTGGCTGGTGCCCTTCGCCGCCCCTTTGCTGGCCGCGGCGGTGGCATTCTATTCAATTATTCCGGCGCTGGCGGCGCGCGCGGTGAAACCGGGGTTTGGCCGCCTGCTGGTGTTCGCAGGGGCCTGGAGCGCCGCGAATCTGGTGCAGCAATTCGCCTTCTCGGGTTTTCCGTGGAACTTATGGGGTACGGATTGGGCGATTCCCGGCACCGTGGGCGATGTGTTGATCCAGCCGGCCGCGCTGATGGGCGTGCAGGGCATGACGCTGCTGACGGTGCTGCTGGCCGGGCTGCCGATGTTCGGGCGCCGGGGGTTGGCGGCACTGCTGGCGGTGTTGCTTGTGTGGGCCGGGTATGGCTGGCACCGGCTGCAAACGCCGGTTGCCGGAACGAATGTCACCCTTGCGCTGGTGCAGCCCGATTTTCCGGTACCCGGCTCCTACGACCGCGCGGCGCTGCTGGCGCGCTGGCAGAAACTGCTGGCCATGAGCCAGGCCGGACTGAACAACGGCGCTACGGCGGTGGTCTGGCCCGAAGCGGCCTCACCGTGGCTGCTGGATAGCGACGCGGTGGCGCGCCAGGAACTTGCCGCGGTGACGGGGACGGCGCCGGTGCTGGCGGGCTCGCTGCGCCGGGTGAGCGCGACTGATTTCCGCAACTCTCTGGTCGTGACCGACGGACCGCTGCCGGCGGTTGCAATCTATGACAAATGGAAGCTGGTGCCGTTTGGCGAGTACACGCCCAAATGGATTCCGCTGAAAATAATCCCCGACATGCTGGGCGGAGGCTTCACCCCTGGCCCCGGCCCCAAGACGCTGCACATTCCCGGCCTGCCGCCGGTGGGGCCGTTGATCTGTTATGAGGCCATTTTTTCCGGGCAGATTGTGGATGAACGTGACCGCCCGGCCTGGCTGGTGAATGTGACCGACGACGCCTGGTTTGGCGACTCTGCGGGACCGCGCCAGCATTTTGCTGACGCGCGGCTGCGCGCCGTGGAAGAAGGGCTGCCACTCGCGCGCGACGCGAATTCCGGCATCACCGCAATGTTTAATGCTTTCGGCCATGTCGTGGCCTATCTGCCCTTAAAAAGCCAAGGGGTGCTGGTTACATCTTTGCCAGGAAAGCTGCCGCCGCCGCTTTTTGCTAGGATTGGGCTTGCAATCCCTGCTATGCTTGCTTTTGTGGCAATGGTTTCCGGTGTGCTAATTTCCGCCCTGGCATGACCTAATATTTATATTTCTTCAGCAACATCGTCTCTTTAATAATTCTTTGTCCGTATTTTTTGCATTGTCATGTTCGTTAACCTCTGGTAATCATCATAGCCTTACCGCACTTTACCCTGGGTGGTGATGGGCGGCGGGAGAGTTAAGGCTGATTCAGTTTGCCGCCGGGTGGCGGGAGTGCTGGGGCTGCCAAGCGTGCCGGGAAGCGAGGATAGCCGCTCCCTATTGTTGGAGATGTTGAGTTAAATGGCCGAAGAGAACGCCGACCGCCCGGAGCGCGAAAGCCGCCCGAGCCCAATCGACATCCACGTTGGTTCACGCGTGCGGCTGCGCCGGACATTGCTTGGCATGTCTCAGGAACGGCTGGGCGATGCGCTGGGCCTGACCTTCCAGCAAGTGCAGAAGTATGAGCGCGGCGTGAACCGGGTTGGCGCATCGCGGCTGTTTGATATTTCCCGCGTGCTGGATGTGCCGATCAGCTATTTTTTTGATGATATGCCTGAGGGCATGTCCGAAAGCCCCGTCTCAGGCCCGCGCGGGCGCATGCATGGCTTCGCCGAGGCACAGGAGCCTTTCGCCGCCGGGGTGGATGACCATTTGACCAAACGCGAAACACTGGAACTGGTTCGCGCCTATTACCGCATTACCGACCCAGCGATGCGCAAGCGTATGTTCGACCTGATGAAATCCCTGGCGTCACCAGAGGCGACATTAGAGACCAATTGAGCCTTGCGGCTTCGGCCTTAAATGAAAACGGCGCCTTGCGGCGCCGTTTTTTATGGCCGGACCAGAAACGCGGATACAGACCCTGGTGGAAATATTCTACCGGACATTGGCAGCGTACCTCGCCTCAAGGAAACGGGGTCCGCCGCTTTTGTTCAAAGTTGAGTCTTATACCAGCTGCCGAATTTTCTGACTCTCCGGGGATTCCCCCGACGCGGTGAGTTATGATTCGGTGTTTCCCGTTGATTTGATTGATGGGAGGCGGTGAT
>NZ_JABEVC010000040.1 GCF_013044125.1 Acidocella sp. | reverse complement strand
GCCTAAAGGGCAGGCGATTACCGTTTGGTGATCGCCTGCCGCCTGTTTTTGTAAGACTGAGCTAAAATTTAAAAGCGAGGGTGAGTACGATGAACGCGATGAATGGTGGTCTGGGTAAAGGGTCTTTCACCGGCCGCAAGCGCATTCGTAAGAGCTTTGGGCGCATCCCTGAAGTCGCACCCATGCCAAACCTGATTGATGTGCAACGCGCGAGCTATGACAGCTTTCTGCAGATGCATGTGAAGCCGGATGCGCGGACGCATTCGGGCATTCAGGAGGTTTTCAAATCGGTATTCCCGATTGATGATTTTGCCGGGCGCGGCCGCCTGGAGTTCGTACATTACGAGCTGGAAGAGCCGAAATATGACGTTGAGGAGTGCATTCAGCGCGGCATGACCTATGCGGCGCCGCTGAAGGTGATTCTCCGTTTGATCGTGTGGGATTTGGACGAGGATACCGGCGCCAAGTCGATCCGCGATATTAAAGAGCAGCCCGTTTACATGGGCGACATGCCGTTGATGACAGATAACGGTACGTTTGTGGTCAACGGGACCGAGCGCGTGATCGTTTCGCAGATGCACCGCAGCCCCGGTGTGTTCTTTGATCATGACCGCGGCAAGACGCATTCGTCGGGCAAGTATTTGTTCACCGCGCGGGTGATTCCGTATCGCGGTTCCTGGCTCGATTTCGAGTTCGACGCGAAAGACATCGTGTATGTGCGCATCGACCGCAAGCGCAAGCTGCCGGTGACGACGCTGCTTTACGCGCTCCCCAGCGTTGGCACCGAGGCGCTGCGCGAGGCGCGCGCGGCCAAGGGCGAGAGCCTGGAGATCGCCGAGATTAAAGGCATGGACGCCGAGGAGATCCTGGGTGCGTTTTATGGCCAGGTGATGTTCACTTGCACCAAGGGGCAGTGGGCGCGCCCGTTCGAGGCGGAGGCGTTCCGTAACCAGAAGCTCATCGAGGATCTGGTGGATGCCGATACGGGCGAGGTGGTCGCCAAGAACGATGAGAAGCTGACCGCGCGGGTGGTCCGCAAGATTGCCGAGAAGACCAAGCGCGTGCTGGTGGCCCGCAACGATCTGCTGGGCCGCTTCATCGCCGTTGACATGTATGACCCGCAGACGGGTGAGATTTTTGCCGAAGCCGGCGAGGAGCTGGTGGAAGCCAAGCTGGCGCTGCTGGAGGACAAGGGCATTGACGAGCTGCCGACCCTGGCGGTGGATCAGGCCAACGGCCCGTGGATTCGCAACACCCTGGCGGCGGACAAGAACAGCAACCGCGAGGATGCGCTGATCGACATCTACCGCGTGATGCGCCCCGGCGAGCCGCCGACCTCCGAGACCGCCGAGGCGCTGTTCAAAGGGCTCTTCTTTGACGCCGACCGCTACGACCTCTCCGCCGTGGGCCGCGTGAAGATGAACATGCGCCTGGGGTTGGAGGCAGAGGACACCGTGCGCGTGCTGCGCAAGGAAGACATTCTGCGCACAGTGAAGATCATGTGCGAGCTGAAGGACGGGCGCGGCGCGATCGACGATATTGACAATCTCGGCAACCGGCGGGTGCGTTCGGTCGGCGAGCTGATGGAGAATCAGTATCGCGTGGGCCTGCTGCGCATGGAACGGGCGATCCGCGAGCGGATGGGCTCGGTCGATATCGACAGCGTGATGCCGCATGATTTGATCAACGCCAAGCCGGCGGCGGCCGCGGTGCGTGAGTTCTTCGGCTCCTCGCAGCTCTCGCAGTTCATGGACCAGACCAACCCGCTCTCGGAAGTGACGCATAAGCGCCGCCTCTCAGCGCTCGGGCCAGGCGGTCTGACGCGCGAGCGCGCCGGGTTTGAGGTACGTGACGTGCATCCGACGCATTACGGGCGGATTTGCCCGATTGAGACGCCGGAAGGCCCGAACATCGGGTTGATCAACTCGCTCGCCACCTACGCGAAGGTGAATAAATACGGCTTCATCGAGACGCCTTACCAGCTGGTGAAGGATGGTGTGGTGCAGCCCTCGTGGAAATATCTCTCCGCGATGGAAGAAGAGCGCCTGACGGTGGCGCAGGCCGATGCGAAGAAGGATGGGGACGGCAAGTTCACCGCCGATCTCGTATCCGTGCGCCGCAACGGCGACTTCCTTCTGGTCAAGCCCGAGGAGGTCACCGCGATCGACGTGTCGCCCAAGCAGCTGGTTTCGGTTGCCGCGGCGCTGATTCCGTTCCTCGAAAACGACGACGCCAACCGCGCGCTGATGGGCTCGAACATGCAGCGCCAGGCGGTGCCGCTGATCCAGTCCGATGCGCCGATCGTGGGCACCGGCATGGAAGCCGCCGTGGCGCGCGACTCCGGGGCGACCATTGTCGCCAAGCGGGCGGGCATGATCGACCAGATCGACGGCGCGCGCATCGTGGTGCGGGCGACGGCCGAGGATGGCTCGACCAAGGGTGTGGATATCTACCGGCTGCGCAAGTACATGCGCTCCAACCAGAGCACCTGCATCAACCAGCGGCCCTTGGTGAAGGTTGGTGACAGAGTCGCCGAGGGGGATATCATCGCTGATGGCCCTTCGACCGAGCTGGGCGAATTGGCGCTGGGGCGCAATGCGCTGTGCGCGTTCATGCCCTGGAATGGCTACAACTTTGAGGACTCCATTCTCATTTCCGAGCGGATTGCCCGCGATGACGTGTTTACCTCGATCCATATCGAGGAATTCGAGGTTATGGCGCGCGACACCAAGCTCGGCCAGGAGGAGATCACCCGCGATATTCCCAATGTCGGTGAGGAAGCGCTGCGCAACCTCGACGAGGCAGGCATTGTGTATATCGGCGCCGAGGTGAATCCGGGCGATATTCTGGTTGGCAAGGTGACGCCGAAGGGCGAGAGCCCGATGACGCCGGAAGAGAAGCTGCTGCGCGCGATTTTTGGCGAAAAAGCCTCGGATGTGCGCGATACCTCGCTGAAGCTGCCGCCGGGCGTGGCCGGGACCATTGTTGACGTGCGGGTGTTCAACCGCCGCGGCGTTGACAAGGACGAGCGCGCGCTGGCGATTGAGCGGGCGGAAATTGAGCGGCTGGCGAAAGACCGTGACGATGAGCGCGCGATTCAGGAGCGCTCGTTCCTGAACCGGCTGCGCGAGACGCTGCTGGGCCAGATTGCCGGTTCGGGCTTCAAGGGCATCAAGGCGGGGACTGAGATCACCTCCGAAGTGCTGGCCGAGCATCCGCGCGGCGCCTGGCGCAATGTGGTGGTGCAGGACGACGCCGTGATGGCGCAGATCGAAATTCTCAAGCGCGAGTTTGATGCGGCGGTGAAGCGCTTGCAGGAGCGTTTCGAGAGCAAGGTCGAGAAGCTGCAGCGCGGCGATGAGCTGCTGCCCGGCGTGATGAAGATGGTCAAGGTGTTCGTGGCGGTGAAGCGCAAGCTGCAGCCGGGCGACAAGATGGCCGGACGCCATGGCAACAAGGGTGTGGTCTCGCGGGTTGTGCCGGTTGAGGACATGCCGTTCCTGCCGGACGGCACGCCGGTTGACCTGGTGCTGAACCCGCTGGGCGTGCCCTCGCGCATGAATGTCGGGCAGATCCTGGAAGTGCATCTGGGCTGGGCCTGCGCGAATCTGGGCAAGCAGATCGGCGTGGCGGTGGAAGAATACCGCCGCACCGGCGAGGCCAAGCTGGAACTGCTGGACCTGTTGAAGGATGTGTATGGCGAGGAGATCTATAACGCGCAGATCGCCGGCATGGATGACGGGGCGCTGATCGAGCTGTGCGGCAACCTCAAGAAGGGCGTGCCGATTGCGACGCCGGTGTTCGATGGCGCGCGCATCCCCGATATCGAGGCGATGCTGGCGAAGGCGGGCATGGATGTGTCCGGGCAGTCGGTGCTGGTCGATGGCCGTACGGGCGAGCCGTTCGAGCGCAAGGTGACGGTTGGGTACATGTACATGCTCAAGCTGCATCATCTTGTCGACGACAAGATCCATGCGCGCTCGATCGGGCCGTACTCGCTCGTGACCCAGCAGCCGCTGGGCGGCAAGGCGCAGTTCGGCGGCCAGCGCTTTGGTGAAATGGAAGTGTGGGCGCTTGAGGCTTACGGCGCCGCGTACACCTTGCAGGAAATGCTGACGGTGAAATCCGACGACGTTTCCGGCCGTACCAAGGTTTATGAGGCGATCGTGCGCGAGCAGGACAATTTCGAGGCCGGTATCCCCGAGAGCTTCAACGTGCTGCTGAAAGAGCTGAAGTCGCTTGGGCTCAACGTCGATCTGGAACAGAGCGCTACCTAATCTATAGCCGGGTGCGGGGGAGACCTTGCATCCGGCGGTTCAAGGGTGATGAACGATGAATGATTTAATGAAGATTCTTGGCCAGACCGGTCAGGCCGCGACTTTCGATCAGATCAAGATCCAGATCGCCTCGCCGGAGCAGATCCGCAGCTGGTCCTACGGTGAGATCAAGAAGCCGGAGACGATTAACTACCGGACCTTCAAGCCCGAGCGGGATGGGTTGTTCTGCGCGCGGATTTTTGGGCCGATCAAGGATTACGAGTGCCTGTGCGGCAAGTACAAGCGGATGAAGTTCCGTGGCATCATCTGCGAGAAATGCGGCGTGGAGGTTACGCTGGCGAAGGTGCGCCGCGAGCGCATGGGCCATATCGAGCTGGCCTCGCCGGTCGCGCATATCTGGTTCCTCAAGTCGCTGCCGAGCCGTATCGCGACGATGCTGGATATGACGCTCAAAGATGTCGAGAAGGTGCTGTATTTCGAGTCGTATATCGTGCTCGAGCCGGGCACGACCGACCTCAAGCTGCACCAGCTGATCTCGGAAGACGAGCTGTATAATAAGCAGGACGAGTTCGGTGAGGACGGGTTCCGCGCCAGCATCGGCGCCGAGGCGATCAAGCATATCCTGCTGGGCATCGACCTTGCCGAGGATAAGGCGCGGATGCGCGCCGAGCTGAAGGAGACCAATTCCGAGACCAAGCGCAAGAAGCTGGTCAAGCGGTTGAAGCTGGTCGAGAATTTCCTCGACTCCGGCACCCACCCGGAATGGATGGTGCTGGATGTGGTGCCGGTGATTCCGCCCGAGCTGCGCCCGCTGGTGCCGCTGGACGGCGGGCGCTTCGCGACCTCGGATCTGAACGATCTGTACCGCCGGGTGATCAACCGTAACAACCGGCTGAAGCGGCTGATGGAGCTGCGCGCGCCGGATATCATCGTGCGCAACGAGAAGCGCATGTTGCAGGAGTCGGTGGACGCGCTGTTCGACAACGGCCGCCGCGGCCGTGCGATTACGGGTACCAACAAGCGCCCGCTGAAGTCGCTCTCCGACATGCTGAAGGGCAAGCAGGGCCGTTTCCGGCAGAATCTGCTCGGCAAGCGCGTCGATTATTCCGGCCGTTCGGTCATCGTGGTGGGGCCGGAGCTGAAGCTGCACCAGTGCGGCCTGCCGAAGAAGATGGCGCTGGAGCTGTTCAAGCCGTTCATCTACGCCAAGCTGGAAAAATATGGCCTGGCGACGACCATCAAGGCGGCGAAGCGGATGGTCGAGAAAGAGCGTCCCGAGGTGTGGGATATTCTCGAAGAGGTGATCCGCGAGCATCCGGTGATGCTGAACCGCGCGCCGACGCTGCATCGCCTGGGCATCCAGGCGTTCGAGCCGGTGCTGATCGAAGGCAAGGCGATTCAGCTGCACCCGCTGGTCTGCACCGCCTTCAACGCGGATTTCGACGGCGACCAGATGGCGGTGCATGTGCCGCTCTCCATCGAGGCGCAGCTGGAAGCGCGCGTGCTGATGATGTCGACCAACAACATCCTCTCGCCCGCGAACGGCAAGCCGATCATCGTGCCGAGCCAGGATATCGTGCTCGGGCTGTATTACCTCTCGCTGGAGACCACGGAATTTGGCGTGACCAAGGATGAGGACGCGCGCGCGTTCGGCACTGTTGCCGAGATCGAGTTCGCGATGTCGGCCGGGGCGCTGAAGCTGCATGACAAGATCCGCGCGCGGGTGGAGTCGATTGGCCATGACGGCGTGAAGAAGAAGTCCATCGTGGTGACGACGCCGGGGCGGATGCTGATCGGCCAGTTGCTGCCGCTCAATCCGAATGTGCCGTTCTCGGTTGTTAACAAGATGCTGACCAAGAAGAACGTCTCCGACGTGATCGACCTTGTGTACCGCCATTGCGGGCAGAAAGAGGCGGTGATCTTCTGCGACCGCATGATGGGACTTGGCTTCAAGCATGCGGCGCGGGCTGGTATTTCGTTCGGCAAGGACGACATGCGTATCCCCGACTCCAAGGCCGGGCTGGTGGCAGCCACCCAGGCGGAGGTGCGCGAGTTCGAGCAGCAGTATCAGGATGGTCTGATCACCGCGGGCGAGCGCTATAATAAGGTGGTTGATGCGTGGTCGCGTTGTAAGGACCTGGTCGCCACGGCGATGATGAAGGAGATCTCGCGCCAGGAGATCGGCAAGCAGACCAACTCGGTGTGGATGATGAGCCACTCCGGCGCCCGTGGGTCGCCGGCGCAGATGTCGCAGCTGGCGGGTATGCGCGGGTTGATGGCCAAGCCTTCGGGCGAGATCATCGAGCAGCCGATCATCGCCAACTTTAAAGAGGGTCTTTCGGTTCTCGATTACTTCAACTCGACCCACGGCGCCCGCAAGGGACTTGCCGATACGGCGTTGAAGACCGCGAACTCGGGGTATCTGACGCGCCGCCTGGTCGACGTGGCGCAGGATTGCATCATCATCGAGGAAGATTGCGGCACCGAGCGGGGGCTGACGGTCAGCGCGGTGATGGATGGTGGTGAGGTCGTCTCCAGCCTGGCCGAGCGCGTGCTGGGCCGGACCACAGCGGCGGCGGTGCTCGATCCGGCCAGTGGGACCGAGATTGTCGCGGCGAATGTGTTGATCGAGGAATCCGAGGCCGAGAAGATCGAGAAATCGGGCGTGGAGTCGGTGAAGATTCGCTCCGTGCTCACTTGCGATACCAAGATCGGGGTTTGCGGCCATTGCTACGGGCGTGATCTGGCGCGCGGAACGCCGGTGAATGCCGGCGAGGCCGTGGGCGTGATCGCGGCGCAGTCAATCGGTGAACCGGGCACGCAGCTGACCATGCGTACCTTCCATATTGGCGGTGCGGCGCAGCGTGGCGCCGAGCAGTCCAACGTGGAGGCCAGCCATGATGGCACCATCGCGATCAGGAACCGCAACGTGGTGACGAACAGCCAGGGCGTGCCGGTGGTGATGAGCCGTAATTGCGAAATCATCATTACCGATAACGCCAACCGGGAGCGCGCGCGTTTCCGTGTGCCCTACGGCGCGCGGTTGCTGGGCGACGAGGGGGCAACGGTGACGCGCGGCCAGAAGCTGGCCGAGTGGGATCCCTACACCCTGCCGATCATCACCGAGCGGGCGGGTATCGTGGAATACGCGGATCTGATCGAGGGCATCACGCTGGTGGAGCGGGTTGATGAGGTGACGGGTCTGACCTCGAAGGTGGTGGTCGACTACAAGCAGTCGGCCCGCGGGGCGGATTTGCGGCCGCGGCTGCTGCTGAAGGATGCCAAGGGCGAGATCGTGCGCCTGACCAACGGCGCCGAGGCGCGCTACTTCCTGGCGCCGGACTCCATCCTCTCGGTGGAGCCCGGGGCGAGCGTGGCCGACGGCGACGTGCTGGCGCGGATTCCGCGCGAAGGCTCCAAGACGCGCGACATCACCGGCGGTCTGCCGCGGGTGGCGGAGCTGTTCGAGGCGCGGCGGCCGAAGGATCATGCGATTATCGCGGAAATCGACGGGCGCGTGGAGTTCGGCAAGGATTACAAGGCCAAGCGCCGTGTGATCGTGAAGAACGACGAGACCGGGGAGGATACCGAGTATCTGGTGCCCAAGGGCAAGCATGTGTCCGTGCAGGAGGGCGATTATGTCCGCCGGGGCGACCCGCTGGTGGATGGCCCGCGCGTGCCGCATGACATTCTGCGCGTGCTCGGGGTCGAGGCGCTGTCTGACTATCTGGTGAATGAAATCCAGGACGTCTATCGTCTGCAGGGTGTGAAGATCAACGATAAGCATATCGAGGTCATCGTGCGTCAGATGTTGCAGAAGGTGGAAATCACCGAGGCCGGGGACACCACCTTCCTGGTGGGCGAGCTGGTGGACCGGGTGGAGTTCGACATCGAGAACGGTAAGCTGGCCGAGGACGAACGCAAGGCCGTGGGCCTGCCGGTGCTTCAGGGCATCACCAAGGCGAGCCTGCAGACGCAGAGCTTTATCTCGGCCGCCTCCTTCCAGGAGACGACTCGGGTGCTCACCGAAGCGGCTACCGCGGGCAAGATGGATTCGCTGTCGGGCCTGAAGGAGAACGTGATCGTCGGGCGGTTGATCCCGGCGGGTACGGGCAGCGTGATGAACCGGTTGCGCTCCGTGGCGGCCGGGCGGGACCGCCAGGCCCTGGGCGGGCAGCGCCCCGCGCTGAGCAAGCCGGAATACGCCGCAGAGTAGGCTGGAGAGAGCCTGTTTAGCCGGTTGAATGGAACGGCGCCCCGCCCTGGGGCGCCGTTTCGCGTTGTGGCGGGCGCGCGGCGCGCGAGAGCCATGCCCAAAACCGTTACCTGGGTTTTTCTGCCATTGAGTCGGGCGCTAATGCTTGACTTGGGGGTGGGGGGCTCTTAAGGAAGGCGCTCTCGTGGCTCTGGGACTTCTTCAGGCGCGGGTTGTCGATGAAAAATCTGGCGCGTGCGGCGCCGTCCCGGGAGACCGGAACTAAGGCCGCGTGCTGGAGTCGTTTCCGCAAGCAGGACATTCCGGCTTGCGGCCGTTTTTTATGGATGACCTGAACTGGAATAATCCGGGGTACGGGGAACACACGAAGCAGGATGAGATATGCCGACCATTAATCAGTTGATCGCCAAGGGCCGTGAGCCCGCGCCGAAGCGGAACAAGGTGCCGGCCCTTGAGGGTTGCCCCCAGAAGCGCGGCGTTTGCACGCGCGT
>NZ_JABEVC010000039.1 GCF_013044125.1 Acidocella sp. | reverse complement strand
GCTCGACCCGCCGACCGAGGATGTCACCGCGCGCTGCATCTCCTTTCTCGCCCAGCTTGGCCACCCCGAGGACCAGCCCGCCATCGCGCGCGGCGTGCAATATCTGCGCGAGACCCAATGCCCGGACGGCTCCTGGTTCGGCCGCTGGGGCACGAATTACATCTACGGCACCTGGTCTGTGCTCTGCGCCCTCAACGCGGCGGGCGTGGCGCATGACGACCCGGCGATCACCCGCGCCGCCACCTGGCTCATCGCCAAACAGCGCGCTGACGGCGGCTGGGGCGAGGATTGCGAGAGCTACGCGGGCGCGCCCTCCGGCGAATTCCACGGCGAGGCGGCACAAAGCCTGCCCAGCCAGACCGCCTGGGCGATGCTCGGCCTCATGGCCGCCGGCCTTGCGGACCATGACGCGGTGAAAAAAGGCGCCGCCTATCTCGAGGGGGCGCAGGACGCGCAAGGCAGCTGGACCGAGCAGGCCTACAACGCCGTCGGCTTCCCGCGGGTGTTCTACCTCAAATACCACGGCTACCCGCGTTTCTTCCCGCTGCTGGCGCTCAGCCGCTACCGCACCCTGCTTACCGCCAACGACCGGCAGGTGAAATTCGGCTTCTGAAACCGCGCCGGAACACATCAGCCATTGCCTTGACCACCGATTATGCGCCAAGGTCTTTATGAATACGATGACAAGTTGAGGACACCATATGGCTGATGCTTTTGGCACGGCATTAAAAGGGCCACGCGCGCCAATGGATGCCGACGCCGTGCGCGCCGCCTACAAGCGGCAGGTGGTCTTTTATGACAACTGGTTCGGTCTCGTCTCGCAACACAGCCGGCTTGCCGCTGTGGAGGCGGTCAACCGCGCGCCGGGAGAGCAGGTGCTGGAGGTCGGGGTCGGCACGGGCCTGGCGCTGCCGCTTTACAGCCCGGCCAAGCGCGTCACCGGCATCGACCTTTCGGCGGACATGCTGCTCAAGGCCCGCGCGCGCGCCGAGACGCTCGGCCTGCGCAACATCGAGGCCCTGCAGGAGATGGATGCCCAGGCGACCAGCTTCCCTGACGCCTCGTTCGATATCGCGGTCGCCATGTTCGTCGCCTCCGTGGTGCCAAAACCGCGCCTGCTGCTCGCGGAGTTGAAGCGCGTCGTCAAACCCGGCGGCACCATCCTGCTGGTCAATCATTTCGCCCGCGCGCGCGGCCCCATCTGGTGGGTGGAACGCGCCCTCGCCCCAGCCTCCGCGCTGATCGGCTGGCACCCGGATTTCCGCACCGGCCATATTTTTGAAGCCGCCGACCTCAAAGCCGCCCGCATCACCAAAATGCCGCCCTTCAGCCTGTTCAGCCTGGTTGAGCTGACCAACGAACCCAGGTAAAACCTGGAATTTTCGCGCCCCGCCCGGGCCGCGCGGAAATTTGGCCATGACCCTGCCATGATAGAGTGCCCGCGCCGCGCCCGCGCGGTGCGCCGTGCTGCGCTAAATTCCTTCGCCCTGGAAACTTGATATTATGGGGGCTGGCTTATATCAGGAAGGAAATCGGGGCAAACCGGCTTTACGGTTTGGGCACTTAAGCAGGATAACGAGAATGAAGCGGTGTATCACTTCGGCATTGGGCGTGGCTGGTTTGCTGGCCTTGTTTGGCCACGCGGCGCTGGCGCAGGCCACCGCCACAGACCCATCGGCGGCGGCGAACGTCTATGTCAACGCGCCGCATAACTGGCAGATGTGGTTTCCCGCCGCCGGCAGCCCGATGATGGAGAAGATCGACTGGCTGATGAAATTCGTGCTCTGGATCATGACCGGGGTGGTCGGCTTCGTCGCCCTGCTGCTGGCGTATGTGTTCATCCGTTTCCGCGCCGGGCGCAACAAGGTGCCCAGCACGGTCACCCACAACACCCTCATCGAGGTGATCTGGATCGTGGTGCCCACCCTGCTGCTGGCGGTCATCGTCATCCCCTCGATTAACCTGATCTACTACGAGGCCGACACCTCCAACCCCTACCTGACCATCAACGTCACCGGGCATCAGTGGTACTGGGAATATAGCTACCCCGGCGTGGCGGGCGGGCTGGACTACACCAGCTACATGATCCCCGACAACCAGATCCAGCCCGGCGAGATCCGCCGCCTCTCGGTTGACCACCCGATGGTCGTCCCCGCCGGCAAGAAGATCAAATTCGTCATCACCAGCGCGGATGTTCTGCACGGTTTCTATATGCCCTCGCTCGGCATGCAGCGCTACGCCATCCCCGGCACCAACCTTACCCAGTGGACCATCATTCCCAAGGTCGGCACCTATTACGGCCAGTGCAACCAGATCTGCGGCGTCGGCCATGACGCGATGCCCATCGAGATCAAGGCCGTTCCGCTGGCTGACTACCTCAACTGGGTAAAATACGCGCAGGCGAATTATCAATGAACATAATGCCGCGTTCTCCGCTATCATCCCCCCTGCCAGTCAATAAGCTGGCCGACGCTTCTTCGAATTAAGCCCCGGACAGGAGCCAGATATGACCGCAACCACGCACGACCATTCGGACCATTCGCACGAGGCCCATCATCAGAAGGGCTTCGTTGAACGCTGGCTGATGAGCACCAACCATAAGGACATCGGCACCCTCTACATCACCATGGCGGTGATCGGCGCCTGCGTCGGCGGTGTGCTCTCCATCATCATGCGCCAGCAGCTCATGTATCCTCATAACAACATCATCACCTCCGGCGCCGCCTGGAACGCAATCATCACCGCGCACGGGCTGATCATGATTTTCTGGTTCGTCATGCCCGCCCTCATCGGCGGCTTTGGCAACTGGTTCGTGCCGATGATGATCGGCGCGCCGGACATGGCCTTCCCCCGCCTGAACAACATGAGCTTCTGGTTCCTCGCCGCGGGTTTCGTGTTCGTGATGATCGGGCTGCTGCTCGGCAACGGCGCCGGCGCGGGCTGGACCCTCTACCCACCGCTGGACAACGCGCAGTACTCCCCCGGCATGGCGACTGACTTCTCGCTGTTCTCGCTGCATCTGGCGGGTATTTCCTCGCTGCTGGGCGCCATCAACTTCATCGCCACCATCCTGAACATGCGCGCCCCTGGCATGACCATGCACAAGATGCCCCTGTTCTGCTGGGCCATCCTGGTCACCGCCTTCCTGCTGCTGCTCGCCATCCCCGTGCTGGCCGGCGCCATTACCATGCTCATCATGGACCGCAACTTCGGCACCTCCTTCTTCGAGCCTTCCGGCGGCGGCGATCCGGTGCTGTTCCAGCATCTGTTCTGGTTCTTCGGCCACCCGGAAGTCTACATCATGATCCTGCCGGCCTTCGGCATCATCAGCCATGTGGTCTCCACCTTCTCGCGCAAGCCGATCTTCGGCTATCTCGGCATGGCCTACGCGATGGTCGTCATCGGCTTCGTCGGTTTCATCGTCTGGGCGCACCACATGTTCGTCTCGGCCATCAGCACTGACAGCAAGGTCTATTTCGAAGTCGCGACCCTGGTCATCGCGGTGCCCACCGGCATCAAAATCTTCTCCTGGATCGCCACCATGTGGGGCGGCTCCATCGAGTTCAAAACCCCGATGCTCTGGGCCATCGGCTTCATCTTCCTCTTCGTCATCGGCGGCGCCACCGGCGTCGTGCTGGCCAATGCCGGTCTCGACCAGGAACTCCATAACGACTACTTCCTCATCGCGCATTTCCACTATGTGCTCTCGATGGGCGCCGCCTTCGCGGTGTTCGCCGGGTTCTACTACTGGATCGGCAAGATGACCGGCCACCCCTACCCGGAATTCTGGGGCAAGGTGCATTTCTGGACCTTCTTCATCGGCGTGAACCTCACCTTCTTCCCGATGCACTTCCTCGGCCTGGCCGGCATGCCGCGCCGCTACCCGGACTATGCCGACGCCTTCGCCGGCTGGAACTATGTCTCCTCCATCGGCTCCATCATCTCTGGCGTCTCCACCCTGGTGTTCTTCTATGTGCTCTATGCGGTGTTCACCTCCAAGGAGAGCCTGGCTGATAATTACTGGGGCGAGGGTGCCACCACGCTGGAATGGGCCGTGCCCTCTCCCGCGCCGCACCACACCTTTGAAGACGTTCCGGTCATCCGTTAATGGAGGGGATGTCTCTCATCGTCATGCCGGCGCCAGCTGGCATTCGCGGGCCTGACGCATGAGTGACTCCACCCTCTCGGGCGGGCTCAGCGTCAGCACCGCCGCTGACTGGTTTGCCCTGCTCAAGCCCCGGGTGATGTCGCTGGTCGTCTTCACCGGGGCCATCGGCCTCATCGTTGCGCCCACGCAGATCAACCCGCTGCTCAGCTTCACCGCCATACTGTGCATCGCGCTGGCCGCAGGCGCGGCGGGCGCCATCAACATGTGGTATGACGCCGATATCGACGCGGTGATGCGCCGCACCGCCTCGCGCCCCATTCCCGCCGGGCGCATCACCGCGCGTGATGCCCTGGGCTACGGCATCGTGCTCTCGGTGCTCTCGGTGCTGCTAATGGCCATGGCCACCAATCTGGTCGCCGCCGGGCTGCTCGCGTTTTCGATTTTCTATTATGTGTTCATCTACACCATGTGGCTCAAGCGCAGCACGCCGCAGAACATCGTCATCGGCGGCGCCGCCGGGGCGTTTCCCCCGGTCATCGGCTGGGCCGCCGCCACCGGCCATGTTTCGCTGCTGCCGGTGCTGCTGTTCACCATCGTGTTTTTCTGGACCCCGCCGCATTTCTGGTCGCTTTCCCTCTTCGCCTCGGGTGATTACGAGCGCGCCGGGGTGCCGATGCTCCCCGTTGTCAAAGGCCCGCGCCACACCCGGATCAACATCATGGTCTATGCGGTGCTGCTGCTGCCCATCGCGCTCTCGCCCTATCTGCTGGGGCTGTGCGGGGTGGTTTACGGCGCCTGCGCGCTCGTGCTCAGCCTGGTGTTCTGCTTTTATTGCTGGCGTGTCCTTAACGACCAGCAGGATGCCCAGGGCCACAGCCTGACCAGCAACGCCCCGGCGCGCGCGGCGTTCAAATTCTCCATCCTGTATCTTTTCATTCTGTTCGGCGCCTGCGCCGTGGATCGGTTCATTTAACATGAGCGATCAAATGCCCCGGACCGAGCTTAGCAAGTCCAACTGGACGCCCGAGGAGCGGGCGCAATTCAACCGCCATCGCCGGGGCCGCAATCTGCTGCTGCTGGCGGCGCTGGCGGGTTTCAGCGTGCTGGTTTACGCCATCGCCATCGTGAAACTTCACGAATACGGGCAAATGTGGTGAAAATCGGGGAACGGTGGAAAGTCGTTTCAGGGATCAATTTTTTGGCGAAGAGAGTGTAGACATATGAGCAGCCCAGCCCATTCGGCGACAGACCAGATCAAAGGCACCGTCCCGCACCCATACCATCTGGTCAACCCGAGCATCCTGCCGCTCTGCGGCGGTGTCGCCGCCATGACCACTTTTGCGGGTATCATCGTGGCAGCGCATCTTCACAGCTTCGTCCTGCTGGGCATCGGCCTGCTCTTCGTGGTCTCCACCATGTTCGTCTGGTGGCGCGATGTGGTGTCCGAGGCCCGCACCCCCGGCCTGCACAAGGTCATCACCCAGGTCGGCCTGCGTTATGGCATGGCGCTGTTCATCACCTCGGAGGTGATGTTCTTCGTCTCCTTCTTCTGGAACTATTTCAACTATTTCTTCTTCCCCGAAAAAATGGGCACGGCCTTCGCGCCGGTGTGGCCGCCCCAGGGCGTCACCACGATTGATCCTTTCGCCATCCCGCTGTTCAACACCATGGTGCTGCTCCTCTCGGGCACCACCATCACCTGGGCGCACCACAGCCTGCTGGAAGGCGACAATAAAAATACCGTGCGCGGCCTTGCCGTCACCGTGATGCTGGGCCTGATGTTCCTCTGCGGCCAGGCGTGGGAATACACCCATTCGCCGTTCCCCTTCTATCATGGCGGCATTTTCGCATCCTCCTTCTTCATCGCCACCGGCTTTCACGGCGTGCATGTCATCGTCGGCACCGTGTTCCTCACCGTCTGCCTGTTCCGGGCGATGAAGGGCCAGTTCACCCCGCAGCGCCATTTCGGCTTCGAGGCCGCCGCCTGGTA
Organism: Acidocella sp.; assembly: GCF_013044125.1. GTDB lineage: Bacteria > Pseudomonadota > Alphaproteobacteria > Acetobacterales > Acetobacteraceae > Acidocella. Next base: position 6,050 of record NZ_JABEVC010000039.1, on the reverse strand, counting down.
CTGGCACTTCGTGGACGTGGTGTGGCTCTTCCTCTTCGTCTGCATCTACTTCCTGGGCCGCAGCGCGATTGTCGCGGGCTAGTCCATCCCCCAGCGCCATGCCGGTGAAAGCCGGCATCGCATGACCCCGCCCAAGTGGAAGCGGCTGATTGCCCCCGGCATCGCCGCTTTCATCACGTTCTGGCTGCTCATCGCGCTGGGCGTGTGGCAATTGCACCGGCTCAAGTGGAAGGAGGGGATTCTCGCAGCCATCCACACCGCTGAAATTTCAGCGCCGATCCCGCTGCCTGATCATCCCACGCCGTTTGAGAAGGTCTCCATCGCCGGGGCCTGGGTTCCCGGCAAGGCCGCGCTTTATGGTGACGAGGTGCATGACAGCCCAACCGGCCCCATCGCCGGTGGTGAAATTCTCATGCCCTTCGCGCGGCCCAACGGGCAGATCGTGCTGGTGGACCTCGGCTGGGTGCCGCAACAAACCCCCACGCCATACCCGGAGCCCGCCGGCCCAACCCAGGTGGCGGGCTATCTGCACAGCAGCATCACACCCGGCTGGTTCGCAGCGCCGGACAGTCCGGGGCAGGGGCTGTATTACACCCTCAACGCGGCCAAAATTGCCGCCGGCATGGGGCTGAAAAACGTCAATCCGAAAATACTCATCGCCATGGGGCCGTTGCCGCCCCCCGGCAGCCCCGCGCCGCAACCCGCGCAGCATTTGCCCACGCCGCCGAATAATCATTATGAATACGCGCTCACCTGGTTCGGCTTCGCGGGCGTTCTGGTGTTCGAATTCTTCTTCTTCGCCCGGAAAAGGCTGCTGGACCCATGACTTCTTATAAGCGCCTGGAGCAGGCATTCGCCCGCATCGCCACGCTGAACGAAGCGGCGGCCATGCTGGGGTGGGACGCCGCGGCGATGATGCCCCCCGGTGGCGCGCAGGCGCGGGGCGAGCAGATGGCGACCCTGGCCGGTCTCTCGCATGAGCTGCTCACCGCCCCGGCGCTGGCTGAGGACTTTGCCACCGTCACCCCGCCGGCTGACCCCTGGGCGCGGCAGAATCTCGCCCTGATGCGCGAGGCCCACACCCGCGCCACCGCGCTGCCGCGAGACCTGGTGGAGGCCAGTTCGCGCGCCAATAGCGCTTGCGAGACCATCTGGCGCACCGCCCGCAAGGAATCGGATTTTGCCGCCGTCCGCCCCGCGCTGGCGGAGGTGTTCAACCTCACCCGCCAGTCCGCGCAAATCCTCGGCGCGGCGCTCGGCCTCTCGCCCTATGATGCGCTGATGACCCAGTATCAGCGCGGCATCCACGCCGCCGATGTGGCGCCGATTTTTGGAAACTACGAAATATTTTTGCAAAAAGCCTTGCCGCAGGCTGAGGAAATCCAGAACCGTCAGTCTCACGAAACACTGCCCCCCGGCCCCTACGCCACCGCGATTCAAGAGGCGCTGTGCCGCCAGCTTGCCGCCGCGGCCGGGCTGAATTTCACCTCCGCCCGGCTGGACCGCTCCGCCCACCCGTTTTGCGGCGGTACGCCCACGGACATCCGCATCACCACACGCTATGACGAAGCCGACCCGCTCTCCGCCATCACCGGCGTGCTGCACGAAACCGGCCACGCCTTGTATGAGCAACAACTCCCCGCCGCGTGGCGCCGCCAGCCAGTGGGGCAAGCGGCCGGCATGGCGGCGCATGAGAGCCAGTCGCTGATCATCGAGATGCAGGCCGTGCGCTCTGATGCGTTTCTCGGCTATCTGGCGCCTGTTCTTGCCAGCGCCTTCAACAAACCCATTTCACCGGCTGCGTTGCGGCGGCGGCTGCGGCATGTGGCGCGCAGTTTCATCCGTGTGGAGGCCGATGAGCTGACCTATCCGGCGCATGTGCTGCTGCGCTTGCGCCTGGAGCAGGCGCTGCTCGCGGGCGACCTGGCAGTGGCGGACCTGCCGGGCGCCTGGAACGATGGCTTCCACGCGCTCCTCGGCATCACCCCGCCGGATGACGCGCAGGGCTGCCTGCAGGACATCCATTGGTATGACGGCGCAATCGGCTATTTTCCCAGCTACACGCTGGGTGCGATGGCAGCGGCCCAGCTTTTCGCCGCTGCCCGCAAGGCGCTGCCTGCGCTGGAGGCGCATCTGGCCGCTGGTGATTTCGCGCCCCTCGCGGGCTGGCTGGCGCGGCACATCCACGGGCAGGCGGCGCGGCTTGGATTCAATGAACTTCTTATAGCCGCCACCGGGGAGAATTTGAATCCGGCGGCGTTCCAGGAACATCTCGCGTCACGATATTTAACGGCAAGTTAGTGTAATGACTTTTCCCTTCGCCCCGCGCAGCTACCTGCGCCCGCGCAAAGGGCAGGGGGGCGCGCCGGTCACGCAGGTGGAAGTTTTTTTCGATCTGGTGTTCGCCTTCGCTGTCACCCAGCTCGCCGCCACGCTGTACACCGATCTCACGCCGGCCGGGCTCCTGCACACGCTCATGCTGTTCGCGGCGGTGTGGTGGGTGTGGGTCTATACCGCCTGGGTGACCAACTGGCTGGACCCGCGCCACCGCCCGGTGCAACTCATGCTCATCGCGCTCAGCTTCCTCGGGCTTTTGCTCTCCGCCTCGCTGCCCGGCGCCTTTGCCGCGCGGGGCCTCAGCTTTGCCGCCGGCTATGTGGTCATGCAGCTTGGCCGCAGCCTGTTCATGCTTTGGGCGGTCCGCGGCCACCATGCGGGCAATTTTCGTAATATGCGGCGCATTGTCATCTGGTTCTCGCTCTCCGGCCTGTTCTGGCTGGCCGGGGGCCTGGCCTCCGGCCTACTGCGCGAAAAACTCTGGCTGCTCGCCCTGGCGGTGGATATTTCCGCCCCGGCCATGGGGTATTATGTGCCGGGGCTGGGCCGCTCGGCCACGGCGGATTGGAATATTGACAGCTACCATCTGGCCGAACGCTGCGCGGGGTTCATCCTCATCGCGCTGGGGGAGTCCATCACGGTCACCGGCGCGGCGTTTTTCGCTTTGCACTGGGACTGGCTGAACCTCGCTGCGTTTTTCGTGGCGTTTTTGAGCAGCGTGGCGCTGTGGTGGATTTATTTTGACCATGCCGCCGAACGCACCGCCGATGCCTTCGCCCATGCGGCGGACCCCGGCCGGATCGCCCGCGCGGCCTATACCTATCTGCACGGCTTGCTGGTGGCGGGCATCATCGCCGATGCCGCTGCTGACGCGCTGCTGCTGCATGAGCCGGGCGCGCCAGCCTCGGCGGCCAGCGGGCTGATGATTCTGGGTGGCCCGGCGCTGTATCTGCTGGGCAACGGGCTGTTCCGCAGCCGTCTGGCGCCTCGCTTTCCACCCTCGCATGCCTACGGGATGCTGCTGCTTGGCGGCCTGGTGCTGGCGGCGCCTGAGCTCAGCGAGCTGGCGTTGGCCGCGGCGGTGGCGCTGGTGCTGGTTTTCGTCGCGGTGCTGAGCGAGATACTGCTCCGCCGCCGCGGGCCGGGGGCGCGCCAACCGGCGGTGAAGCCATGAGCACCATATTTTCACCCATCACCGGGCGGGGCGGGGCTGTCACCGTGTTGCGGCTTTCCGGGCCGAAGGCGTTGGAGATCACCGCCGCCCTGGCGGGCGGGTTGCCCGCGCCGCGCCATGCCTCGCTGCGGCCGCTGCGCTGGCAGGGCAGGGTGTTGGACCATGCGCTGGTCACCAGCTTCCCCGGCCCGCACAGTTTCACCGGTGAGGATTCCACCGAATTCTCGCTGCACGGTGGCCGCGCGGTTTTCGCGGCGGTTTCTGAGGCTCTGGTGGCCCTGGGAGGGCGCCCGGCGGAGCCGGGGGAGTTCTCCCGCCGCGCTTTCCTGAACGGCCGCATGGACCTTGTGGCAGCCGAGGCGATGGCTGACCTGATCGCCGCCGAAACCGAGGCGCAGCGCGCGCAGGCGATTGAGGGCGCGGACGCGCTGCAAAAAACCTGCGAAGCCTGGCGGGAGTCACTGCGCCAGACCATGGCGCAGCAGGAGGCGCTGATCGATTTTCCCGATGAGGATTTGCCCCCGGATGTCGAGGCCGGGCTGGTTCAGCGGATTGCCGGCATCCACCGCGAAATGCAGGAGATTCTGGAAGCCGCCCCGGCGGCGGCGCGGCTGCGCGAAGGTCTGGAATTCGTCATCCTCGGCGCGCCGAACGCGGGCAAGTCCACACTGCTGAACGCGCTGGCCGGCGAGGAGGTGGCGATCGTCTCCGATATCCCCGGCACCACGCGCGATGCGGTGGGCGTGCGGGTGGATTTGGGCGGCGTGCCGGTGCACCTGACCGACACAGCCGGGCTGCGCGAGACGGAGGATTTTGTGGAGGCCGAGGGCGTGCGGCGCGCCCAGGCGCGGGCGGCGCGGGCGGATCTGATCATCGCCGTGGCGGCGCCGGGCGAGGATTTTCCAGCCGTGCCGGAAGGTATCGCGGTGCTGTTCGTGCGTACCAAGGCTGATCTGGCGGGCGAGGGGGTCTCGGCCCAAACAGGGCAGGGGATGGCTGAATTGCGCGCCGAACTGGCGGCGGCGGCGGCCCGGCTCACCGACACCAAGGGTGCGGCCACGCTGGCACGGCCACGCCAGATTGCCTGCGTGCGGGACACTGCGGCGGCGCTGGAGCGGGCTCTGGCGGAGCGCGCGCCCGAGTGCCGCGGCGAGGAGCTGAGGGCCGCCGCGTACGCCCTGGCAAGGCTGACAGGGGTAATCGGCGTGGAGGAGATTCTCGACGCCGTGTTTTCGGGGTTTTGTATTGGGAAGTAGGCGGGGTTTTTGGGCAAGCTCACAAAACCTCAAAAACTAGCTAACGTTGAAGCGACATGAAAAAATCGCGGTGACAGTTGCCGTTTTAATTGGAGTTATTGCCTTCCTTGTCGGGGCTAAATGATCCCTTTTTCCAATTATCTCCATGGCACACCAATCTGATATTTGTACACCGTTGATTTTTAAAGCAGTCCACATAGGAAATCTCACCAAAAATCCAAATTCCGGCAGCACCAGAAGCTATAGCTTGCTCGGTTTCTGGAGTTATGACGGGAACCTCGATATAATTTTCAGAAATAGTGCTGGGCGGGACAGTATCGACCGATTGCACCGGCGGCTCTTTGTAAACGTTCCAATCCCCCTGTGGATCGAAAGGATAAGGGCGAATCCACACTTTGACGACAATGGAACATTCGTAAGCTGGTGTTTGCCCGAAATTCTTAAAAGTCGTTTTGACTGTCCGTATTCCATTAATTATGGCGCAATGAATTTCGGAAACATATACATAAGCCCTCAATTGTCGCTCAGCGGTTTGTTCAGCATGCGCCAAAATAGCTTCACTTTTCTGGACAGCATTTTCGGCAGCTTTGGCGCTTCTTTGGGATGCTTCGACACTTTCGATGGCGGCGCGGGTAGCCATGAAGGTCAAATATAATGTTGCAGTTACTGCCCCGATTCCGATGATGCTGGCGATGAGCTGATAGAAAGCCAATTCGGCCTGTTTCTGAGCCGCTACTGCGGCACGCCATTCCTGGCAATACTCGGCATCTTCGCGGGATGGTGGGCTGTCGCATACTGGATGGTATTGAGTGCCACTTATCGCACTACCTACCTGTGCTTCCGACGGTTGGTGCCGGGCCTCAGTTTGTTTTGCTTCCCTCTGCGGGTCACTTTTGCTTTGAGCAACGCTTACTTCCGTTAATGCCGCAAGTAGAATCAGTCCTATTAGTCCGGCTCGTGCAGGCGCAAGGTACGAACGCCTATTGCTTTTATCGTGTCTATTAAGAACCATGTTGGAAATGCCTTCTGTAAATTTTAACCGTTGCTGATCCATTGGATTCTGGCAACTGCATTTTTATCCGCGCTTTGTTGTGAGGCACAGGTCCCAAACTAACGGGGTCCGGGCCTCAGGCCCGGCCAGGGGTGCAGGGGGTGGAACCCCCGGCCGGGTTGCAGGGCAGGGCCCTGCCAAAACCTTGCCTATATACCTGCAAACTCGCTAATACCCCCCTCATGAAATACGATGTGATTATCATTGGCGGCGGGCATGCGGGGTGTGAGGC
>NZ_JABEVC010000005.1 GCF_013044125.1 Acidocella sp. | reverse complement strand
CGTCGTGGTGGCCTGGGTTTTGCTGTCGGACGCCGCCTGCGCGATGATCTGGGTCGCACGCGGGGTCAGGCTGGCCTTATCCCAGTCAAAGAACACCAGGTAGGTGCGGGCCGGGGCAGGTGCCGGGGCCGCGGCGACCGGGGCGGCAACCGGCGCCACGGCCGGGGCCGCGGGAGCGGGATTAAACAGCTGATAGCGCAGGCCGAGCAGGAAAGTGTGGCTGGATTCCTGACCAAGCTTAAAGCGGGTGCCGGCTTCATTGTAGTTGCGGCTCTCAACCAGCTGGGTGAACTTGTATTCAGCGGTGAGGGAGAGGCCGGGGACCATCGGCAACGGATAAGCAGCGCCGGCGATGATGTTATAGGCGAAGCTGCCCTTGTTGCCGCTGACCGGGGCGTAGCCCGCAGTCTTCAGCGAAGAGTCGAGATTCTGCCACTGATAGCCGACGCCAGCGCCGACATAAGGGAAGATCGGCAGGCCGACATTCATATCATACAGCGCGTTGACCATCGGGCCGTAGGTATCCAAACCGCCGGTAACGCGCGGGCCACCGCCGATTTTATGCGCGGTGTTGCGGTAGTAGTTACCATTCAGCTCCACGCGGAAGCCGTTGCCAAAACCGTAACCGACGGCGAGATCGCCAGCATAAGAAGGACGGGACAGGATTTTGCCGGAGTTGCTCACGGGGACCGGGTTGAGAATGCTGGTGCCAGCACCCAGGCTGACATAAGGGCCGGTGACCGGCTGTGCATGCGCCATGATCGGCAATGCAAGGCAGGTGGCGGCGACAAGGGCTAAGCGCAGCTTCATGGCTAAACTCCAAAAATTACAAAACGAACCTCGCTCATTTAGTCGTGCCCCGGATGATTCAACAGAGCGAATTCACTTCAATCCTTAACATTCTGACTATGTTGTATTTTTAGCACAATTTTGCAGCGCAAAAATGAACAAATGGTAATCGGGCTGCTCTGCTGGTGAGCTCCGCTGCATCTTGCCGCGCACGGAAGCGGCAAGCAGGCCCTTGAAAAGAAAGAGCCAGCGCCTCCAAAAAAGATGTTTCGATGCCTCGAAGTTCAGAACCGGGTGCTACGAGCATCCAATGACGCGAAAGGTTTCTCCCGCGTCGCCAACGACGGTTGCGCCGGGCGTGGAACGGACCATCCAGCCGCGGAACAACGGCGGCCCGGATATATTGGCCAAAGGCTCGACCGTCAGGAATATGGCTGCATCCGGCAATTGCCCGGCGGGGCGAATGAGGCAGGACTGCACGGAGACCTGAAGATCCCCGACATTCGCCTGCCCGCCAACCGGGATGGATACCTGGGCCGTGCTGCCGTCAACCTTGTCGAGCACACCAAGCAGTGCCGTCTTGCCGGGGGTCCAACCGCTGGAAATAACGGGGGCTGTGTCAGCCATATTGGAGTCTGAGGCGGCGGAGGCCGGCGCCTGGGACCCTGGCGAAACAGGGGGTTGTGCCTGCACGAGGCCGGGAGGAGGCGTAACCGGCGCAGGCGCGGCGGCAGAAGCCGGCGCAGGAAGAGGGGCCGAAACAATCGGCGGCGGCGGCGGAACAGCCACGGCGCTACCCGTCTGCCCCCAGGCGGCGCCGCCTGCCAGCAAGGCGAGAACAGCCGTGGTGGTGCGAAGCCGCATTATTTTGCCGCTGCCGGAGAAAGCGCCGCAGGGTTAGCCGGCACGCTCGCGCCGCTGCCCTGGGCGGGAGCGGATGGCTTGCCCGGCGTGCCGCCCATGGAGAATATGAACTTGCCGAGCAGATCCTCGATATTGATCGCCGACTGGGTCACGGAAAAAGACTGACCGGCGGCCAGCATGGTGTTTGAACCACCCGGCGAAACGGACACATAGTTGCCGCCCAGCAGACCATCGGAGGCGATGGTGGCGCTGCTGTCCTCAGGCACCTTGATGCCGTTATCAATCACCAGCCGGACGATGGCGGCGTAAGTGTTGGGGTCCAGCCGTTCATCGGCGACATGGCCGATGACAACGCCGCCGATTTTAACATCGGCGCCGACGGTGAGGCTGCCGATGCTTGAGAATTGCGCCTGCAGCGGGTAGCCGCTCGTGGTGACGGTTCCAGATTCGGTGAGCGCGTAAACCAAGAACACCGCCGCAACAATGATGACCGCAAAGCCGGTAAAAAGCTCCGGAAGTCTGCGGGCCATCATCCCTGCCCCGGCGTCCAGGATTCGTAATCGGCCGAGGCGGCGGCGCGCTGGCCGCCCTTATAATCATGCCCGGCGGGACGGTAGCTTTCCGCCGTGCCCGTGAGGTTGGGCTGGTGCGGTTTGACCCAAGGCTTGCCCCCGGTCTCGGGCAGCGGCTGGTCCGTGAGGCGATGCAGCCAGGCGTGCCAGCGCGGGGCGACGGCAGAAGGATCAGCGGGACCGGCATAAACTACCCAGCGGCGGCCCTTGCGGGCGATGCCATGGGCCGGACGCTCAAAATATAAATTGCCCTGCTCGTCGCGCCCGGCGAGGCGGCCGTGGCGAAGCGTGTAGAGCACGAGGCCCGGGCTGAAGATTAGCCGGCGCAGACCACCGAGCTGGCTGATTGAGACTTTGGCAACGGATGCGGATTGGGAAGTGCTCATGCCGCCTGATATAAGTGAAGCGGGCGCTGTGGTCCATCTTCAAGTTGCGCGCAGACTATCCACAGTATTTTGTGGCTTGGAACAAAATTTGCCACTATATGCACTTTAACTGGCGCACAGGCCGGCATAGGATGAGGGCATGGGCACTTATAGAACTGACAAATCCTGGCATGGCATAAAACAGGCGGTGTTCGCCGGACGCGCGGACCCGGATTCGGTGGCGGTTGATGTTAAAATTCCCGCCGCCTGGGGCGCCGGGGCGGCCGATGCGCTGGCGGGGATACTGCCGGAGCGGGGCGCGCTGGACATTGCGCTCGCCGCGCAGGCCTGGATTGCACCAATCGCAGCCCGGGCGCAAACCACCGCAATTGCGCCGGAGCTGGGCGCGCAGCTGCATGAGCTGCTGGCCGCGCGGCTGGGAAGCCCAAGCGCCGAGGTTTGGCAGAACAAAACCTCCGTGCAGCCGGGCTTTGTGTTCAACCTGAATGCATTTGTTGATGAAGCGGGGGTTTTTGACATTGCCCGGCTGGGGGCGATGGTGCAGCGCGCGGTGACGGCGCTGACGCTGAGCGCCCCCTCGGCGCACAGGCTCAATATCGGCTTCACGGATCTCAATCTGTTCCTGGCGAGACTCGGCGTGGATTATGACTCCACACCGGCACGGGACACGGCTTTCACGCTTACAGCGTTCATGGGGGCGCAGGCGGACATCGCCTCGGCCAGATTGCTGGCACGCGGCGCGGCGCCGGGATATACGGTGACAGCCGCCGCTTTGCCGGCTGATTGCGTGGTGCCGGGGTTGAAGGAAGCGGCCGCGGCGGCGCAACGGGAGGCACTGGCCGCTGGCTCACGCCGCCACGAGACATTGCTCGGCTTTTCCGCGACGCCGGAAATTGAGGCCCTGCTGGGGGCTGAGGCGCGTAATTTCGCCCCGGCGCTCTCGCCGGTGGACGATGAGGGGCGGCTGAGCCTCTGGGTTAACGCGCGGCTGGCAGCGCTGGGCCTGAATGCCGAGGCGGCTCTGGCCAGGATGTTGAGCGGTGAAGCCTTGCTCCCTCCCGTGCGCCCGGCGGCGCATGCCGCGATGCATGATGCGCTGGAGCCTCTGGTGGCGCGGATGCCCGCGCGTCCGGCGGCGCCCATGCCGGCGCGCCGGCAGTCCAACCGCGAGGCATTGCCCGCGCGCCGCAGCGGCTACACGCAAAAAGCCAGCGTCGGCGGGCATAAATTATTCATCTCCACCGGCGAATACGGCAATGGCCGGTTGGGCGAGATTTTCATTGCGCTGCATAAGGAGGGCTCAGCCTTCCGCGGCCTGATGGATGCCTTTGCGATCGCGGTGAGCCTGGGGCTGCAACATGGGGTGAACCTGGAGGATTACGTCGAGGCGTTCACCTTCACGCGCTTTGGCCCCGCCGGGACGGTGGAGGGCGATCCGGCGGTGCCGCAGGCGACCTCGATGATCGATTATGTATTCCGCAATCTGGCGGTGAACTATCTGGGGCAGACGAATCTGGCCCCGGCAGTGCCGGAAGCCAGCGATACCGTGGGCGATGGCGCGGCCGACCGCGCGCCGCTGCTGCCGCTTGATCTCCCCGCCCCCGCCCCGCGCGAACGGCGCAAAAACCTGAAACTGGTGAGCAACGCATGAATGTGATCGAACGGCTGGCCGAACTTGGAATCACGCTGCCAAGGCCGATGCCCCCGGTGGCGACTTATGTGCCAGTGAGCATTACCGGCAGTCTGGTGACCGTGAGCGGGCAGTTGCCAGCCATTGACGGCAAGGTGGCGGTAACGGGGAAACTCGGGCTGAATGTCTCGATCGAGGAGGGGCAGCACGCGGCGCGGCTTTGCCTGATCAATGTGCTGGCGCAGCTGGAAGCAGCGCTGCCCGGCGGGCTGGCGAGCATTGCCAAAGTGGTCCGGCTTGGAGGTTTCATCGCCGCGACGCCGGAGTTCTCGCAGCACGCCGTTGTGATGAACGGTGCGTCCGATTTGGCGGTGGCCGCTTTTGGCGATCTGGGGCGGCATGCGCGCTCGACCGTCGGCGTGGCGTCGCTGCCGCTGGACGCGGCGGTTGAGGTTGAAGGGACATTCTGGCTCGGCTAGCGCCGCGCGCCCGGCATGTTTTAAGCCGGGGCGGTTGATCATGCTTATGGATAAACCGCAGCTTCCCCGGGTATAAGGCTGCAACCATGAGTGAGATCAACCTTTCGCGAATCCAGGCCCGGATGGCGGTGAACATACTGCTGGACGGTGCGCTCGCGGCGCTCGCGGTAGGGTTAAGCTTCTGGCTGGCCGACCCCGCTGCCCCCATACCGCAGCCGCCCGTGTTGCCTCTGGGCGGCGCGGTGGCGATCTGGCTGATCGGGGTGCCGCTTGGCCTCCCCCGGCTGCATTGGCGGTTTATCTCCTTCAGGGATCTGGCCATGATCGGCGCCGCCGGAGCGGTTACGGCGGTGATGCTGGTGCTGCTGCTCATCGGTTCGGGTATCCCCCTGCCCTCACCGGCATTTCCGGTCATTCTGGCTTTGTGCCTGGTGGTGTTTCTGATTTCACCGAAATTCCTGTACCGCTTGGCGCGCATCCGCAGTTCTGACCGCCGGATAGCGGCGCAGAGGGCTATTCTGGTGGGCGACGCCGCAAGCGCGGAGCTGTTTTTGGCGGCGCATCATCAGGCGGCCGCTTCTCCCTACCGGGTGGTGGGGGTGTTGGCGCTCTCGGCCAAACACATGGGGCAACGGCTGCATGGGCTGGATGTTTTTGGCACCGTGGACAAAGCGGAAGCGGGGCTCGCCAAGCTGGAACAAAAACCTGATCTGCTGATTATCACCTCAGGCGGCTTGATGGGTGACAGGCTGACGAGCTTGCTGGCAGTTGCGGTGCGCAGCGGCATCAGGGTGTTGCGCGCCCCCAGCCTGACCCGGCTGGCCCCGGCTGAGCAAAAACTGGAATTGCAGCCGATCGCGATTGAGGATCTGCTGAACCGCCAGCAGGTGCGGCCTGACCGTTCCGGGATGGCGCGGCTAATCGCGGGCCGGCGTGTGCTGGTGACAGGTGCTGGGGGCAGCATCGGCGCGGAACTCGCGCGCCAGGTGGCGGGCTTTGCGCCGGCGGAGATTCTGCTGCTGGACAATGGCGAGTATGCGCTTTGGCAGATTGATCTGGAACTGGCGGAACTGGCCCCGGAGCTGCCACGGCGCGCGGTGATCGGCGATGTGCGGGATGCGGCGCGGATGATGGCGTTGTGCCTGAAATTCCGCCCCGAGCTGGTGTTCCACGCCGCCGCGCTGAAGCATGTGCCGATTGTGGAGGCAAACCCGCTGGAGGGGGTGCAGACCAACGTGCTCGGCACGCGCGCGGTGGCTGATGCCGCCGCCGCCAGCGGCGCGGCGCTGATGGTGCTGATCTCCACCGACAAGGCGGTGAACCCAAGCTCGGTGATGGGGGCCAGCAAGCGGCTGGCGGAAATGTATTGCCAAGGGTTGAACGTGCAGGCGCGGCGCGGCGGCGGCCAGGGAATGCGCTGCGTGACCGTGCGGTTTGGCAACGTGCTGGGCTCCACCGGCTCGGTGGTGCCGCTGTTTCGCCGGCAGCTGGCCCTGGGTGGACCGCTGACGGTGACTCACCCCGAAATGCAGCGCTACTTCATGACCGTGCGCGAAGCCGTCGGGCTTGTGCTTCAGGCCTCGGTGGTGGGCCGTGACGAGACGGTGATCCCCGATGGCGGGATTTTTGTGCTGGATATGGGGGCGCCCGTGAAAATCGTGGATCTGGCCCGGCAAATGATCCGGCTTGCCGGGCTACGGCCGGATGTGGATGTGGCGATCCGCTACACCGGGCTGCGGCCGGGGGAGAAATTATTCGAGGAGCTGTTCCATGGCGGTGAACAGGCCGAGCCCACGGGCCATGAGGGGTTGCTGATGGCAAGCCCGCGCGTGAGCGATGTGCGGCTCGTAGCCGCCGCGATACGCGATATTGAAGCCGCCTGCGTGACGGCCGACGAAGCCGGGGCCCTGGCGGCACTGGCGCGGATGGTGCCTGAATTTGTCCCGGCGGGAGGTCTCGCCGTTTTGAGTCCGGCGAGCTAGGATTGGTATTATGAACACAGAGAATCTTTCCCCCGTCGTGTTTCTTGACCTGAAAGCGCAGCAGGCGCGCATTGGCCCCGGCCTGCGCGCCAGGCTGGATGCCGTGCTGGCGCATGGGCAATATATTCTCGGCCCGGAGGTAGGCGAGTTGGAGGCCCGGCTGGCGGCGTTTTGCGGCGCGGCGCATTGCGTGACGGTGAGCTCGGGCACCGATGCGTTACAGATTGCGATGATGGCCGAGGGAATCGGGCGAGGCGACGCGGTGTTTCTGCCGGCCTTCACCTACACCGCCACCGCAGAGGTGCCGCTGCTGCTGGGGGCCACGCCGGTGTTCGTGGATGTTGATCCGCATACGTTCCAGATTGATCTGGCGGGGCTGGAGGCACGGATCGCCGATGTGAAGCGTGGCGGCGTGTTGCGGCCGCGGGCCGTGGTCGGCGTGGATCTGTTCGGGCAGCCGGCGGATTGGGAGGGAATCCGCGCCATTGCCGCGCGCGAAGGGCTGTATACGCTCGATGATTGCGCGCAGAGCTTTGGCGCGGCGCTGAAAGGCGAGCGGCTGGGCAGGGCGGCGGATGCCACGGCGACCAGCTTTTTCCCCTCCAAGCCGCTTGGCGCTTATGGCGATGGCGGCGCGCTGTTTACGGAGTCGGCTGAGCGCGCGGCGCTGTTCCGCTCGCTGCGCACGCATGGCGAGGGCACCACGCGCTATGAGGTAATGCGCATCGGCATGAACGGGCGGCTGGATACGATGCAGGCGGCGGTGTTGCTGGCCAAGCTGGAGGTGTTCGAGGGCGAGATTGCGCGGCGCGAGGAAATCGCCGCGATTTACGACAAGGCGCTGGCCGATGTCCTCAAAATTCCATCGCGGGTGGCGCAGAGCGTGAGCGCCTGGGCGGTTTATTCGGTGTTGCTGCGCGACGAGGCGGAGCGCGAAAAGGCCAAAGCCGCGTTGCAGGCTGCGGGGATCGGGCATGCGGTGTATTACCCGCGCGCGCTGCATCAGCAGCCGGCCTATGCCTCCTGCCATGATGGCGTGCCGCTGCCGGTGGCCGAAGGGCTGGGGCGGCGGATTCTGGCGCTGCCGATCCACCCGGATTTGAGCGACTCGCAGGCCGCCCGGGTGGCGGCTGTGCTGCGCGGCGCCTTGGCATAGCACGCAATGCCGCGCGGTGATCTGTTCCCGGAAGTAGCGCCCTACCAGAGCGGGTATCTGCCCCTCTCCGACGGGCATGTGATGTATTGGGAGCAGGTCGGCAATCCGCTCGGCAAACCGGTGCTGTTTCTGCACGGCGGGCCGGGCGCGGGCGCGGGAACGGTGCACCGGCGGTTTTTTGATCCGAATGTGTGGCGGGCGATTATTTTCGACCAACGCGGAGCCGGGCGATCCTCGCCGCTGGGCAGCCTGGTAGCGAACACCACGCCGCATTTGGTGGAAGACATCGAGGTATTGCGGAAATTTTTGGGCGTGGAGCGCTGGCTGCTGTTTGGCGGCTCCTGGGGCTCGACGCTGGCGCTGGCTTATGCGCAGGCGCACCCCGAGGCTGTAACCGGCGCGGTGCTGCGCGGCATTTTTCTTGGCCGGACGGCGGAGGTGGAATGGTTTCTGCATGGCTTGGCGCGCGTTTTTCCCGAGGCGCATGCGGCGTTTTCACGATTTCTTCCTGAAAATGAACGGGCGGATTTGCTCGCCAGCTATTTGCGGCGGCTGACCGATCCCGACCCGCTGGTTCATGGACCGGCAGCGCAAAGCTGGAGCGTTTATGAGGGATCATGCTCGACGCTGCTGCCCAGTTTTGAGGCTGTGTCGGCCTTCGCGCAGGACCGCTCAGCGCTTGGGCTGGCGCGGATCGAGGCGCATTATTTCGTGAATGATCTGTTTCTGCCCGCTGGCGGACTGCTCAGCCGTATGGAGAAACTGCGGGAGATCCCCTGCGAGATCGTGCAGGGGCGCTATGATATGATCTGCCCGGCGCAGTCGGCGTTTGAACTGACGGCGGCATGGCCCCGCGCACGGCTGACCATGGTGCCCGATGCCGGGCATTCGGCCCTGGAGCCAGGGGTGCGGACGGCGTTGATCGCCGCGCTGGAGCGCTGCCGGACGCTGGCTTAGAGCCTGATTGGTTTAAGTAAGAATATGCATCCGGTGAATGACGCGGGCCTTACTTTTTTAGGTGTCGTCGTTCTCTGATGATATCCTCGAGGTTTTCGACGCCGAAGTCGGAGAAGGCTGCG
>NZ_JABEVC010000038.1 GCF_013044125.1 Acidocella sp. | reverse complement strand
CTAAAATCGGCCGTGGCTGAAATTTCGAAATATGCGCAGGACTCAAAAAAATTCGGCGCGCCGGCGGAGCGTAAAAAAAAGCTTGGCCAGGCCGGGGCGGCGGCGATCAAACTGCTAAGGCACCTCGGGGACATTGACCCCACGACTCGCAGGCTGCTTTTCGGCGGCGGCGAAATCCCGGCTCACCCCGAAGCTACACACACCGGCCTGCAGGCCGCCGGACCGGCAATTAATACGGACGCCGTGAGCAAGTTGGTCGAATTCGAGATGCTCCTCACGGAAATGGCCGCGAACGCGAGCAAGCTGGTCACTGCGACGCCGCCCCAGCGCGCGGGCGCTCATGAATTGCCCGATGCCGTGCAATTTGGTGTTGAATGCCTTGGCTCCTTCTGGCGAAAATATCGAGACGATGCACCGACGAGCGGCCAGAATCGTGACAGCTTTGGCAATTTCGTGGAGGCCGTTCTGTGTGCCGATCCGGTCAATGCATCGCCGGCCAATGTCCGGACAGCGCTGCGATATTATTTTGAAAAACATGAAGATGAATCCTGAGCATCACATAGTCGGCCGCCGGTAAGCGACCTTGCCTGGCAGATCAGGGCCAGCCAAAAAACTCTAATTCTTGCAGGAAACTTTTGTGGCGGAATGCTGAGCGGATGTCGTTGATGGGTGCCTCAACGAGGCATTCATGCGACACAAGGTCACAGATCTCACAACTCTCGAAGCGCAATCAGCGCGGGCTCGCCACGCCGCCAACGGCGATCAACGCGTTGCGGCTCCACGCTCTGGCTCCCACCATCAGTTTGCCCCATCTTCAGCCGATCAAACCCTCGTGAACTTGGCGCGGCTTCTCGGCCGCCAGGCTGCGCGCGACAGCGCTACCGCAGCGGATCATCGCCAAGATGACGAATAACTGGCAACCAGCTGAAACTACTGACGAACAGGGCGCGGCGGCATGTGAAGCCGCGCCATCCGTCAACAGCATCGAGACCCCCACCGAAAAGTTGATCCCCGCCGTTCAAGCCGCGCGGCTCTTTCATCGCACCACGCGCACGCTACGCAACTGGGAGGCCCGTGGCCTGCTGTCTGGCGTACGGATTGGCCGGTCGCTGTATTTCAAACTCAGCGAAATGGAGCAGCTGATTGCCGGCGGTGCCTACCTTCACACGAATTCCGGTGAAGACAGTGCAGCGTAGCACGGAAACAAAATCAGCATCTTACGGCGCGATCGGGAAAACGGCTGTCGCTGAACGCGATTTGTTCGTTGCCCACCCTTTTCCCGACTTTCCGCAAGTTTCCGCAACCTTCCATGGAGGCAAAAATGGAGCAAATCTCATTCAATTTTGAGGCCTTTTTCCCAGCGAGCATAACGGCCGACAGCCAGCTGACCGAGCCTGGGCACACCACGGACGCCACCTCACCCAACCAGCAGGCCGAGGCGTCCGCCCCCGTACTTCAGACGCCGCAGAACAGCAACGCGGCCTCCCCCCGCGAGCCGGCCAAGCCGGCCATCGCCCCGAAGGTCCGCAGACCTCGCGAAACGATTGTCCTTGCCCCCCCCACCGCAGCCGGAGACACCCGCGCCAGCCGCTTCGAATAGCGCGGCTCGCGAATATCCAAGTTTCGCGGATGCGCTGTCGTTCTTGGAAACCGCTCCCGACCTGACGCCCACCAAGCGGCGCGATTACCGCTCCGCGCTGATTTCGGCTGCAAAGTTGCTGGGGCAGCCGCCGCAGGGCATTCGGTTGGACTTGCAGGCACTATCTGACACCATCCTCGCGCTAACACCCAAGCTCCGCGGCCATCAAGTTAAGCGTCGGCAAAACATCCGGTCAGGCATCAATAAAGTCGCGGCGCTCATGGGGCTGGCCCACCCCCATCAGCCTGGCGCTGACGGGCTGATGCCGGCGTGGCTGGATCTGAAGCGCCGCCTGGATGCTGAATATGACCGTCACCACCTGACTCGCCTCGCCCGTTATTGCAGCGACCGGAACATCGAACCCGAGGCCGTGACGTCTGCTGTGTTCACCGCGTTTGGCCGTGATCTGGCCGCGAGTGCGATCATCAGTGACCGCACGGCCTACCTGCGCAAGGTCACCAATCAGTGGGCGCGCCTGATCGATCGCTACCGAGAATTGGGCCTACAGGCGCTGGTCTTGCCGGACAAAAAGGCACGCCTGACTTTTCCGGCCACGAAATTTATGGAATCATTCAGGCAAGAAGTTGATAAATTCAAAGCTGCTATGACGCCTGAAAATCTTGGCGCGTTGCATGACGACCTCGATCTCCCCGCAGAGCAGCGCCGATTCCGCCCCAGCCGGCCATTGAAACCCAGCACAGTGGCCTTGCGGGTTTATCAGCTTCGTTGCGCGGCCAGCGCCCTGATTCATGCCGGGCATGATGCGAAAGAACTCACAAGCCTGGCCGGCTTGTTTACGCCGGCCAGCCGCATCAAAACGGTGGTGCGGATTTTGCGCGAGCGTGGTGCGGAGCCGCGCTCCTCATTTGTTGCTGGCATTATCGAGGCACTGCGCCATGCCGCCCGCTTTTGCCAAGCTGATGCAGACGTCCATGCGGAATTGGCCCGGATCAAGGGCATTGTCGAGCCGGCGAATAACGGCGTCGTGTCGAAAAACCGTGAGCGGCTGCGCGCCATGATTGAGCCGAACACGCGCGCGATTATCATGATGCTGCCGCAATTTTTGCTGGAAGGTGCAAAAAAATGCACCGACCCGCTTGATGCAGCCCGGCGAGTGCGTGTCGCGGTAATGATCGAACTGCTCACCGTCGTGGCACCACGTCTCGGAAATCTGAACTTGCTGCATCTGGAACGTTCACTGCGCCGGGCAACCAACGGTAAAAGCCGCGCCATGTATTTAATCGTCGATGAGACCGAGGTCAAAAACGGGGTGCCCATCGAACGCCTTTTGCCAGCCGCGACGGCTGAACTTATTGAAATTTGGCTGGAGAAATTTCGTCCTCTTCTGGCTAAGCCCGGAAACCCCTGGATATTTCCTGGAAAAAAAGAAAAGCCGATGACCAAGGATCTGCTTGGCTCCTGGATCACACGTGCCGTGCGTGACTATGCAAAGGTTGAGGTCCACCCTCATCTGTTCCGGCATTTTTGTGCTTGGCTGCATCTGCACTACCACCCCGGCGATTACGAGGGCGTGAGACGCCTCCTCGGTCATAAACGACTCGAAACGTCTATAAAATCTTATATCGCATTTGAGCAAGACGTCGCCGCGGCGCGGCATGATGATGCCGTCCTTAAGGAGCGCCAGGTTGCCAAGCGCGTCGCCCGGCAGATGCTGGAGGGTTTCCGTCCCGGCAAGGTCACCAGAGGTCCGAAAAAGGGGGCGTTCCATGCCGAAAAATCCTGATCCGCGCCGGAAATGGCGCCGCCTGCACGAATGGCCGGCCGCCTATCGGCAGGCTTGGCAGGAGGCAACCGCGCCCGGAGATGATCTCGACGAGGCCAGCTACGGCAAATCGTTGCGGCCATCCTCACTCGACACGATGGCGCGAAATTTTGGGCGCTGGCTGACTTTCCTGGATGGGCGTGGAGAACTGGACGATCGCGTACCGCCCGCGCAGATGGTAACCCCGGCCCGGATCGCTGACTACCTGCGCGAGTTGCAGGAAATGGGATACTGCGCGCAATCGAGCGTCCTGGCTATCTCGGGCATCAGTTGCGCGATGCGAATTCTTGCGCCCACACGGGACTGGCGCTGGATCTGGGCGCCCAATGGCGTGAAGCTTTCGCCGCACCTTAAAGGCCGCCGTAAGGAATTTCCGGTGCCACACCCTTCCGAACTGTACGGCTGGGGGCTGGAGTTGCTCGCGCAGGCTGATGCGCAAAAGCGGCCCCAGCGCCGGCTGGCGCAGTATCGCGATGGGCTGATCATATGCCTGCTCGCCAGCCGCGCAATCCGCCGGCGCAGCTTCGCGGCAATGCAGATCGGGAAGCATCTGTTTCGGAACGCCGATGGCTGGCGCCTCAAATTTGAACCCGAAGATGTAAAAAATCGCCGCTGGATCGAGTTTGATGCGCCCAAAACCTTAACCCCGTGGATCAACCGCTACGTCTCCGAAATCCGCCCGGCATTGCTTCTGCGCACCATGAAGAGCGTGACAGCCAACGGCATCGCCAAGGCGGCTACCGCGCTCTGGGTCTCCTCCGATGGCACGGCGTTAACCGAGGCCGGTTTGACCACCGCGATGTGGAACCGCTCGAGGCGGAAATTCACGCTGCCCTTCGCCACCCATCGCTTCCGCCACGCCGTCGGGACGCATGCGCCTGTTGATGACCCCGAACATCCCGGCATTGCCACGAGCTTGCTGTCGATCGGTGCTCGGATGCATGCGAAGCACTACAATCGCGCGCGCGACCATGTCGCCGAAACAAAATATTATAGCGCCATCGAGGAGGAGCGGAAGAAGTCAAAACTGGTGGCAAAACACCTCATCGCGCAGAACCGGAAATCCAACGACGAATCCTAAAAATTTTTATAAAAACAGTGATTTAAGCTTGACTTTATCGTTACGGTATTCTATATATTGTGTGCAGACGCATCCTGCGTATGCGGACGCTCTGGGCCTCTTGTTTCCACTCTAATGCGGAAACATCGCGGCCCTGTCTGCAAGCGGCAAAATCTTATAATTAGCTGCCTCGAGCGTCCAGCGCGCAATCACCCCGACACCAT
>NZ_JABEVC010000037.1 GCF_013044125.1 Acidocella sp. | reverse complement strand
TTGGCCCGGATGCGGATGGGCAGGACGCGCAACGGGTCAGCAAAGACCATGGAGATGGTCTGGCGGCCGAGCCAGGCGACCGGGGCGGTGCGGCCGTCGATCAGGGTCACCAGATCGCCGGCTTTCAGGGTTTCAACCGCGGCATTGCCCGAGGGGGTGCGGATGGCTGTGCCGGCCATGAAGCAAGCGGGGGAGCCGGTGGCGCCGAGGAGGTTCCAGCCGACGGTTGGCTGCAGGGTGAGTGTTGTGGCGCCATCCTGGCCGTCATCGCCCTGCTGGCCATCCTGCCCGCCGCCGCGGTTGAAATGACTGCCGTTGCGTACGGTTGTTAGCAGGTAGTATTGGCTGGAAGCCTGGTCGCGCACCAGAATGCCGATGTAGAGACCGCTTTTTTCCACCGCGCCGGCGTAGGTGAAGGTGCCTGTTAAGCCGCCGCCGTGGCCGGTGCCCGAGAGGGTGGCGCCGTGCGTGACGGGGGTGGTGCTGGTGGCGCCGGGAAGGGTTATAAGCTCGCCCCCGTCGTCCTCGTGAAGCAGGTTGGCGGTGTTGCCGGCGAGTGTAATGCTGCCGCCCTCATAGGTGATGGCGAACATTCCACGGAAGGTTTCGAAAACGGACATGAGCGATGCAACCTTGCTGAAATGGCCGGAATCGTCCCGGCGAATTTACGGATGCTCGCAAAGAACAGGTTTTTCGTTAAAAAATCGCAAACATTTTTCTGAAATCTTCGCAGGGCGGGAGGCGCACAAGAGAAAGTGATGAGCCGCTGGGCGGCGGGTTATTTTTGGAACGGAACGGAGACCCAGCGCGGGCCGGGATTGGCGCCACCGGCGGTGTCGCCGGTGATGAGCAGGGTGGCGGCCGGCAGTTTGGCCTTGGTGAGTTGCCGCAGCTGGGCCTGCAGGGCGGCGGCGCTGGTGGTGGGCTGGCCGTTGACTTGCGCGATGACGTTGCCGGCGAGGATGCCGGCCGTGCTGGCGGGGCCCTTGGCGGTGACGGCGGTGATGGTGGCGCCCGCACCGGCCGGTTGGGCGGAGAGGGTGATGCCAAGGCTGGCGATGGCGATGGCGGCGGGCGCGGGCGCGGTGGCCGGGGCGACGGTTTCGTCCAGCGGCGGGGGCGGGACGGTGATGCGCAGGGTGGCGCTGCGGGTGCTGCCGTCGCGCCAAAATGTGATGAGGGCCTTGCTGCCCGCGGGGATTTGCGCGGTGCGGATGAACAGCGCGCGCGGGCTGGTGATGGCGGTGCCTTTGAGCGCGGTGATGACGTCGCCGGGTTGGAGGATGCCGTTGGCGGGGCCGTTGGGCGAGACGCTGCCGACCAGCGCGCCGGCGGTGTTGGGCAGGTGGAGCGTGGCCTGGATTTCGGGTGTGACCTCCTGCGTGGCGGCGCCGAGCCAGCCGCGCACCATGCTGCCGCGGGCCATCAGCGATTGCGCGACCGGCTGGGCCATGGCGGAGGGGATGGCGAAGCCGATTCCGACGGAGCCGCCGGAGGGAGAGTAGATGGCGGAATCGACGCCGATGACCTCGCCTTTCTCGTTGAACAGCGGGCCGCCGGAGTTGCCGCGGTTGATGGCGGCGTCGGTCTGGATGAAATCGTCGTAAGTACCCTGGTTGATGTTGCGGTCCAGCGCGCTGACGATGCCCGCCGAGGTGCTGCCGGGCAGGCCATAGGGATTGCCGATGGCCAGCACCCAGTCGCCCACGCGCAGGGCGGTGGAATTGCCGAATTTGACGAAAGGCAAGGGGTGGCCGGTGTTGACCTTGAGAACCGCGATGTCGGCATCGGTGTCGCGGCCGACAACGGTGGCGGGAACGATCATGCCGTCCTGAAACGTGACGCTGATGCTGGCCGCTCCGGCGATGACATGGGCGTTGGTGAGAATGTAGCCGGAGGGGGCGATGACGAAGCCCGAGCCCAGGGCCTCAACCGCCTTGGGCGGCGGCAGGACGGTGCCGGAGGCAAGGGTGATGTCATCGCCGTTGTTGCCGGCGGCGGCGGCGGGGGGCACCGGATCTGTGCTGGCGATGCTGACCACGGCGGGCATGACGCGCGCGGCGAGGTCCGCCATCTGCGGCAGATTGCTGCTGCGGGCGGCGGGGCCGGTAAGGACCAGAGCGGCGGTGCCGGTGACGAACGCGGCGGCAAGGAGCAGGCGGCGGGGTGAGGTCATGGCCAAATTGTGTGGCGGGGCGGGCATCTCCGCAAGAGGCTGGACACGCCGGGGCGCTGCGTTAAAGCTTGGGGCATGAATGAAAATGACATCCGCGCGGCGCTGGCGCCGTTTAATCTGGGTAAAATGCTTGATGGCCTGCATGTGGGCGATGGGCTGGTGCAGGTGACGCTGGCGATAAAACGCGAGGACGCGGCGGCGCTGGAGCCGTTGCGCCGGGATGTGGAGGCAGCGCTGGCGGCGATGCCGGGGGTAAAAAACGCCTCCGTGGTGTTCACCGCGCATAAGGAGCCGCCACCGCCGCCGCCGCCGGTTGCACCGGTGTTGCCGGGAGTGAAGTCGGTGGTCGCGGTGGCCTCGGGCAAGGGCGGGGTGGGGAAATCCACCGTGGCGGTTAATCTGGCGGTGGCGCTGGCGCAGAGCGGGCTGAGCGTGGGGCTGCTGGATGCCGATATCTATGGCCCCTCGCTGCCGCGGATGCTGGGGCTGGCGCGCAAGCCCGAGGTGCGGGACGGCAAGATGATCCCGCTGGAGGCCTGGGGGGTGAAGTGCATGTCCATCGGGTTTCTGGTGGACGGGGACACCGCGATGGTCTGGCGCGGGCCGATGGCGACCGGGGCGCTGACCCAGATGCTGGGCCAGGTGGAATGGGGCGCGCTGGATGTGCTGGTGGTGGATATGCCGCCGGGGACCGGGGATATTCAGCTCACATTGGCGCAGAAGGCGCGGCTGGCGGGGGCGGTTGTGGTCTCCACGCCGCAGGACATCGCCCTGATCGACGCGCGCCGGGGAGTGAAGATGTTCGCCCAGGTGAATGTGCCGGTGCTGGGGATTGTGGAGAACATGTCCTATTTCTCCTGCCCGCATTGCGGCGGGCGGACGGATGTGTTCGGCCATGGCGGCGCCGCGGCCGAGGCGGCGCGCATAAATGTACCATTTTTGGGCGAAGTGCCGCTGCTGCTGGAAATCCGCGAGACCGGAGATGCGGGGACGCCGGTGTGCGCCTCCGCGCCGCAGGGCGTGGCGGCGGCGGCGTTTCGCGCCGTGGCCGCAGCCGTGGCCGGGGCGCTGGCACCGGCCAGGCGCGCGCCGCCGCGGATTGTCATCGACTGATGGCGGAGGCCGGGTTCTATCATCTGACCCGCACGGATATGGCCGCGGCGCTGCCCGCGCTGCTGGGGCGCACGCTGGCGGCGGGAGAGCGGGCCGTTGTGGTGTGCAAGGATGCGGCGCAGCTGGCGGCGCTGGATGTTGCACTTTGGCACGCTCACCAGCCGGACTGGCTGCCGCACGGCACGAAAGCCACGCCGCACCCGGAGTGGCAGCCGGTTTTTTTGACGATTGAGGATGAAAACCCGGCCGGGGCTGGGTTTTTGTTCCGCCTTGGCGGGGCAGCGGCGGAGATGGCGCCGTATAAAAGGGTGTTCGACCTGTTCGACGGCAATGACGAGGACGAGGTGGCGGCGGCGCGGGCGCGCTGGCGCGCGGCGAAGGCCGCAGGCCACACCCTGACCTATTGGAAACAGGGCGAGGGCGGCTGGGAAAAGGCTGGCTGAAAACTTAATCGCTTTGATTGTAACATTAAGTGCCAAGCATTCTTGACAGGCCAGGGGGGGATAGGTAGCAACCGGCCAACTTCCGGCGGCGCAGAACCGCTGAAAACAGGTGTATGAACAACGGTCGCGACAAAGAGACTTTTGAGCAACGGCTTGCGGCAGCGCAGGCGGCGGCCAAAGGGCGGACAAAGCGGGATCCGGCGCAATCAGGCGCGGGGGCGGCTAGTCAAGCGGTCAACTTTGCGATGCGCCTGGGGGTTGAGCTGGTGGCTGCCATGGTCATCGCCGTGGGGATTGGGTGGGGGCTGGATAGGCTTTTTCATACCAAACCGTGGCTGATGCTTGTGATGGTGCCGGTGGGCATGGCGGCCGGTTTGCGCAATCTGGTGCGGGCCGCGGGGAAAACTGACGGCGGACGGGATAAAAAGTAATGGCAGGCCCAACGATCGACGCGCTCGGACAATTCAGCCTGACAACGGGCCTGGGCCCGCTTGGCCGCGCGGTGGACTTCAGCAACTCCAACGAGGCCATGCTGGCCGCCGCGGTGATCATCGTGGGTATTTTCGCCGTGGGCCTGCGGGCGCGGGCGCTGATCCCGGGACGCGGGCAGGCGGTGGTCGAGCTGCTGTATGAATTCGTGCACAATATGTGCGTTGACACCATCGGCGAGGAGGGGCTGCGGTTCTTCCCCCTGGTGTTCACTATTTTCAGCTTCATCCTGCTTGGCAACTTGCTCGGGCTGTTCCCTTATTTCTTCGCGTTCACCTCGCATATCGCGGTCACGCTGAGTTTGGCGCTGTTCGTGTTCGCGTTCTCCACCGGGGTGGGGTTCTATACGCACGGTCTCCGTTTTTTCAAATTTTTCGTGCCGCATGGCGTGCCAAGCTGGCTGCTGCCGCTGCTGGTGCCGATTGAGATCATCTCCTATCTCTCCCGCCCTGTTTCACTCTCGGTTCGTTTGTTCGCCAACATGACCGCCGGGCATGTGATGTGGGAGGTTTTCGCCGGGTTCATGCTGATGCTGGTGGCAAGCTTCGGTATTTTCGGAGTGTTTGCCTCGGTGGTGCCGCTGGGGCTGAACGTGGCGCTGGCAGCGCTGGAATTGCTGGTGGCGGGGCTGCAAGCCTATGTGTTTGCCATCCTCACCTGCCTGTATCTGCACGACGCCGTGCATATGCATTGATGTTTTTTGCTTAAAAAAGTTTCGGAAAGGAAAGTTTAATATGGATCCTCAGTCAGC
>NZ_JABEVC010000036.1 GCF_013044125.1 Acidocella sp. | reverse complement strand
TGGTGGGTGCTGTAGGGATCGAACCTACGACAAGCTGATTAAGAGTCAGCTGCTCTACCAACTGAGCTAAGCACCCGCCGCGCGCACCCTCTAGCAAACCTCGCCGGAGAATGAAAGCCCACCCGGCGCTTAAATTGCAGGCGCACGCGCACGGGTTTTAGGCGCGGCGCGAACTGCCACCGAAAGTAGACGCGATTTGGCCGCGATGATAAAAATTGCAAAACGATTCCGGGGGGTAATGTGGCAATTCAGATATTGCGCGCGGTGACGCAACACATGAATTATCTAAAAATGGTCCGGCGCTGCCTGGAACAAGGAACTGAGCATTGCCGCTGCTGCGATCATCACAGTTGCCTATTCGGCAAATGGTACGATAGCGACGGCAGCGCAATGATCCAGGCAATGAAACTCCCTGAGGCAACCAGGCTGTGGGGGGAGATCGGCCATCATCATGAGATTTTTCACGGCGACTCGCTGGCGGCGGTGCAGGCGCGCGGCGCGGATATGGCGAGCGCGAACCGGCTGGAGACCGCGATGATGCAGCGCTCCACCCTGCTGGTAAACCGCCTGCTGGCGCTTGATGAAATGATGAACGCGAAAGCCGTGACGGCCTGAGCGCGCCAGCCCGCCGGGTACGCCATGCGGCACGCCCGGCGCAGAATTATTTTTAACACCGCAGCGGGCTCGCGCGCTCAGCGCCGTTCGCGGGTTGCGGAGAAGGTGATCTCGGGGAAATTATCCTTCATGCGGTTAAGCTCCCAGCTGTTGCGCACCAGATAAACAGGTGCGCCTTCGCGGTCTTCGCTCATGGCGGATTTGTTCTGCTCGATGAAGGTTTTCAGACGCGCCTGATCCTCGGAGAAGACCCAGCGAGCGGTGTCATACGGGGCGGCCTCGAAGGCGACGGGCACGGAATACTCCTGCTCGATGCGGCTTGAGAGGACATCGAGCTGCAGCGCGCCGACGACGCCGACAATCCATTCCGCGCCTGTCATCGGGCGGAACACCTGGGTGACCCCCTCCTCCGCCAGATCCTCCAGCGCCTTGCGCATCTGCTTGGCCTTCATCGGGTCTGACAGGCGCACGCGGCGCAGGATTTCCGGCGCGAAGTCCGGGATGCCGGTGAAGCGCAGCTTCTCGCCTTCGGTCAGCGTGTCGCCCACGCGCAGCGTGCCGTGATTGGGGATGCCTATGATGTCGCCCGGATAGGCTTCCTCGGCCAATGAGCGGTCCTGCGCGAAGAAGAAGATCGGCGCCTGGATGGCCATGGGCTTGAGCGTGCGCGAGTGGATCAGCTTCATGCCGCGCACGAATTTGCCTGAGCAGATGCGGGTGAAGGCGATGCGGTCGCGGTGCTGGGGGTCCATATTGGCCTGCACCTTGAAGACAAAGCCGGTAACCGGGGTTTCGGCGGGTTCCACCACGCGCGTATCCGCCGCGCGGGGCTGCGGCGCGGGGGCGTTGGCAACCAAGCCTTCCAGCAGCTCGCGCACCGAATAATCTTTCAACGCCGAGCCGAAATACACCGGGGTCAGGTGCCCCTCGGAGAAGGCCTGCTGGTCAAACTCCGGGTAGGCGGCGCGGATCAGCTCCACATCCTCCTCCAGCTGCGCCTGCTGGTTGGCGGGAATGTCAAATTTCACGCCGGCGGGATCCTGGCCGGGTTTCACGGCGGAGACCAGGCGGTTTGAGCGCAGATCGAAGCAGCCGCGAAACAGCCCGCCGGTGCCGATGGGCCAGACCATCGGCGTGATGTCCAGCGCCAGGGTGTTGGCGATTTCGTCCAGCAGCTCGAACGGGTTCTGGCCCTCGCGGTCCACCTTGTTGATGAAGGTGGTGATGGGGATATTGCGCAGGCGGCAGACCTCGAAGAGC
This sequence comes from Acidocella sp., assembly GCF_013044125.1. GTDB lineage: Bacteria > Pseudomonadota > Alphaproteobacteria > Acetobacterales > Acetobacteraceae > Acidocella. The sequence goes on along the minus strand of NZ_JABEVC010000036.1, from coordinate 8,166 downwards.
TTTTTAGTTTGCAGCTCGATGCCCTTGGCCGCGTCGATCACCATCACCGCCGAGTCCACGGCTGTGAGGGTGCGGTAGGTGTCCTCGGAAAAATCCTCATGGCCTGGGGTATCAAGCAGGTTGAACACGGCGCCGCCGAACTCGAAGGTCATCACCGAGGAGGTAACCGAAATGCCGCGCTGGCGCTCGATCTTCATCCAGTCCGAACGGGTTTGGCGGCGGTCCTGGCGGGCTTTTACCATGCCGGCCTCACGGATGGCGCCGCCGAAGAGCAGCAGCTTCTCCGTCAGCGTGGTTTTACCGGCGTCCGGATGGGAGATGATGGCGAAGGTGCGCCGGGGCGGGATCTTCGCGCCGGTTTCGGAAATGGGTAGGGCCTGGTCCATCGGCACGCCCTACCAAAATTCTCCGCCCCGCGCCACCGGGCTTTGGTGTCAGGCCACCGTGTTGCTGTGCCAGACTTTGGGGGCCATCGCGAAAAACTGGCCGACATTGCCGCGCCAGACCTGAAATTCAGGCGCGCCGCGGAATTTTTCCATGTGGTGGGCCACACTTTCCCATTTAACCAGCAGCACAAAATGCTGCGGACTCTCGATGCTGCGGTGCAGCTCCAGGCCGTGGCAGCCGGGCGAACGCAGGAAGGCTTCGCGGCTTGCCTCCACCCCGGCGATGAACTGCGCCTCGGTGCCGGGGATGATCTCGATTTCAGCGAATTCCGTGACCATATCTCTAGTGTCCTATTGTTTTGGAAATTTGCTCACCCATGCCCTGGATGCCGATTTTGACCTGCTGGCCGGGGCGCAGGAAGATGGGTTCCGGCTTTTTGCCCATGCCGACGCCGGCCGGGGTGCCTGTGGCGATGATGTCACCAGGGTGAAGGGTGATGAACTGGCTGACATAGCTGACCAGGGATTTCACGCCGAAGATCATGGTCCTGGTGTTGCCATCCTGCATGCGCACGCCATCCACCTCGGCCCAGAGGTTGAGATTCTGCGGGTCCGGCACTTCGTCCTTGGTGACGAGGTAGGGGCCGACGGGGCCGAAACTGTCGCAGCCTTTGCCCTTGTCCCAGGTGCCGCCGCGCTCGGTCTGGTAGGCGCGCTCGGAGACATCGTTCACGGTGCAGTAGCCGGCGACATAATCCAGCGCGTCAGCCTCGGCCACATGCGCGGCCTTGGTGCCGATGACAACGCCAAGCTCCACCTCCCAGTCGGTTTTGCGCGCGCCGGGGGGGATGATGATGTCATCATACGGGCCGGAAAAGGCGGAGAGGGATTTGAGAAAGAGAATCGGCTCCTGAGGAATCTTGCCCCCGGTTTCGGCCGCATGGTCGGCGTAATTCAGGCCGATGCAGACGAAATTGAGCGGCCGGGGAATTGCCGGGCCGATGCGGCGGGGGGTTTTGAGGCTCGGCAGCTTCGCAGGGTCCAACGCGGCGAGCTGCGCCAGCCACTCCGGGCTGAAAACATCGCCCGTGACGCCGGCGAGCGCGTCATCGAGCGTGCGGATATGTCCCTCGGCATCGAGAATGCCCCATTTTTCCTGGTTCGGGTCGCCGTAACGGAGAAGCTTCATCCTGAATATTCCTTATCATCGCAGGTTTCACGCAAAAGTCAGAGCTGGGTGGCGTAGATGGGCAATGTCAAACAGGCAAATTGATTCTAACTATAGCGGCTTAACGAAAGAGAGTTAAATACGATGCCGCTGTTCGCCCTCCATGCGCTTGACCGGCCAGGCGCCCTCCCGCTCCGCCTGGAACACTATGCCGCCCATCGCGCGTTTGTGGAAACAGACACTGACTATGGTATTACAATCGTACTCTCGGGCCCCCTGCAAACCGACGACGGCGAGACGATGACCGGGTCGCTGTTTCTGATCGAGGCCCCCAGCCGCGCCGCGGTGGATGCGTTCGTGGCGGCTGATCCGTTTACCCGGGCGGGCGTTTGGGGCGAGGTCACGATCACGCGATTCCATCGCCGCAGGGGGTAGTTTTCGCATTTTATTGCAGTGCAGCATAATTCATAGGTCAGGCTGAGCCGCGGACATAAAAAAGGCCGGTCGTTTACGACCGGCCTGTACCTTTTCGGTACGAATTTCGTTGCTCCCTAAACTTGGCGGCTGACACTGGCTTGATACTGCTAGGCATCGTTCAGCGTCACGAGGAGCTATGTGGCGGAAAAATGTCATCCATGCAACCCCCTTTATGCGGTTTCTTGCCTGAACAAGGGGGGCAGCATGAAGTTTTTTTCATATTTTATGAGTGAATCTCTGCCTTGAGGGCCGCAACAACGGCACGAATCTCGTCCGCCGCCTGGGTGGAGGGGCCGGCTTCGGTCACGCCCAGCCCATCGGCGAAGGCATTTGCATAACCCGCCCGATTCGCCAGTGCAGTATCCAGCAGGATAAGACCGCGGGCCGCGATTTCCGCCTCCAGCCGCTTGCGCAGGCGCGAGGCGGCAGGCGCGCGGTTGAAGATGAGCGCGGTGCGCCGCTTCTCCTCAGCCGCCAGTTTCAACGTACCCTCGGCCGCCCAGAGGTCAGGCGGGGCTGGATTTAGCGGTATCAACACCAGATCGGCCCCACGGATAGCGCGCCGCGCGTCAGAATCGATGACGGGAGGCGTATCGATGAGCACGTAATCATGCGAGGCCTTGAGTTTTTCCACCTCGCTAGCCAGACGCCAGCCGGAAATAGTGGCAAGCGTGAGTGCCTGCGCCGCCTTGGGCGAATGGGCGCGCAGCTTGCCCCAGATGGTCAGGCTGCCTTGCGGGTCAATGTCCAGCGCCGCCACGCGCGCGCCTTCTGCCAGGGCCACTGCCAGCTGGGAGGCCAGCATGGTCTTGCCAGCACCGCCTTTCTGCTGTGCAACCGCAATCACTTTACCCATATATATAAGTCTCCTTGATGAAAGAGACTTAACCGCAGTTTTTTGCGAAAGGCCAAGGATATTTATGGACGAGCTGCTGACACCGGCGGAGATGGGGCAGGCCGACGCCCTGGCTGGCAACGCGCAGGCGCTGATGGATGCCGCCGGGCGGGCGGTGGCGCGCGCGGTGCGGCTGCGATATGCTCCCTGCCCCACGCTGGTGCTGGCCGGCCCCGGCAATAACGGCGGCGATGGCCATGTGGCGGCTGCATATCTGCGCCAGGCAGGCTGGGCGGTGCGGGTGCGCGCCTGGAACGAGGCGAGCGTGGCCGAGGTTGAGCGCGCGGCGCTGGTGATCGACGCGATTTTCGGCGCCGGGCTGGCGCGCGATATCACCCCGGAGGTGGCGGCGTTGCTGCGCGCGGCTAGGCGCCTGGTGGCGGTGGATGTTCCCTCCGGCCTGGACGGCGCCACCGGCGCGGTACGCGGCTATGCGCCGCAGGCCGAACTCACGGTCACGTTTTTCCGCGCCAAGCCGGGGCATTATCTCTACCCCGGCCGCGGGTTGTGCGGGGAGCTGGCGCTGCGCGACATCGGCCTGCCTGCAACGGTGCTGGAAGAGATAAAGCCGCAAACCTGGTTGAACAGCCCGGCGCTGTGGCGTTTGCCAGCCCGCGCACCAACCGCGCACAAATACGCCGCCGGGGATGTAACCGTGCTGTGCGGCACCATGCCGGGTGCGGCGCGGCTGGCCTGCGCGGGGGCGCGGCGCGCGGGGGCGGGCATGGTTACGCTGGCGGCCGATGCGCCGTTTATTCCGCCCGAGGCCGGGTTGATTGTGTGCGCCGAACCGCTGGAGACGTTGCTGCGCGACGCACGGCGCAGGGTGTGGGTCTGCGGGCCGGGACTCGGGAAACAAGCCGGGGAGAAACTGGCGCAGCTGCTGGCCGCCGGGCGCACGGTTGTTGCTGATGCCGATGCGCTGACCGCCTACACCGGCACGCCTGAAAAATTATGCGGGGCGGCGGTCATCACCCCGCATGAGGGCGAGTTCAACCGCGTATTCGGGCCGCCGCGGCAGGACCGGCTAAGCGCCGCGCGCGCCGCCGCGCGGCATACGGGGGCGGTAACGGTGCTGAAGGGGGCGGATACGATCATCGCCGCGCCGGACGGCCGCGCCGCGATCAACGCCAACGCGCCGGCGTATCTGGCCAGCGGCGGCACCGGCGACGTGCTGGCAGGACTCATCGCCGCCTTACTGGCCCAGGAGATGCCGGCTTTCGAGGCGGCCTGCGCCGCGGTGTGGCTGCATGGCGCGGCGGCCAGCGAGGCCGGACCCGGCATGCTCGCCGAGGATCTGCCCGCAAGGCTGGGGCCGCTGATGGCTGCATTGCGGAAGGAAAGCTGGATCGAACCGTAAATATTTGTTACACAAAAAGATGCCGGCCGCATGTGGCCGCCATCATCAGCCGCTCTGATGCAATCGCAGCCATCACCGCGACAAGCCCGGACTGCTAAAGATCATATCACAGCACAAAGGATTTAAGTCTCATGAAACGGCTTTATTTCAGCGGTTTTGGCACCGGTCTTGCCATCGCGTTGCTGGGCGGACAACTCGCCATGGCGCAGCCCGCGCCGCCGCCGGGCGGCATGCAGCCGCCGCAGAAGCAGTGGCAACAACAACAATGGCAGCAACAACCGCAACAGCAACAACCGCAACAGCAATGGCAGCACCAGCCGCAACAGCAGCAACAGCAGCAACAGCAGCAACAGCAGCAACAGCAATGGCAACGCCAGCACATGGGGCCGCCGCCTGGCTACCAGCCGCAGCAGCACATGGGCCAGACGCCCAGATACCGGCCGCCGCCACGCTATGAGGCACGCCACAACTGGCGCCGGGGCGAACATTTCGACGGGCGCGGTGTGGCGGTTTACGATTGGCGCTACTACCATCTGACCCCGCCGCCCCATGGTTATGAATGGGTCCAGGATAACGGCCAGTTCGTGCTGGTGGCCATCGCGACTGGCATTATCGTTGAAGTGATCCTGAACGCGCTCAGCCACTAACCGGCCGGCAAAGCATATCCGCCGCCATGGGAGATACATGATTCCCATGGCGGCTGCTTTGCTCTAGACTCAGCCCATGAATGAAATTCGGCCGGTGGAACCGGAACTCGCGGGGTTGGAAACATTGGCGGCCGTTGAGCGGAAGCTGCTCTGGCTGTCCTCGTGGATGATCCATAACGCCAACCATTTGCGGCCGAATCGCGACGGCCTGAAGGTCGGCGGGCATCAGGCATCCTGCGCCTCCGTCACCTCCATTATGGCGGCGCTGTATTTTGATAGCCTGCGCCCGCAGGACCGCGTGGCCGTGAAGCCGCATGCCGGGCCGGTGCTGCATGCCATCAACTACCTTTTTGGCCGCCAGAGCGTGGAACAGATGGCGGGGCTGCGCCAGTTTGGCGGCGCACAGGCGTATCCATCGCGCACCAAGGACGGCCCGGAGATCGATTTTTCCACCGGCTCGGTCGGCCTTGGCGTGGCGATGACCAGCTTCACCTCGCTGATGCAGGATTATGTGCGCGCGCATGCCATGGTGGACCCCGCCACCCCGCGCGGGCGGCAAATCGCCATCGCGGGCGATGCGGAGCTGGACGAGGGCAATATCTACGAGGCCCTGTTGGAAGGCTGGAAACACGATGTCCGCGATGTGTGGTGGGTGGTGGACTACAACCGCCAGAGCCTCGACTCGGTGATGCCCGACCGGCTGTTCGGCCGGTTCGAGGGGTTGTTCCGCGACATGGGCTGGCGCGTGGTGATGCTGAAATATGGCAAGCGGCTAGAGGCGGCGTTCGCGCGGCCGGGCGGGGGCGCGCTGCGCAACTGGGTGGATGCCTGCCCAAACTCAACCTATTCGGCGCTCACCTTCCAGGGCGGCGCGGCCTGGCGGCAGGCGATCCTCGCGGATCTGGCTAAAAACCGCGGCGTGCGCGGCATTATCGACCCGTTGAGCGACGCCGAACTCGGCGCGCTGATGACCAACCTCGCCGGGCACGACCTAGGCAGCCTGACCCAGGCGTTCCGCGCCGCTGCCCAGTCCAGCCAGCCGACGGTGTTCCTCGCCTATACCATCAAGGGCATGGGCCTGCCCTTTGCCGGACATAAGGACAACCACGCCGGCATGATGACGGTGGAGCAGATGGACTCCTTCCGCGCCGCCATGCACATCCGCCCCGGGCATGAATGGGACAGGTTTGAAGGGCTGGCCGAGCCGCGGGCGGTGGAGAATTTCATCAACAGCGCGCCCTATGCCACGCCGCTGACCTCAAACGGCCGGCGCCTGCCCGCCGCCACCGTGCCGGTTCCCGCCGTGCTGCCGCAGCCGCGCATTACCGGCCGGCGCATGAGCACGCAGGCCGGATTTGGCGAAATCCTCTCCGAGATCGGCCGCGCGCAGGGCGAATCGGCCGAGATGTCGCGCCGCATCGTCACCATGAGTCCGGATGTCGCGGTTTCCACAAACCTCGGCCCCTGGATCAACCGGCGCGGCGTGTTCGACCGGCACACCCGCGAGGATGTGTTCCGCGACGGCAAGCTGGCCAGCGCACAACGCTGGGGCACCAATCCGCAGGGGCAGCATATCGAGCTTGGCATCGCCGAGCAGAACCTCTTCCTGCTGCTCGGCGCGGCCGGGTTATCGCACGATCTCAACGGCGCGCGGCTGCTCCCCGTCGGCACGGTGTATGACCCGTTCGTGAACCGCGGCCATGATGCGCTGTTCTATGCCTGCTACCAGGATGCGCGGTTTCTGCTCATCTCCACCCCCAGCGGCATAACCCTGGCGCCCGAGGGCGGGCAGCACCAGGCCACCAACACGCCGCTGCTGGCGATCGTGCAGGACCGGCTGGCGAGCTTCGAGCCTGCCTATTGCGACGAGCTGGCGATTTTGCTGCGCCATGCCTTCGCGCATATGCAAAAGCCCGAGGGCTCGGCCGTGTGGCTGCGACTCTCCACCCAGGTGCTCACGCAGCCCGAGCGCAAGCTCAACGCCGCGCATGTTATCGCAGGCGGACATTGGGTGGTGCCGCCCGCACCCGGCGCCGGCATCGCCATCGCCACCCAGGGCGCGGTAGCGGGCGAGGCGGAAAAAGCCTTCGCCATGTTGCGCGAGGATGTGCCTGAAGCCGGGCTGCTCGCCATCACCAGCCCTGACCGGCTGTATGCCGGATGGCGTGCGGCCCAGCGCCAGCGCCGCCAGGGAGTTCATGCCAGTTCGCACATCGAAGACCTGCTGGCCCCGCTGGCGCCCGGCGCCGCGCTGGTGAGCGTGCTGGACGGCCACCCGGCGGCCCATGCCTGGCTTGGCGGCGTGCGCGGCAACCGGATCATGGCGCTGGGACCGGACCGCTTCGGCCAGTCGGGCGATATCACCGACCTTTACCGCGAATACGAGATCGACGCGGCGGCGATTCTGGACGCCTGCGCGGAAGGCCTGCTCGGGACTTGAAAAAATCCGTATCGAGCACGCCGGCGCACCGGCTGGGCTCGCTGGAGCTTGGCCGGTTGATTGCCGCCAGCCTGGTCATGGTCTCGCATCTGGTCAGCCTGGATGCCGCCCCCGGCCCGCTCGGCGTGCAATATTTCTTCGTGCTCAGCGGCTTCGTGATGATCACCGCCCATCATGGCGATTTCGGCCGCTGGCGCGGGCCGCTCAAATTCTGGTGGCGGCGGATCTGCCGGATCTACCCGCTGTACTGGCTGATGCTGCTGCCGGTGATGTTCTACTATTACCATGGCCTGGCCCCGGCTGGCACCAACTGGGCGCTGTTCTCGCTGGCGCCGCGGGTGGTGAACGACCTGATCCCCCCGGCGTGGACGCTGCGTTTCGAGGTCGCGTTCTATATCATGTTCGGCCTGTGCCTGATCCCCCATGTGGGCCGGGTTATCCTCGCCGGATGGGTGCTCAGCGTGCTGTGGCTGCTGGTGCCGATCCCTGTGTTCCGGTTTTTCGACATCCACCGCTACAACATCATGTTCCTGCGCGCGGTCGGGCTCAACAATCACTTTATATCGTTTTTTGAACTCTATTTCTTCGCCGGGCTGCTTGGCGGCTGGCTGCTGATAAAATCGCGCCCCAGCATCGTGTTGGCGCTGGCCGGGCTGCTCACCGGCGGCGCGCTGATGTTCATGAAGCTCCGGGTCACGCAATGGGGGTATGTGTATCCGGGGCCGGTTAATCTCGCGGTGTTATCGCTGGGCTATGCCGGGGTGATGTTCGGCCTCGCCATGCTGGAGCGTTG
>NZ_JABEVC010000004.1 GCF_013044125.1 Acidocella sp. | reverse complement strand
TGCTGCGCGGCCGGCAGGGTGGCCCAGGAGAAGCCGACGGAATTTTGCGTGACCAGGGGCAGATTGTAGGTCTGCTTCACCACCGGGTCCAGCGCCGCATAGCGCGCGGCGAAACTCTGCCCGGCGCTGCCTGCCTTCATGGTGGCCAGCAGCGCGGCGTCCAGCGCGCTCACCGGCGCCGCCTCCGGAGGGGCGGCCGTGGCGGCCAGAGGGAAAGCAAGCGCCAGAACCAGTCCGGCGCTGCGAAATAGGTTTTTCATGGCGTGATAATCGCTGCTCACTGTGCCGGAATTGCGACCAGATCGTGGTGCGTCTCCGCCCCCAGCGCCGCAATCGCATGCGCCACGATGTCAGCCGTGGTCAGCCCCGCATCGATCAGCTGCGCCGCCGGGGCGTTGTGGTCGATCAACCTGTCAGGCAACGTCATCGGCCGGAATTTCAGCCCTGAGTCGAACACGCCGCTCCAGGCGAGGTAATGCCCGACAGCGGCGCTGAAGCCGCCGGCGACGCCGTCCTCGATGGTGATGAGCACCTCATGGTGGCGGGCAAGCTGGTTCACCAGATCGGTATCCAGCGGCTTCATGAAGCGGGCGTCAGCGACTGTGGTGGGGAAACCGCGGGCGGTCAGCTCGTCGGCGGCGCGCAGAGCGTCGGCCAGGCGCGGGCCAAGGGCGAGGATGGCGACCTTGCCGCCCTCGCGCACAACGCGGCCCTTGCCGATTTCCCACGGCGTGCCGCGCGCGGGCAGAGCGACGCCCAGCCCCTCGCCGCGCGGGTAGCGGAAGGCGGAGGGACGATCGTCAATCGCGGCGGCGGTGGCGACGGCGTGCATCAGCTCGGCCTCATCGGAAGGGGCCATGATGATCATGCGCGGCATCGGCCCGAGGAAGCAGAGATCATAAACCCCCGCATGGGTCGCGCCATCGGCCCCGACCATGCCGGCGCGGTCCATCGCGAAGCGCACCGGGAGAGATTGCAGCACCACATCATGCACCAGCTGGTCATAACCGCGCTGCAGGAAGGTGGAATAGATCGCGCAGAAGGGTGCCATGCCCTCGGTCGCCATGCCGGCCGCGAAGGTGACCGCGTGCTGCTCGGCAATGCCGACATCGAACATGCGGCCGGGGAATTTGGCCTCGAACTTGTCCAGCCCGGTGCCCGGCGGCATGGCGGCCGTGATGGCGACGATGTTGGGGTTGGCGTCTGCCTCGGCGATCAGCGCCTTGGCGAACACGTTGGTGTAGCTCGGCGGGCCGGGCGGGGCCTTGTTCTGCTCACCGGTGACGACGTTGAACTTGGAAACGCCGTGGTACTTGTCCGCCGCCGCCTCGGCCGGGGCATAGCCCTTGCCCTTTTGTGTGACGACATGCAGCAAAACCGGCTCGTGGCTGTCGGAATCGCGGATGTTGCGCAGCACGGGGAGCAGATGCTCAAGGTTATGGCCGTCCACCGGGCCGACATAATAGAAGCCCAGCTCCTCGAACAAGGTACCGCCGGTGAGGATGCCGCGGGCGTATTCCTCGGCGCGGCGCGCGGTGCGCTCCAGCGTGCGGGGGAAGCGCTTCGCCATTTTGGCCGCGAAGTCGCGCAGGGACATGAAGCTGCGCGAGGAAATCAGCTTGGAGAGATACGCACTCATGGCGCCGACCGGCGGAGCGATCGACATGTCGTTATCGTTGAGGATGACGATGAGGCGGGACTTCATGGCTCCGGCGTTGTTCATCGCCTCATAGGCCATGCCGGCGCTCATCGAGCCGTCGCCGATGACGGCAATGACGTTGCGCGGGTCGGCTTCATGCTTCAGGTCGCGCGCCACGGCCATGCCCAGCCCGGCGGAGATGGAGGTGGAGGAATGGGCGGCGCCGAAGGGGTCGTACTCGCTCTCCGAGCGGCGGGTGAAGCCCGAGAGCCCGCCGGGCTGGCGCAGGGTGCGGATACGATCGCGCCGGCCGGTGAGGATTTTATGCGGGTAGGTCTGGTGGCCGACATCCCAGATCAGGCGGTCCCGCGGGGTCTCGAACACCGCGTGGATGGCGACGGTGAGTTCCACCACGCCAAGTGAGGAGCCCAAATGCCCGCCGGTAACGGAAACGGTGTCGATGGTCTCGGCGCGCAACTCATCAGCCAGCTGCTTGAGCTGTTCGGCGGAAAGGTTACGCATGTCGGAGGGGAATTTCACCCGGTCCAGAAGCGGTGTGCGCGGCGGCATCAGATCAATCCTCCGGTACGCCGCGCCAGTGTCATCCGCATTATCCTCTTTATCCTTCACTCAAACCAAATAACCAAAACCTGTGTCAGCAGAGGCACAGCATCCGGTTCACCGTTCATTTACTGCCACATAAGCGACGCGCAACCGAATTGCCAGCGCCCCTTAACCTGCCGCCAGCCCGATTTGTTCAGCCGCGGAAGAGCAGGTATGAAGGTTCTCCTTACACTGCTGCTTGCGGAATTGGCAGGCAATGACCTAATGCACCTATCAGAAAGATGAACAGCGTGACAGACCGGCAACAGGATTCTTAAGATGGACGGCTCAAACTCTCCCAAAACGATGCGTGTGATACTGGCGCAGCCCCGCGGCTTTTGCGCCGGGGTGGAGCGCGCGATCGACATCGTGGAACGCGCGCTGGTGAAATTCGGCCCGCCAATTTATGTGCGCCATGAAATTGTGCATAACCGCCATGTGGTGGAGGACCTGCGGGCGCGCGGCGCCGTGTTCGTGGACGAGCTCGACGAGGTACCCGATGGCGCGATGACCGTGTTTTCCGCCCACGGCGTGGCCCGGAAGGTGGAAAATGCCGCCAAAACCCGCGAACTTCCGGTGATTGACGCCACCTGCCCGCTGGTCGCCAAGGTGCACGCCGAAGGCCGCCGCTACGCCGGGCAGGGCCGCGAGATCGTGCTGATCGGCCACGCCGGACACGCCGAGGTTGAAGGCACGATCGGCCAGATCGACGGCACAGTCTACCTGGTGCAGACGGTTGAGGACGCCACGGCGCTCCAGGTAAAAACCCCTGAAAAACTCTCCTACATCACCCAGACCACGCTCTCGGTGGATGATACGCGCGGGATCATCGCGGCGCTGAAAGCGCGTTTCCCCGCCATCGTGGGGCCGGATGTGCGCGATATCTGCTACGCCACCCAGAACCGCCAGGAGGCGGTGCATCACCTGGCCGAGTTGGTGGACCTGATTTTGGTGGTGGGCAGCAAGAATTCCTCCAACTCCAAACGCCTGCAGGAGATCGGCGCCGAGCTTGGCCGGCCGAGCTACCTGATTGACGATGCGGCGCATCTGCAGGCGGCGTGGTTCGAGGGAATTCGCACCGTCGGTCTCACCGCGGGCGCCTCCGCGCCGGAAGTGCTGGTGCAAGGCGTGATCGAGGGCCTGCGGCGGTTCGGCCAGGTGGAGATCGAACTGCTGGCCGGCACGCCGGAAGACGTGAAATTCAAATTACCGGCCGAAGTGGCCGAAGTCTAAGGACAGCAAACATGGTTCCGTTAAGTCAGGCCCTTAAAGTTGGCGCCTATGTGGTGAAGCAGCACATCACCGGCGTGAAGCGCTACCCGATGGTGTTGATGCTGGAACCGCTGTTCCGCTGCAACCTGGCGTGCGCGGGCTGCGGCAAGATCGATTACCCCTCGGATATTCTCAACCAGCGGATTTCAGTGGCTGATGCCATCGAGGCCGCGCGCGAATGCCCGGCGCCGATCATCGCCATCGCCGGTGGCGAACCGCTGCTGCACAGGGAGATGCCGCAGATCGTGGATGCCTATCTGAAAATGGGTAAATACGTGATTCTCTGCACCAACGCGCTGCTGCTGGAGAAGAAGATCGACCAGTACAAGCCGCACAAGAATTTCTGCTGGGACATTCACCTGGATGGCGACAAGCAGATGCATGATAAATCCGTCGACCAGGACGGGGTTTATGAGCGCGCTGTCGAGGCGATCCAGCTCTCCAAGGCCAAGGGCTTCCGCACCAGCATTAACTGCACGCTGTTCGAGGGCGCGGACCCGGACCGGGTGGCGGCATTCCTCGACACCGTCGCGGACATGGACATTGAGGGCGTGATGACCTCGCCTGGTTACGCCTATGAGCGCGCGCCGGACCAGGAACACTTCCTCAACCGCACCCGCACCAAGGAACTGTTCCGGGCCATCTTCAAACGCGGCGTCGAGAGCAAGAAGCGCGGCAAGAAGTGGAAATTTACCCAAAGCCCGCTGTTTTTGGACTTTTTGGCCGGCAACCAGAGCTATGCCTGCACCCCCTGGGGCAACCCGACGCGCAATGTGTTCGGCTGGCAGCGCCCCTGCTACCTGCTGGGCGAGGGCTATGCCAAAACCTACAAGGAGCTGATGGAGAGCACCGACTGGGACAAATACGGCGTCGGCAATTACGAGAAATGTTCCGATTGCATGGTGCATTCCGGTTTTGAGGCCACCGCGGTAATGGATTCGGTGAAAAGGCCATGGAAACTGGCGGCCCTGGCGATCAAGGGCATGAAACTGGACGGCGCGATGGCGCAGGACATTCCTCTGGACAAGGCGCGCAAGGCCGAGTTCGTGTTCTCCAAGCATGTGGAGACGAAAATGGCCGAAATCGACGCGAAAAAGGCTGCGCGGGTCGCGGCGGAATAAAGCCCGGCGGCGATGAGCAAGGCCATCGCCCATCTGAGCACCGCCGACCCCCTTTTAGGCGCGCATATCGTGCGTATCGGGCGGATCAAACGCGATCCGCCCCAATTTTCCGAGCCCTACCCTGCCCTGCTCTCCGCCGTCGCGCACCAGCAGTTGCACGCCCGCGCCGCTGAGGCCATTCTGGGCAGGCTGAAAACGCTTAACGGCGGCGCCCTGCCATCCCCTGCGGCCATGCTGGCCCTGCCCGAGGAAGCCCTGCGCGGCTGCGGCTTTTCCGCGAGCAAGATGGCGGCACTGCGCGACATTGCCGCCAAGGCGGCCGATGGCACCATCCCCTCGCGCGCCCGCGCGCTCCGCCTGACCGATTCCGAGCTGATCGGGCGGCTGACCAGGATTCGCGGCGTCGGGCAGTGGACCGTGGAAATGCTGTTGATCTTCACACTGCGCAGGCCGGATGTGCTGCCAGTAGATGATTTCGGCGTGCGCGAGGGTTACCGATTGCTGCATGGGCTGGCGGCGCAACCCAAGCCAAAGGAGCTGGCGCGGATCGGGCAGGTTTGGGCGCCTTACCGCTCAACGGCAGCGTTGTATCTGTGGCGGGCGGCGGATCTGGCCAAGCTGACCGCCAAATAAAAACCAAATAAAAACGGCGCCCAAAGGCGCCGTTTTCAGTGTCAGTGCTGTAAAATCAAGCGCTCTTCGCCATGATCTCGTCCGCGATGTTGCGCGGCACGGGGTCGTAGTGATGGAACTGCATGGTGAAGGACGCGCGGCCCTTGGTCATGGAGCGCAGGTGCGAGATGTAGCCGAACATTTCCTTCAGCGGCACATGCGCGCGCACGATGATGGTGGAGCCCGAGGACTCCTGGTTCTGGATCATGCCGCGGCGGCGGTTCAAGTCGCCCACCACGTCGCCCACATGGTCCTGCGGGGTGGTGATTTCGACATCCATGATCGGCTCGAGGATGATCGGGCTGGCTTTCTTCATGCCTTCGCGGAAGCAGGCCTTGGCGGCGATTTCGAACGCCAGGGCGCTGGAGTCAACGTCATGGTACTTGCCGTCAACCAGGGTGTACTTGAAGTCCACAGTGGGGAAGCCCGCGAGCACACCGGTTTCAGCCTGGTTGCGGATGCCTTTTTCCACCGCCGGGATGTATTCCTTCGGCACCGTGCCGCCGACAACCTTGTTCTCGAACAGGACGCCCTCGTTGCGCTCCTGCGGCTCGAACACGATCTTGACTTCAGCGTACTGGCCCGACCCGCCGGACTGCTTCTTGTGGGTGTAGGTCTCGGTATGCGCCTTGGAAATCGTCTCGCGATACGCCACCTGGGGCGCGCCGATGTTGGCATCCACGCCGTATTCGCGGCGCAGACGGTCAATGATGATTTCCAGATGCAGCTCGCCCATCCCGGAGAGAATGGTCTGGCCGGTTTCCTGGTCGGTCTTCAGGCGCAGGCTCGGGTCTTCACCCGCCAGCTTCTGCAGGCCGAGGGTCATCTTCTCGATGCCTTCCTTGGTCTTCGGCTCGACGGAAATGTCGATCACCGGAACCGGGAACGCCATGCGCTCCAGCACCACCGGGTCCTCGGCGGCGGCCAGGGTGTCACCGGTGCCGGTGTCCTTCAGCCCGACGAAAGCCGCGATGTCGCCCGCGTGCACTTCCTTGATTTCCGCGCGCTTGTCAGCGTGCATCTGGAACATGCGGCCAATGCGCTCGCGGTGGCCCTTGGTGGTGTTCATCACCGTGTCCGAAGACTTCAACGTGCCGGAATATACGCGCACGAAGGTCAACGTGCCGTATTTGTCGTTAATGATCTTGAACGCGAGACCGGAGAACGGGGCGTTCGGGTCAGCCTTGATGCGGCGCGCGTTCGGGTCGTCCTCCTGGCCTTCTTCCGGGGCAACGCGGATGCCGGGAACGTCCACCGGGCTCGGCAGATAATCGAGCACGGCATCCAGCAGCGGCTGCACGCCCTTGTTCTTGAAGGCGGTGCCGCACAGCACGGGGCGGAAGGCCCCGGTGATGGTGCCGGCCTTGATGCAGCGCTTCAGGGTCTCGATGGAGACATCGCCCTTGTCGAAATACTCTTCCATCGCCGCGGTATCGACCGAGAGCGCGGTGTCCAGCAGGAGCTGGCGGTATTCCTCGGCCTGGGCCTTGAGGTTCTCGGGGATTTCCTCGTCATGGAACTTCGCGCCCAGCTCGCCGCCTTCCCAGATGATCGCCTTCATCTCGATCAGGTCGACCACACCGAGGAAACCATCCTCAATGCCGATGGGGAGCTGCAGGGGCAGCGCGATGATGTCCAGCTTCTCCTTCAGCGTGGCGAAAGCGCGGAAAAAATCCGCGCCGGTACGGTCCAGCTTGTTGATGAAGATGATGCGCGGCACGTTGTAACGGTCGGCCAGGCGCCAATTGGTCTCGGACTGCGGCTGCACGCCGGCCACGCCCTCGATGATGAAGATGGCGCCGTCGAGCACGCGCAAGCTGCGGTTAACTTCAATGTTGAAGTCAATATGGCCGGGGGTGTCGATGATGTTGATGCGGTGGTCTTTCCACTCGCAGGTCACAGCCGCGGAGGTGATGGTGATGCCTCGCTCACGCTCCTGGTCCATGTAATCGGTCGTGGTATTGCCGTCATGCACCTCGCCGATTTTGTGCGACACGCCGGTGTAATACAAAATCCGCTCGGTTGTGGTGGTTTTGCCGGCATCAATATGCGCGGTGATCCCGATATTGCGGATCTTGCCAAGGTCGAAATCAGCCATCAAAGCCTCCACGGGCGAGGAAAAAACAAAAGGGTACGGCGCCACTCATCGAGCAGCGCGCGCTGCCCGGCTTTTGCGGCAGCGCGGGCCGTTTGGCAACCCCGTTCCCTGCATG
>NZ_JABEVC010000035.1 GCF_013044125.1 Acidocella sp. | reverse complement strand
CCCGCTCCCCCCGCCAGACCCCCCCGGTTTCGGCCCGCTGCGCCGTTCCGCGCGTCTGACGGACCAGCTCTATGAGCAGATCGTCGGGCAGATCGTCGACGGCGTGCTGCCCGAGGGGGAGCGCCTGCCCGCCGAGGCCCGGCTGTGCGAGATGTTGGGCGTCTCCCGCCCGGTGGTGCGCGAGGCGATTTTCCGCCTGCAGGCCGACGGGCTGGTGATGACCCGCCACGGCGCCGGAACCTATGTCGTCAAACGCCCGCGCGATGAATTTTTGCGCCTGGCGCCGATCGGCGCGATGGCGGATCTGATGCGCTGCTACGAGTTGCGTATCGCGCTGGAAGGCGAGGCCGCAGCCCTGGCCGCGCAACGGCAAACACCGGAGACCATGGCCGAGATCGAAGCCGCCCTCACCGCTCTTGATAATGTCTTGGCCACGCAACAGGTCGGCGTGGACGCGGACCAGCATTTTCATGCCGCCATTGCCCGCGCGACACAGAACGCCCTCTTCATCCAGAGCCTTGACGCCCTCTCCGCGCATATCTTCGCCGGCATGCATGTGGCGCGCAGCCTTTCTCTGAGCAGCCCGGATCGCCTGCGCATTGTTCAGGGGGAGCACCGGGCCATCGTTGCCGCCATCCGCGCGCACGAACCCGAAGCCGCCCGCGCGGCAATGCGCCGCCATATCGACAATGCCCGCAACCGCATCCTGGCCGGTGCCTGAACTGCACCTCGCCGCCGGGGCGATGCGCCTGCATCTGGCCCCCGCTCTGGGCGGCGCCATCGCCGGCTGGTGGCAAGGCGGCTTGGCGCTGCTGCGCCCCCCCGCGCCGGACGCGGCCTCGGTGCGCGATCTCGCCTCCTTTCCGCTGATCCCCTTCTCCAACCGCATCGCGCAAGGGCGCTTCAGCTTCGCCGGGGAAACCTATATTCTCCCGCGTGATCCGCGAGATCCGCGCCACGCCATGCACGGCAACGCGCTCTACGCTGCCTGGCAGGTGGCCGAGGCCACGCATGATACCGCCCGCCTTGCGCTGCGCTACCAGCCCGGCGCGCCTGGCATCCCGTATTTTCCCTTCGCCTACGAGGCCGCGCAAACCTATTGCTTAACCGCCACCGCGCTGCACATCGCCCTGGCCCTGCGCAACGCCGATACACGCCCCTTCCCCGCGGGATTTGGCCACCACCTCTATTTCCCGCGCCACAGCGGGGCGGTGCTGCGCTTCAACGCCCTCCGGTACTGGCAAAACGGGCCGGACGGCTTACCCGCCACCATCGCGACAGACCTGTGCGATGCCTACGCACGCGGCGCGCGCATCGGCGCGCAGGCCGTGGACAACAGCTTTTCCGGCTGGGACGGCGCGGCCGAAATCACCTACCCGGCCGAGCGCCTCACCCTGCGGCTCACCGCGACGCCGCCGCTGCGCCACGCCGTTCTCTTCGTGCCCGAGGGGCGCGATTATTTCGCCTTCGAGCCTGTCTCCCACAGCACCGGCGCCATCAACCGCGCCCCGGCGGAGATGCGCGTGCTGGCCCCCAATGAGACAATGCACGCGCAAATCGTTTTATCCGTGGAACCCAGATGAATCACACGGCCGTGCGTTGCTTGAGAATATCAAGCGCGACATCGATGATCATGTCCTCCTGCCCGCCGACCATTTTTCTCCGGCCCAGCTCGGCCAGGATTTCACGGGTGTCCACGCCGTAGGTTTTCGATGCGTTTTCCGCATGGCGCAGGAACGATGAATACACGCCCGCATAGCCCAAGCTCAGGGATTCCCGGTCCACGCGCACCGGGCGGTCCTGCAGCGGGCGCACCAGATCATCAGCGGCGTCCATCAGCTTGAACAAATCGCAGCCGGAATTGATGCCTTCGCGGTCAAGCACAGCAATCAGCGCCTCCAGTGGCGCGTTGCCCGCACCGGCACCCATGCCGGCGAGGCTCGCATCCACGCGCACCGCACCGGCCTTTATGCCCGCAACCGCGTTAGCAACACCCAGCGTAAGGTTATGATGCGTATGCACACCGATCTCGGTTTCCGGCTTCAGCGCCACGCGCATCGCCCGCACTTTCTCGCCATATTGCTCCGGCAGCATCGCGCCCGCGGAATCGGTCACATAGACGCATTCCGCGCCGTAGGACTCCATCAACCGGCCCTGCTCCACCAGTTTCTCCACCGGCGCCATGTGCGACATCATCAAAAACCCGATGGTATCCATGCCGAGTTTGCGCGCCGCTTCAATATGCTGGCGCGAAACATCCGCCTCGGTGCAATGCGTGGCGATACGCACCGAGCGCGCCCCGGCATCATAGGCGGCCTTCAGGTCATGCACCGTGCCGATGCCCGGCAGCAGCAAAATGGTAACACGCGCATGCGTGCACACACCCGCCACCGCGGCGATCCACTCCGCGTCGTCATGCGCGCCAAAGCCGTAGTTGAAAGTGGAACCGGTGATGCCGTCGCCATGCGAAATCTCGATAGCGTCAACCTTGGCTTCATCGAGCGCGCGCGCAACCGCGGTCACCGTCTCCAGCGTGTACTGGTGGCGGATGGAGTGCATGCCATCGCGCAGGGTGACATCCTGGACATAAAGCTTATTCGGGTTCGGGCGAGCCATTTATGCAGCCTCCTTGGCGAGATATTGCGCGGCCCAATGGTCGGCGGTGACCAGGGCGGCAGAGGTCATGATATCAAGATTGCCGGCGTAGGCCGGCAGATAATGCGCCGCACCTTCCACTTCGAGCAGGATGGTGGTCTTCAGCCCGGTGGCATAGCCGATGCCGGGGATACGCACCGGCGCATTGTCGCCAATCACCTCGAACTGCACCTTCTGCTTCAGCCGGTAGCCGGGGACGTATTTGCGCACCGCTTGTTCCATTTCCAGAATGGACGCCTCGATTGCATCCCGGCCGCCGCCCTGGGAAAGTGTGAAGACGGTATCACGCATGATCAAAGGCGGCTCGGCCGGATTGAGGACGATGATCGCCTTGCCGCGCTCAGCGCCGCCCAGCACTTCAATCGCCTTGGAAGTGGTCTCGGTGAACTCGTCAATATTCGCGCGCGTGCCGGGGCCCGCGGATTTGGAGGAGATGGAGGCGACGATCTCGCCATACACCACCCGTTCAACCGCGCGCCTCACCGCATACACCATCGGAATCGTCGCCTGCCCGCCGCAGGTGACCATGTTGACATTCGGCTCATTGATATTGGCATCGCCGTTGATCACCGGGATGGTGAATGGGCCGATCGCAGCGGGGGTCAGATCGATGACCTTCTTGCCGTCGCGTTGCAGCAGCGCGTTGTTGCGCACATGCGCACCCGCCGAGGTGGCATCAAAAACCACCCGGATATCCTTGTAGTTTGCCATTTTCAACAAACCTTCGATGCCCTCGTGCGTCACCGGCACGCCAAGGCGCGCGGCGCGGGCGAGGCCGTCCGAGTTCGGGTCGATGCCAACCATCGCGCCCATTTCAAGATTTTTCGAGGTCCGCATAATCTTGATCATCAGATCGGTGCCGATATTGCCCGAACCGATGATCGCGCATTTCACTTTTCCAGACATTAGCAATCACCCTCATAGGTATGCATTGGTTTCACCTGAGACTTTTCCTTGTTCCGTCCACTGAGGTTAGGGAAAACAAGGCCCGGCGGCAATTTACGCGGCCAAATTAGTCCCATATAATGGGACTATGGAACACACCCCTAAACCGCCTCCCTCCGGCAACGCATCGCTTGAAAAAGGTCTGGCCCTGTTCAACCTCATCGCGCGCGACCGGGGACAAACCCCCCTTAAGGAGCTGGCCGCGGGCTTGGCGCTGCCCCGCTCCACATTGTACCGGCTGATCAACACCCTGGAAGGCACAGGGATGATCACCAGGCTCGAACACCGCCGCTACGATATCGGCCTGCCGCTGGCCGAGGCTCTGCACGGCATCACCCCCGCCGGGCAGCTGGCCCGGCTCTGCCGCCCGGCGCTGCGCCAGCTTGCCAGCACCTGCGGGGCCACAGCGCATCTGGGCGTGATGGAGAACGATATGGTGACATATCTCGTAAAGGAGAGCGCCCCTAGCGTTCCCGCCGCATTATCCATCAGCGTCGAGAATACCCAGCTCGAAGCCTATTGCTCGGGCATCGGCAAGGTGCTGCTGGCCTGGCTGCCCGAGGCCGAGCGCGCGCGCTATCTCGCAGGCGGCCCGTTCGTCGCGCTCACTTCACGAACAATCACCGACCCGCGGCAGCTGCGTGAAACCCTTAAAACCGTGAAGGCGGAGCAATTCGCCCGCGACGACGGCGAAATTGCCGAAGATCTCTACTGCCTCGCCGTGCCACTCTTGACCGGCGATCAATCCGTCTCCGCGGCAATCTCCCTGACCTTCACGCACGCCAGACAAAAAAAGCACGACGACGCAACCTATCTGGCAAAGCTGCGGGCCTGCGCCGCAAGGCTCAGCCGCGCCAGCCTGGCCAACATCCAACACTGAACCGCCGCATCAGCAGCCGCAAAACTCAAAAACCGCCTTACCTGCCTGCAAGCTGGTCGAACGCCTCCAGCGCCTGCGCGGCATACATCACCGATGGCCCCGCCCCCATATAAATCGCCATGCCCATCGTCTCGGCCACCTCCTCGCGGGTGGCGCCGCACTTCACGGCGCCTTGCGCATGGTAGGCGATGCAGGGCGCGCAACGTGTCGCCACGCCAATCGCCAGCGCGATCAACTCCTTCGTCTTGCTGTCCAGCGCGCTGCCTCCCTGCGCGGCCCTGGCCATTTCGGCAAAGCTCTTCATAATATCCGGCGCGCCCTGGCGCAGGTTTTTCACGCCAACATCCATATTGGCGATCAGCTCTTTCCAGTCCTCAATCATGCGGGCCTCCCTTATTTGAACGCGCAACCAACCGGCAAACCAAGCTTCTTGAACACGAACGCCGCCGGGCAAACCCCGGTGAATCCTGTCTGCAACAGGTTCAGCCCAACAAAGGCAGTGAACAGCAGAAACCACTGGCTCACCCAGAGTGTCAGCGCCAAGCTTAGCAGCACCATGGCGCCGGCGAAGGAGAATACAGCCTTATCAATTGTCATCGGGTTTTCCTTTTCAGTTATGCAACGGCCTGGCGTGCCCAGCGCACGATCTGTTCAGCCGTCATCGCCCCGGCGTTCTGTTTCACCAGCACGCCGTCCTTAAACAGCAGCAGGGCCGGAATCGCCCGCACTCCGTAGCGGGTCATGGTTCCCGGCGCATCGTCGCCATTCAGTTTCAACAGCCGCATCCGCGGCTCCAGCTGCGCCGCCGCCTGTTCGTAATGCGGCGCCATGGAGCGGCAAGGCCCGCACCACGGCGCCCATATGTCTATCAGCACCGGCACGCCGTCGTTCTTCAAATGGCGTGCCAGCCCGGCCTCATCCACATTCGCCGGATGCCCGTCAAACAATGGCTTGTGGCACCCGCCGCACCGCGGCGCCGCCGCCAGCTTCTCCACCGGCAGGCGGTTCACCACGCCGCAGGCCGGGCAAACCAGAGTGATCGTCATAGACCTCTCCTTTTCAAAAAACTTCCTAGTACCCTGCGTCATTCATGACGCAGGGTACTGCGCGCGGGTTGATAGGCGGCGCGCGCTAAATATGACGCTAGTGGGACACGGCATTTTCAATGACGTGTCCCACTAGCGTGATTTATTCTCAAGCTTATGAATATTCATCTTCTTCATCAGATAACGTTCATAAAACGGTTCGCTCTTGCCGATGCGTATCTTGCGCAGAAAATACCGCTCGAACCCCACCTTCGCCAAATGCACCCATTTCCCCCTGCCTGACCAATTGGCGTTGCGCGGCGGCAACTGCGGCTGCGCCACAAAAGCAACGCCCCCGTCGCCGAAATCCGCCAGGCAGATCGCGTTCCACGACGGCTTGATAGTGGCATCCCCGCCGCGCAGCAGCGCACCGATGTTATGCGCCGTCGAGGTGACCATAGACTCAATCATGAACCCGGTTTTCGGCACGCCGAGCGGCACCGGGGTTTTACCAATCGGCGGAATCGCCACGCACACGCCGATGGAGAACACATTCCGGTAGGTGGGATTGCGCTGATACGCATCGGCCAGAATAAACCCGCGCGGATTGGTCAGCCCGGCCACGCCAAACACCGCCGGCACACCGCGGAACGGCGGCATCAACATGCTGTAGCCAAAATCCAGCGTATGCGTGGTCTTCAGGCTGGCATCCTCGGCCAGTTCCTCCACCACCATCTGCCCGGCGTTAATCTCCTTCACCCGCGCATTGGTAATCCATTTGATATGCCGGTTGCGCAACTCGCTTTCCATCATCCCCTTGGTGTCGCCCACCCCATCCAGGCCCAGATGCCCGATATACGGCTCAGGGGTGATATAGGTCATCGGCACCTTGTTGCGGATGCCGCGCTTGCGCAGCTCGGTATCCACAATAAACGCAAATTCATAGGCCGGCCCAAAGCAGGAAACCCCCTGCGCCGCGCCGATCACAATCGGGCCGGGATTTTTGCAAAATTCCTCGAACGCCGCGAAGGCCTGCTCGGCATGGCCAGTCTCGCAGATCGACTGCGTATGCGCCTTCGGCCCAAGCCCCGGAATTTCGTCAAACGCCAGCTCCGGCCCGGTGGCAATAATCAGGTAATCATAACTGATCGCCGCGCCGCTCGCCGTCCTCACCAGATTCTCCTCCGGTACGACGCGCGCCGCCCCCTCGGTGATAAATCGTATTTTCTTCCTCTTCATCACCTTCGTCAGGTCGACCTCAATATCCTTGCTCTCGCGCCAACCCACGGCCACCCAGGGGTTAGAGGGATAGAACTGATAAATTGAACCCTTGCCGATCACAGTGATCCTGTCATCGGGCCGCAGCTGATCCGACATTTCATACGCCATCAAAGTCCCGCCTAATCCGGCGCCTAAAATTACGATCTCAGCCATGGATTGGATCCCCGTTTATTTTTTCCATTGCGTATATATTCGCTTATTCGTATATACGCAACTATGAAAATAGACGCCAGCCTCATGCATAGTGCCGCCGGACAGGCTAGTGAGATGTTAAAGTCGCTGGCAAATCCGCATCGGCTTATGATTCTTTGCCAGTTGCTCGAAGGCGAACGTTCCGTCGGCGATCTCGCTGCCTTCCTGGATCTTCGCAGTTCCACCGTCTCCCAGCATCTGGCGCTGCTGCGCCGCGATGCCCTGGTCGCACCCCGGCGGGACGGCCAAACCATATGGTACGGCATCGCCAGCACACCCGCAAAAAAAATTCTGGAAACATTGTTTGAACTTTACTGCGCGCCGCGTAACGATACCCCTCAAGCCACCAGCGGCTTTTGCGCCACTCCCACCCCAACGCTCCCACTGAAAGGCTAACCACATGTTTTTCAACAAAAAGAAATCAGACCTGCGCGACTTCACCCCGGCCGAACTGCATGATGCCCTGGCCCGCCACGCGATCACACTGGTGGATGTCCGCGAGCCGGGCGAATTCGCCACCGCGCGCATCCATGGCTCAGTGCTCTTTCCGCTGTCGAGCTTTGACCCGCAGGCCCTCCCGCACGACCCGGCCAGGCCCATCGTCCTGCACTGCGGCGTCGGCCGCCGCTCGCAAGCCGCCGCCGATCTCTGCCGCAAGGTGGGGGTTGAAATCGCCGGACATCTCGCCGGCGGCCTCAATGCCTGGGTTCAGGCCGGCCTGCCCGTCGTCACGCTAGACCCCGCCTCGGGAAAAACCGTCGACCGCGCTTAGCGCAATCCACGCTTCGACCGGCGCGGCAGCGCCACGCTAAACGCCTGAAACGGCTTGCTAAAACTAACTATTAGAGTCTTCAACTCTATGCTGAAGCCTCTAATTTTTCCCAACTAGGAAACACCGCATGCGCCTCTCAGCCCTGGCCTTGTCCGCCTGCATCGCCGCCTGCTTCGCTGCGGGCCCCGTTGCGGCCATCGCCGCCCCGCTTGGCGCGACCTTCACCGTCGCCACCGGGCTGATCACCGACCAGAAGGCAGTCTTCGCCACGGTGGAGAGCGCACATGTGGTCCCCGCCCGCACCCGGCTCGCCGGCACCATCGTATCCCTCTCGGTGCGCGATGGTGACGCCGTCACCGCCGGACAGACCATCGCCACCGTCGCCGACTCCGCGATGGCGCAGCAATTGCAATCGCTTAACGCCAGCATCACCGGCCTGCGCGCGCAACTGGCGCAAGCCAACATAGACCTCGCCCGCGCCCAGCGGCTCATCGGCAGCGGCGCCATCGCCCGCTCCACGCTGGACCAGGCGCAAACCGCGCAGAACGTCGCCACCAGCAGCCTGAAATCACAGATCGCCGCGCGCAACGCCCTGGCCGAGCAAATCGCCAACGGCGCCGTGCTGGCCCCGGTCTCCGGCCGCGTGCTGCACCGGCCTGTCACCCAGGGCAGCGTGGTGGTCACCGGCGATACCATCGCCACCATCGCCGAACAGGATTACGTCCTGCGCCTGGAAGTCCCCGAATATCATTCCCGCATCATGCATGTGGGCGATCTGGTGCGCATCAGCGACACCGGCAACACTCCCGAATTCGGAAAAATCACTCTGGTCTACCCGCAAATCCAGAACGGCGACGTCGAGGCCGATGCCACCGCCCCCGGCCTTGGCGATTATTTCGTCGGCCAGCGCATCCAGGTCTGGATCTCCGCCGGCCAGCGCCCCGGCCTGGTCATCCCCGCCTCCTTCATCGAATCCCGCTTCGGGCTGGATTATGTGGAGCTGAAAACCCCGAACGGCCACAGTATCGCGGTGCCGGTGCAGCGGGGCGCGCCGCAGCCAACCCCCTCCATGCCTGATGGTGTCGAGATCCTCTCCGGCCTGCAGCCCGGCAACGTCCTCACCGCCCCGGCCACGCCATGAAGCTCGGCCTCTCCGGCGCGCTAACCAAGCGCTTCATCCGCTCGCCCCTCTCACCGCTCTTCCTCATCGCGGCCCTCATGGCCGGGATGATCGCGCTCATCACCATCCCGCGCGAGGAAGACCCGCAAATCCACGTCCCGATGGTCGATGTGGTGGTCAACACCAATGGCCTGAAGGCCGGCGACGGCGTGGAGCTTGTCACCAAACCGCTGGAGACCATCCTGCGCGCCATCCCCGGCGTTGAGCATATCTACAGCACAAGCGTCGACAACCACGTCACCGTCACCGCCCGTTTCGTCGTCGGCACCAACGAGGACAACGCGGTGCTGCGCGTCAACGATAAAATCCGCGCCAATCTGGACCGCATCCCCATCGGCATCCCCGAGCCCCTGGTGGTCGGCCGCGGGATTGACGATGTCGCCATCGTCACCCTCACCCTCACCCCCAAACCAGATGCCGCCAACCATTGGGATGAAGCCGGGCTGACCCAGCTCGCGCAAAAACTCCAGGGCGAGCTCATCAAAATCCCCAGCGTCGGCCTTACCTACATCGCGGGTGAGGACCCGGAGCAAATCCGCATCGAGCCGGACCCGGAAAAACTGATGCTCTACGGCGTCACCCTGCAACAGCTCGTGGCGCGCGTGCAGGAAGCCAACCAGACCTTCAGCGCCGGCGCCATCCGCTACAACGGCAAAATGGAAGGCGTGGATGTCGGCCATACACTCTCCGGCGTGCCGGACATCGGCCTGCTGCTGGTCACCACGCGCGACAACCGCCCCGTCTATGTCCGCGACGTGGCAAAAGTCGTGTTCGGCCCCAAACCGCTGGAGCAGCAGGTCTGGGCGCTCAACCGCGGCAAAACCGGCTGGACCCAATCTCCCGCCGTAACACTGGCCATCGCCAAGGTCAGCGGCGCCAACGCCGTCACCGTGGCGCGGGCCGTGCTGGCGCAGGTTAAAACCCTGCGCGGCCAATTGATCCCCGGCGACATCAACGTGCAGGTCACCCGCGATTACGGCCAGACCGCCACGCAAAAATCCAATGAGCTGCTCTTCCACCTAGCGCTTGCCACCATCTCCATCGTGCTGCTCATCGGCTTCACCCTTGGCTGGCGCGAAGCTGCCGTCACCGCGGTGGTAATCCCCACCACCATCCTGCTCGCCATCTTCGCCGCCGAGATGATGGGCTACACCATCAACCGCGTCAGCCTCTTCGCGCTCATCTTCTCCATCGGCATCCTGGTCGACGATGCGATCGTGGTCATCGAGAACATCACCCGCCATTGGGAGATGCATGATAGCCGCACACGCCTGCAAGCCGCCATCGAGGCCGTGGCCGAAGTCGGCAACCCGACCATCTTCGCCACCCTCACCGTCGTCATGGCGCTGCTGCCGATGCTCTTCGTCAGCGGCCTCATGGGCCCCTACATGGCGCCGATCCCCGCGGTCGCCTCGGCCGCCATGGTCTTCTCCTTTTTCGTCGCGATGACCGTGGTGCCCTGGATGATGCTCAAATTCGTCAAACCACGGGCGGCCGCGGCCGGCGGGCATGGCGCGCATCACGGCGGACGGCTGGCAAGCCTCTATCTGCGCATCGCCGCGCCGCTGCTCAAAACCCGCAAGCGCGCCCTGCGGTTTCTGCTCATCGTCGGCGCCGCGACCATCCTGGCCTGCTCGATGTTCTATTTCGAGCTGGTCAAGGTCAAGCTCCTGCCTTTTGACAATAAATCAGAGCTGGACGTGGTGCTCAACCTGCCCCCCGGCGCCACGCTGGAGGATACCGAGCGCACCCTCTTCGCCGCAGCCAGAATCGCTGGAAAAATGCCCGAGGTGACCTCCATGCAGGTTTACGCCGGCACACCCGCCCCTTTTGATTTCAACGGTCTGGTCCGCCATTACTACGCCCGCCAGTCGCCCGAGCTGGGTGAGCTGCACATCGTCCTGGTCGGCAAAGACAAACGCACGCGCGAGAGCCACGCCATCGCCATCGCGCTGCGCCGCCAGCTCGACTCCAACCTGACCCTGCCGCCCGGCGGCGTCATCAAAGTGGTGGAAGTCCCGCCCGGCCCGCCGGTCATCGCCTCGCTGCTGGCTGAAATCTACGGCCCCAACCAGGCAACCCGCCTCAAAGTGGCCCAGCGCGTGAAGGCCATCTTCAAATCCATCCCCTTCATTGTCGATGTCGACGACAGTTACGGCCGGCCGCCCCCGCGCCTGAACATCACGGTTGACCAGGACGAGCTGGAGTATTTCCATGTCCAGCAAAGCGATGTGAACGCCACGCTGCAAGACCTCTTTTCCGGCAAGGCCATCGGCTACTCCTACCGCGGATCAGACAGGCCGCCGCTGGAAATCGCCATCGGCTTGCCCAAATCCGGCCTTACCTGGAACCAGTCGGTCGCTGACACCCCCATTCCCGCCAACGCGCTGCCCGGCGCGCGCGGCATCGTGGAACTGGGTCAGGTGGTCGACGTCAAAAACACCCTCGGCTCACGCGCCATCTACCGCCGCGACGGCCATTACGCCGACATGGTGACAGGCGAGCTCGCCGGCCAGTTCGAAGCCCCCATCTACGGCATGTTCGCCGTTGATAAAGCCATCGAAAAAGCCAACTGGGGCAACCTGCCCAAACCCGATATCCGTTTCGTCGGCCAGCCCACGAATGAGGCCAAACCTTCCCTGCTGTGGGATGGCGAATGGCAGATCACCTATGTCACCTTCCGCGACATGGGTATCGCCTTCGGTGTCGCCATCCTGGGCATCTATGTGCTGGTGGTGGCGCAGTTCGGCAGCTTCAAACTGCCGCTGGTGGTGCTCACCCCCATCCCGCTCACCCTCATCGGCATCATGCTCGGCCACTGG
>NZ_JABEVC010000034.1 GCF_013044125.1 Acidocella sp. | reverse complement strand
TCATGCGCTTGACGATGGTCACATAGCCCTTTACACCGCCGCTTACTGAAATGCGGGTGTAGCTCAGTTGGTTAGAGCGCCGGCCTGTCACGCCGGAGGTCGCGGGTTCGAGCCCCGTCACTCGCGCCAGTATGGCGAAAGCCACACTGGCCCCAGAAAACAAACCTCTCCATCGTTTCGCAGTCTTGACCATATCTTGTCGCGGTGCGACACGGCGGATACGGTTCTGTTGTTGGCCATGCCAACTCTGACCAAGCCAGGGATAAGGAGTTACGCGGTGCAGCCGGTCCTTTCACAGTACTTCCCGATACTCGTTTTTGGGGCGATTGCTGCGCTCATCGGCGTGGCGTTCGTACTCGGGTCTCTTTTCGCAGCCCGCCAGAAGCCCTATGCCGCCAAGCTCTCGGCATATGAATGCGGCTTCGAGGCCTTTGGGGATGCGCGGCGCCGGTTTGACGTCCGCTTCTACCTGGTTGCCATTTTGTTTATTATTTTCGACGTGGAAGTCGCCTTCCTTTTCCCCTGGGCCGTCAGCCTGTCGCGAATCGGCCTTCTCGGCTTTTTCTCGATGCTGGGGTTTTTAGGTGTTTTAACGGTCGGCTTCATCTATGAGTGGAACAAGGGCGCACTGGATTGGGAGTAGCTAAATGAGCGTTTCCACGGATACCGCGCTCGCCTGGAACCGGGATCATCTGCCGCAGGGTTCTGCGCAGGATGCCGTCATCAAGGGCATCACGGGCGAGATCGCAGGCAAGGGTTTTGTTGTCGCCAATATGGATAAATTGGTGAACTGGGCCCGGACCGGAAGCCTATGGCCGATGACCTTCGGGTTGGCTTGCTGCGCGGTGGAGATGATCCACGCCTACATGCCGCATTACGACCTGGACCGATTCGGGATCATCCCCCGTGCGAGTCCGCGGCAAAGCGATGTGATGATTGTCGCCGGCACGTTGACCAATAAAATGGCGCCGGCACTGCGCCGGGTCTATGACCAGATGCCCGAGCCTCGCTGGGTAATCTCCATGGGCAGCTGCGCCAATGGCGGCGGCTATTACCATTATTCTTATTCTGTCGTGCGTGGCTGCGACCGTATCGTGCCGGTGGATATCTATGTCCCCGGTTGCCCGCCGACGGCGGAAGCGCTGGTCTACGGCATTATGCAATTGCAGAAAAAAATCCGGCGGACAGGGACAATTTTGCGTGGCTGATGAATTAATCAAGGCAGACACCGTGTTGGACGCCATTGCGGCGCTGCCCGGTGTAATGGTGGCCCGGCGCGATCTGGGCGAACTGGTGGTCGAAGCCGCGCGAGGCGACGACTACGCTTTGTTCACCCGGTTGCGCGATGAGTTTGCCTTCGCGCAGGTCATGGACATCTGCGGCGTTGACTTCCCCGAGCGTGCTGCCCGGTTTGATGTGATCTACAACCTGCTCTCGGTTACGCGTAATGAGCGGGTTCGGGTCGTGGTACAGGTTGCCGACTCGGTTTCCCTCACCTCGGTCTCCTCCCTATGGCCGAGCGCCACCTGGTGGGAACGCGAGGTCTGGGATCTTTTCGGTATTCCGTTTGAGGGGCTGGCCGATCATCGGCGTATCCTCACTGACTATGGATTCGAGGGGCACCCGTTGCGCAAGGATTTTCCGCTCACCGGCTATGTTGAGGTTCATTATGATGATGAACAGAAATCAGTGGTCTACGACAAGGTAAAGCTCACGCAGGAATTCCGTAATTTTGATTTTCTTTCGCCTTGGGAGGGAATGACCACGCTTCCCGGCGATGAGAAAGCCCGGGGGGACCGCAAATGAGCGAGCTCGCGACCCGCATATCGAAGACCGTTGAAATCGATAACCACACCATAAACTTCGGGCCGCAGCATCCGGCCGCGCATGGTGTGCTCCGCCTGATCCTGGAGATGGATGGCGAGGTGGTTGAACGCGCCGATCCGCATATCGGCCTGCTGCATCGCGGCACTGAAAAGTTAATCGAATATAAGAGCTATCTCCAGGCTGTTCCGTATTTTGACCGTCTGGATTACGTCTCGCCCATGGCCTGCGAATACGCTTTCGCTTTGGCAACAGAAAAATTGCTAGGAATTACAGCGCCGGATCGCGCGCAGTGGATTCGCGTGATGTTTGCTGAAATCACGCGCGTGCTGAACCATCTGCTCGGGGTCTCGAGTTTTGCGCTGGACTGCGGCGCGCTCACCCCTGGCCTATGGGGGTATGTGGAGCGCGAGAAGCTTCTTGAGTTCCATGAGGCTGTCTCTGGCGCGCGCTTTCATTCCAACTATTTCCGGCCTGGCGGTGTCGCAAAGGATCTGCCGGCGGGGCTTGCGGATGATATCGCCGCCTGGGCGGAAACCTTTCCGAAATTCATTGACGATGTGGAGGCGCTGCTCACCGGCAATCGTATCTGGAAACAGCGCGTTGTCGATATCGGGGTGATCCCGGCGGAGGATGCGCTGGCCTGGGGCTTCTCGGGACCTTGCCTGCGCGCATCCGGCATTGCCTGGGACCTTCGCCGCTCTCAGCCGTATGATAAATACAGCGAAGTCGATTTCGAAATTCCCGTTGGCCGTCACGGTGATTGTTACGATCGTTATCTGGTCCGTATCGCCGAGATGCGCGAGAGTGTGAAAATCGTTAAGCAGTGCCTACAAAAAATGAAGCCAGGACCGATCAAGGTTCAGGATCATAAAATTGCTCCACCAGCGCGCGCGGCGATGAAGCAGTCGATGGAAGCGTTGATCCATCACTTCAAGCTTTACACGGAAGGCTACCACGTTCCCGCAGGCGCCACATATACGGTGGTTGAGGCGCCTAAGGGCGAGTTCGGAGTCTATCTCGTGTCGGATGGTACAAACCGCCCTTACCGTTGCAAAATCCGCTCAACAGGGTTCTCGCATTTGCAGGCCCTTGAGACACTTGCAAAAGGCCACATGCTGGCCGATACGGTGGCGATTATTGGTTCCCTTGATATTGTTTTTGGTGAGATCGACCGGTGAACGCAAATATAGAGCCGACAGATTTCGTGTTTGATGCCGCCGCGGAGGCCGCGGTTGCCAGGGCGATTGCGCGCTACCCGGCGGGCAAGCAGGCCAGCGCTGTTATGGCCCTGCTGGATATTGCGCAACGGCAAATGGAACGGCTGACAGGCTCCGCCTGGGTGCCCCGGTTGGCAATGGATGTGGTTGCGCAGCGTTTGGGTATTGCTGCGGCTCGTGTGTACGAAATTGCAACGTTTTATACGATGTACAACACGAAGCCGGTTGGTAAATACCATCTGCAGGTTTGCACCACGACGCCTTGCTGGCTGCGCGGGTCGGATGAAGTTGTCTCCTCCTGCAAAAAAGTTGCGGGTATTGAAGGCTTCGGCCAGACCAGCGCGGATGGTCTGTTCACTATGACGGAAGTGGAATGTCTCGGCGGTTGTGTGAATGCACCCATTCTGCAAATCAATGATGATTACTACGAAGATCTGGACGCGGCGCGGACGGAAGCTTTGTTGAACGCTTTAAAATCCGGCGCTCCCTTGCCGCCGGCAGGCTCAAGCATCGGCCGCCAGGCCTCGGCCCCGGTGACGAATCAGACAGCCTTGCTGAACAACACCAAGCCGGTGGAGTGAGACATGCTGAATGATGCGGACAGAATTTATCAAAACCTGTATGGTCAGCAGGATTGGCGTCTCTCTGGCGCGCGTGCGCGCGGTGACTGGAATGCGACGGCGGATATTCTTGCGCGTGGCCGGGATGCGATTATCGAGGAAGTAAAAGCCTCGGGCCTGCGTGGCCGTGGGGGGGCTGGTTTTCCCACCGGCATGAAATGGTCGTTCATGCCCAAGCAGAGCGATGGCCGGCCATCCTATCTCGTCGTCAATGCCGATGAGAGTGAGCCGGGCACCTGCAAAGACCGTGATATTATCAGGCACGAACCGCATAAGCTGATCGAAGGCAGCCTGATTGCCGGTTTTGCCATGGGCGCGCATACGGCTTTCATCTATATCCGTGGTGAATATTATAACGAGGCGGCACGTCTTCAAGCGGCGATTGAAGAAGCCTATGCTGCCGGGCTGCTCGGCAAAAATGCGGCCGGTTCGGGGTGGGATTTCGATCTGGTTCTGCATCGTGGCGCCGGGGCGTATATTTGCGGTGAAGAGTCGGCGTTATTGGAAAGCCTGGAAGGCAAAAAAGGAATGCCGCGGATGAAGCCGCCGTTCCCCGCCGCCATGGGCTTGTACGGCTGCCCGACCACGGTGAACAATGTAGAGTCTATTGCCGGTGTGCCGACGATTCTGCGCCGTGGTGCAGCGTGGTTCTCGGCGCTTGGGCGCCCTAAAAATGCCGGCACCAAAATTTTCTGCATCTCAGGTCATGTGAATCGTCCGTGTAATGTCGAGGAAGAACTCGGCACGCCGCTGAAAGATTTGATCGAGAAGCATGCCGGGGGCGTGCGCGGCGGTTGGGATAATCTTCAGGCCGTAATTCCGGGCGGTGCTTCGATGCCGATTCTGAACAAGGAAATGTGCGAAACCCAGTTGATGGATTTCGATTCTCTCGCGGCGGTGCGCAGCGGCCTTGGCTCCGGCGCCATCATCGTTATGGATAAATCGGCCGATGTCGTCAAAGCCATCTGGCGCCTGTCCAAGTTCTTCAAGCATGAGAGCTGCGGGCAATGCACGCCTTGCCGCGAGGGCACGGGCTGGATGATGCGTATGATGGATCGCATCGTGCAAGGCAAAGCTTCAATGGCCGATATCGCGTTGATGGAGCAGGTAACCACGCAGGTTGCCGGGCATACCATCTGTGCTTTTGGTGACGCCGCGGCGTGGCCAATCCAGGGGCTGATGCGCGCTTTCCGCCCGCTGGTCGAACAACGGGCAACGGACTATAAGCCGGCCCAACCACTCGCCCAGGCGGCGGAGTAAACCATGGCAAAAGTCACTGTCGACGGCATTGAAGTCGAGATCGCGAACGGCTCTTCGGTCTTGCAGGCGGCTGAGGCCGCTGGCAAGGAAATCCCGCGCTTCTGTTACCATGAACGTCTTTCGGTCGCGGGAAATTGCCGAATGTGCCTGGTAGAGATTGAGAAAGTTCCAAAGCCTGTCGCCTCCTGCGGGCAGCCGGTGGCTGATGGCATGGTCATCTTCACCGATACCGAGAACGTGCGTAAGTCGCGTCGCGGCGTGATGGAATTTCTGCTGATCAATCACCCGCTGGATTGCCCGATCTGTGACCAGGGTGGTGAGTGCGACCTGCAGGATGAAGCTGTGAGCTATGGCCGCGATACCTCACGTTACGAGGAAGGCAAGCGCGCATCGGCCCAGCCGGATTGGGGGCCTCTGGTCAAAACCACGATGACCCGCTGCATCCATTGCACGCGCTGTATTCGTTTCTCGACCGAAATCGCGGGGGTGCCGGAACTCGGCGCCACGTTGCGCGGCGAGAACATGCAGGTGGGCACCTATGTTGACAAAGCCCTGAGCTCCGAGCTTTCCGGCAACCTCATAGATCTTTGCCCGGTCGGCGCGCTGACCTCCAAGCCTTATGCCTACACCGCCCGTTCATGGGAGCTGCGCAAGACTGACAGTGTGGATGTGCTGGACGCCGTGGGCGCCAACATTCGTATCGACGCGCGGGGCGCGGAAGTGCTTCGCATCTTGCCGCGCCTAAACGACGATGTGAATGAGGAGTGGCTCGGCGATAAATCCCGCTTCTCGGTTGACGGCCTGAAGCGCCGCCGGCTGGATCGCCCCTGGCTCCGCGAGAACGGCAAGCTCCGGGCCGCCAGCTGGGAAGAGGTTTTCGCAGCCGTTACGAACAAGATAAAGGCCAGCAAGCCGGAGCGCCTCGGCGCCATCGCAGGCGATCTCGTTGATGTGGAGAGCATGCTGGCTCTGAAGGAAATGTTCACGAGCCTTGGCTCGCCGAATCTGGACTGTCGGCAGGACGGCGCGGTGTTTGACGCCTCGCAACGCGGTTTCTACCTCTTCAACACCACCATCGCCGGCATTGAAGAAGCGGATGCGCTGGTTATTATCGGCAGCAATCCGCGCCACGAAGCGCCGGTGCTCAACGCGCGTATTCGCAAGCGCTGGCTTGCCGGACATTTTGAAGCCGGCCTCGTCGGCGTGCCGCACGATCTAACCTATCCCACAACCCATATCGGCTCTGGGCCGGATGCCATCACCGCCTTGCTCGATGGCACGCATCCCTTCGCGGAAGTTCTGAAAGCGGCGAAGAAGCCGATGCTCATCCTCGGCGCGGGCGCGCTGACGCGGCCCGATGGCGCCGCCATTCACGCCGCCGCCTGGAAACTCGCCGCGCAGTTCAACATGCTGAACGACGACTGGCATGGCTTCAACGTGCTGCATCACGCGGCGGCGCGCACCGGCGCGCTGGATATCGGCTTCCTTCCTGGTCCAGGTGGTAAGTCAACCGCCCAGATGCTCGCCGGCGGCGTGGACATTCTCTGGCTGCTCGGCGCCGATGCTCTGGATACGCAAGCCATCGGCGCGGACACTTTCGTGATCTATCAAGGCCACCATGGCGATGCCGGAGCCGCGCGGGCTGACGTGATCCTTCCTGGCGCCGCCTACACGGAAAAGGACGGTACCTACGTCAACACAGAAGGCCGGGTGCAGCAAGGCTTTATCGCCGTTAAACCGCCTGGCGACGCGCGTGAGGATTGGCGCATCCTGCGCGCCATCAGCGCCTATATGGGCCACGCCCTGAGGTATGACACGTTGCAGGAATTGCGCGCGCATCTGGCGCAGACCTATCCCCTGTTCGCACTCACAGGTGAGCTGCGCCGCCTCGCGGGGGCCAACCTCGGGGCCCCGGCGGGTGATCGCGCAGCGGTGAGCGCCGTGCCGTTTGAGCCGGTTTTCGGCAATTACTACCAGACCGACTCGATCAGCCGTGCCAGCCCCACAATGGCCGCCTGCGTCGAGGCCCATTACCCTAACCTGGCGGAGGCTGCGCAATGAGCGTGTTTCTGCAAAGCAATCTCGGCATCGCCATCCTCACGCTGCTTGAGTCGCTCGCCATTATCGTGCCGCTGCTGCTCGGCGTCGCCTACCTCACCTGGTTTGAGCGTAAGGTGATGGGCGCGATCCAGCTGCGCAAAGGCCCTAATGTCGTGGGCCCGTTCGGCCTGTGGCAGCCTTTCGCCGATGCCATCAAAATGCTGTTCAAGGAAACCATTTTCCCGGCCGGCGCCGATAAGGTGCTGTTCACCATCGCGCCGATGATCACCTTTGGTCTCGCTGTTGTGGCCTGGGCGGTAATCCCGGTGAACGACCATTGGGCGGTTGCCAACATCAACGTTGGCATCCTCTATCTGTTCGCGATATCTTCGCTCGGCGTCTATGGTATTATCATCGCCGGCTGGGCCAGCAACTCCAAATACGCCTTCCTCGGCGCGTTGCGCAGCGCGGCGCAGATGGTGTCCTACGAAGTCTCGATGGGTTTCGTTATCGTCACGGTGCTCATCTGCGTTGGCAGCCTGAACCTTAACGACATTGTGCTGGCGCAGCGGCACATCTGGTTCGCCATCCCGCTGTTGCCGCTTTTCGTCATCTTTTTCATCTCCGGCCTGGCCGAAACCAACCGCGCCCCGTTCGATCTGGCCGAGGGTGAAACCGAAATCGTCGCCGGCTTCTTCGTTGAATACAGCGCCATGACTTTTGCGCTGTTCTTCCTCGGCGAATACGCGAATATGATCCTGATCAGCGCGATGACCACGACGCTCTTTCTCGGCGGCTGGCTCTCTCCCATTCCCTTCGCGCCGTTCACGCTCATCCCTGGTGTATTCTGGTTTCTGCTCAAGATACTGGTCTGCCTGTTTGTCTTCGTCTGGGTGCGCGCCACCCTGCCACGTTTCCGTTATGATCAGATCATGTCTCTCGGGTGGAAGGTGTTTCTTCCTATTTCACTCGTCTGGCTGGTGTTGACAGCCGGTTTCCTGGAAATTTTCGGAATGCTCCCCCATGCTTGAGGTTTGCAAATGACACGTTTAGGCCGGATGGCGTGGGGGCTGGTGCTGTGGGAAATTCTCTGCGGCCTGGCGCTGACTTTGCGGTATTTCTTCAAACCCAAAGCCACTATCAACTACCCGTATGAGAAAAACCCGACCAGCCCGCGCTTCAAGGGGGAACACGCGCTGCGCCGTTACCCGAACGGCGAGGAGCGCTGTATCGCCTGCAAACTGTGCGAGGCGGTCTGCCCCGCGCAGGCGATCACCATCGAGGCTGCTCCGCGTGACGATGGTTCCCGCCGCACCACGCGGTATGACATCGACATGACCAAATGCATCTACTGCGGTCTGTGCGAGGAAGCATGCCCGGTTGATGCCATCGTGGAGGGGCCGAACTTTGAGTTCGCTACCGAAACGCGCGAAGAGCTTCTGTATAACAAGGCCAAGCTGCTTGATAATGGCGACCGGTGGGAACCGGAATTAGCCAAGCGGCTAGAACTTGACGCGCCGTACCGGTGAGAGTCCAACCATGATCCAAAATCTTCTTTTTGACCTTTTTTCCTTTATCCTGCTGGGTTCAGCAGCGATGGTGGTGACCAGCCGCAACCCCGTGCATGCGGTGTTGTTTCTCATTCTCGCCTTCATCAACGCCGCGGCATTGTTTCTTCTGGCCGGGGCTGAGTTTCTGGCGATGGTCCTGGTCATCGTCTATGTCGGCGCGGTTGCGGTTTTGTTCCTCTTCGTCGTCATGATGCTGGATGTGAATTTCGCGGTCCTGCGGGAAGGCTTTCAACGATACGCCCCCATTGGCGCCTTGGTCGCGCTCATCCTGTTTGTGGAGCTGGCGCTGTTTGTCACCGGGTCGACCATCGCTCCCGGTGCGGCCGCGGCCCGGCTGTTTCCCACGCCGGACAACATCACCAATTCTCAGGCGCTGGGCTCGCTCATCTACACTAATTATCTGGTCCTGTTCCAACTCTCGGGTATTATTTTGCTGGTCGCGATGATCGGCGCCATCGTGCTGACGCACCGTGACCGCAAGCGCGCCAAGCGGCAAAACCTGGATATCCAGCATGCCCGCCTCCCGGTGGAAACCCTCACCATGGTCTCCGCAAAGCTTGGGGCCGGCGCCGCGATGCCTCAGCCGAAAAAGGAGACGCTCTAATGCTGATCCCGTTATCGCATTATCTATTTGTTGCCGGCCTTCTGCTCGTTATCGGTGTTTTCGGCATCTTCATGAACCGCAAGAACATCATCATTATAATGATGTCGATCGAGCTGATCCTGCTGGCCGCGAACATCAACTTCATAGCATTCTCCGGTGCCTTGCATGACATGGTGGGGCAGGTCTTCACCATGTTCGTGCTCAGCGTTGCTGCCGCTGAATCCGCCATTGGCCTTGCCATCCTGGTCATCTATTTCCGCAATCGTGGCTCGATCGAGGTCGAGGACGTGACATTGATGAAGGGTTGATATGCTCACCTTAATCGCCGTTTTTGCGCCGCTCATCGGCGCGGTCCTCGCGGGCGTCGCGCGTCCGTTCATAGGAAAGCAGGCAGCCATCGGCGCCAGCGTTTTGTTCATGGTCGTCTCGGCCGTGGCGGGCGTGTCGTCCTTCATAGCGTTCGTGCAGGGCGGCGTGCCTATCTCGCCGCTGCATCTTGCGAGCTGGATCTCGGCCGGCACTTTCACGCCGGGCTGGACCTTGCGGCAGGATGCACTCAGCCTGGTCATGGTCGCCATGGTCAGCAGCGTTTCCATGCTCATCCATGTCTACAGCATGGGCTACATGGCGCATGATAAAACCGTTCCCCGGTTCTTTGCCTATCTTTCCCTCTTCACCTTCGCCATGCTGATGCTGGTGACGGCGAACAACCTGCTCCAGCTCTATTTTGGCTGGGAGGGGGTTGGTCTCGTCTCCTACCTGCTCATCGGCTACTGGTATGAGCGTCCTTCAGCGAACGCAGCGGCCATCAAGGCATTCATCGTCAACCGCGTGGGCGATCTGTCCTTTGCGGTCGGCATCGCGCTGACCTATTTTGTCTTCAAAACGATCTCGTTTGATGGTATTTTCGCCGCGGTCGCCGCCCATACGGGAGACCAATACAGGCTGTTGGGCACCTCGTTCCCGGCGCTGGAGGTCATCTGCATTCTTTTGTTCATCGGCGCCATGGGCAAATCCGCGCAGATTTTTCTGCACACCTGGCTGGCTGATGCGATGGAAGGCCCCACCCCGGTCTCGGCGCTCATCCATGCCGCAACCATGGTCGCCGCCGGCGTATTCCTGATCGCGCGGATCTCGCCGCTGCTGAACGCAGCGCCGGCCGCCATGGATTTCGTCACGATCATCGGTGCGTCCACCGCGCTTTTCGCGGGCACCATCGGCTGCGTGCAGAACGACATCAAGCGCATCATCGCCTATTCCACCTGCTCGCAGCTTGGCTATATGTTC
Source organism: Acidocella sp. (assembly GCF_013044125.1). Taxonomy (GTDB): domain Bacteria; phylum Pseudomonadota; class Alphaproteobacteria; order Acetobacterales; family Acetobacteraceae; genus Acidocella. The sequence goes on along the minus strand of NZ_JABEVC010000034.1, from coordinate 11,932 downwards.
CTGGCGGCGGGGCTTGGGGCCTATCCGGTGGCGATGTTCCACCTCATCAACCATGCCTTCTTCAAGGCGCTGTTGTTCCTGGCAGCCGGTTCGGTCATTCACGCGATGTCGGATGAACAGGATATCCGCCTGATGGGTGGCCTGGCCCGCAAGCTGCCCGTCACATGGCTGGTGATGCTTGTTGGTGCCCTGGCCCTGGCCGGCATCCCCCCCTTCTCCGGTTATTACTCCAAAGATGCGATCCTGGATGCAGCCTTTGGCGCGAACACCGCGGTTGGAATGTATGGCTGGGTCTGCGGCGTTATCACAGCAGGTCTCACGGCGTTCTATATTTCGCGGCTTTTTCTGCTCACCTTCCATGGCACATCGCGCGCGCCGAAGCATGTTCAGGAGCATGTGCATGAGAGCCCGCTGGTCATGCTGGTGCCGCTCGTGCTTCTCGCTTTCGGCGCTCTGGGCAGCGGATTTATTCTCAAGAGCAGCTTCATCGGCGCTGGCTTCGCGCATTTCTGGGGCGCGAGCATTGCGATTCCCGCAAATGGCGTGATGAATGCCCTGGCTCATCCAACCATGCTGGCGGAACTCTCTCCGTTGGCCGCTTCCGTATCCGGCATCTTTGTTGCTGTAATTTTCTACGTTCTGGTGCCATCGCTCCCGGCGGCGCTCTCGCAAAACCTTGGCGGGCTGTATCGCTTCGTTCTCAACAAATGGTATTTTGACGAGGTCTATGAGGCAGTTTTGGTCAAACCTGCCTTGCGCCTCGCTAAATTTGCCTGGCGTTTCGGTGACGAGCAGGTGATCGACGGCGTGCCCAACGGTCTTGCGAGCCTCACCACCGATGCGTCTGTGCAGACGGTTAAACTGCAGACCGGCTCGATCGCGCTATATGCTTTCATTATGCTGATCGGCCTGCTTGCCTTCCTCAGCCTCTTCCTGTGGGTGCGTTAACCATGAACCAGATCGGTTTTCCCATCCTCTCGCTGCTTACGTTTTTGCCGCTTGCGGGTGTTGCCTATCTTGCCACGCTACGCGGCGATGAAATGGCCGTGGCGTCCCGGGCGCGCAACGGCGCTCTCATCACAAGCCTCGGCGTGCTGGCGCTGGGGATTTATCTCTGGATGGCTTTTGATCCATCACAGGCTGGCTTCCAGTTTGTTGAATCGCTGCCTTGGCTTTCGGGGCTGGACGTGCAGTACCGCATGGGGGTGGACGGCATCAGCCTGTTCCTCATCCTGCTCACGGCCTTCCTGACGCCCATCGCCATTCTCTCCAGCTGGTCCATCACCAAGCGTGTCCGTGAACTCATGATGGCTTTCCTGCTGCTTGAGACCATGACGATCGGCATGTTCTGCGCGCTTGATTTTGTGGTTTTCTATATCTTCTTCGAGGCCGTGCTCCTGCCGATGTATCTCATCATCGGCGTTTGGGGCGGCGAGCGCCGGATCTATGCGGCGGTCAAATTCTTCATCTTCACCCTGGCCGGTTCGCTGTTCATGCTGCTGGCCCTGGTTTGGCTGTGGCGCAACGCCGGAACAACCGACATCGTGACATTGCTGCACACGCCCATCGCGCCGCAGGCGCAGATGTGGCTGTTTGCCGCATTCCTGGCTTCTTTCGGTGTCAAGGCTGCTGTCTGGCCGTTGCACACTTGGTTGCCTGACGCCTATGGCGAGGCGCCGATCCCCGGCACCATCATGTTGGCTGCGGTGCTTTCAAAAATGGGCGCCTATGGTTTCCTGCGCTTTGCGGTTCCCATGCTCCCGCAGGCTGCCGCCGCCGCTGAGCCCTTGATGTTTACATTGGGCGTCGTCGCCGTCATCTACATCTCTTTCGTCGCGCTGGCGCAGACCGACATGAAGCGCATGATCGCCTATTCATCAGCCGCTCACATGGGCATCATCATCATCGGCATTTTCACTTTCACGGTGGAAGGTATCGAGGGCGCGTTATTTCAGATGCTCTCGCACGGTATTGTCATCGCCGGTTTGTTTGTTTGCACCGGCGTTTTGCTCTCTCGCGGCCAAACGCTCACGCTCTCGCGTTTGGGTGGCCTGGCCGCGAAAATGCCGGCCTACGCGGCATTGCTCATGCTGTTTTCGCTGGCCAACGTCGGCCTGCCCGGCACCTCCGGCTTTGTTGGCGAGATCCTGGTCATCGTCGGCGCCATGAAGGTCAATTTCTGGGTCGCTCTGCTGGGCGCCGGGGGCATGGTGCTGGGCGCCGCCTATATGTTGATGCTTCTTCGCGCTGTATTGTTCGACAAATTGAGCCGCCCCGAGCTTGGCGCGCTGGCCGATCTGAAACCCGGAGAATACGCCATGCTGCTGCCCCTGGCGGCCATGGTGCTCTGGCTCGGCATCTACCCCGGCAGCTTCACCCATATGTTCGACGCATCGGTGAATGCCATGGTGCAGGCACATATCGCCGCCCTCACACCCCATACGGCGCTTGCCATGGTGACCAAATGAACCCGATGTACCTTCCCCTTATCCCTGGCCTGATACTGGGCCTGGGCGGCATGGTTTTGTTGCTCATTGGGGTGCTCTCCAAGCGCGATCAGACATGCACCTGCACCTACGGCGCCGTGCTGGTGCTGGTTCTCGCAGCGGCCTTCTGCCTGGCCGCGCCGGATGGAATGCTTTTCGCAGGGCTGTTGAAAACCAGCCTGTTCACCCGCTTTGCCGATACGATGGTCTACCTTGGCGCCGCCGCGGCCTTGCTGTTGTCGCTGGACTATAACCGGCGCGAGGCCATGGCCCGCTTTGAGTTTCCCGTTCTGGTTCTCTTTGCGGTCCTGGGGATGATCGTGATGATCTCAGCGGCTGATCTCATGAGCCTTTACATCGGGTTCGAGCTGCAATCCCTGACGCTGTATATTCTTGCCGCTTCGGCGCGGGATTCGCTGCGTTCAACCGAAGCCGGCCTGAAATACTTTGTCCTGGGCTCTCTTGCCTCCGGCCTGCTTATTTACGGTATTTCCCTGGTTTATGGTTTCGCGGGCACCACCAATTTCATCTCCCTCGCGGCAATCCTCGCGAACGGCGCCGGCTATGGAACAATCATCGGCATCGTCTTCGTTCTGGTCGGCCTTGCCTTTAAGGTTTCGGCAGCGCCCTTCCATATGTGGACACCTGACGTATACGAAGGCTCCCCCACCCCGGTGACCGCTTTGTTTGGCACCGCGCCAAAAATAGCGACCATGGCGCTGCTGTTTTCGGTCATGCTCGGGCCGTTCGGCCACCTGCTCGCGCAATGGCGCATGATTATTGAAGTCCTCAGCATCCTCTCGATGGCCCTGGGCGCGCTGGCCGCCATCGGCCAGAAGAACATAAAGCGGCTTCTGGCCTATTCCTCTATCGGCCACATGGGCTACGCCCTGATGGGGTTGGCTGCCGGCACGCTGGCCGGAACACAGGCGACCCTGGTTTATCTCGCGATTTATCTGGTTATGTCTTTTGGCGCCTTCGCTTGCGTTATCGCCATGCGCCGGAAGGGCCAGGCCGTGGAAACCATTGCCGATCTGGCCGGGCTCTCCACGGAGAACCCCGGCTTTGCCCTGGCTCTGGCGATATTCATGTGGGCCATGGCGGGCATTCCGCCGCTCTCGGGCTTCTTTGGCAAGCTCTATGTATTCTCTGCCGCCATTAACGCGGGTCTCACAACTCTTGCCGTCGTTGGCGTGGTTACCAGTGTCATCGGCGCGTTCTACTATCTGCGCGTGATCAAGGTGATGTATTTTGACGCCGGAACCCCTGGTTTTGATAAAACCGCAAGCAGTGTGCGCTTCGTGATGTTCGCGGGTGCGCTTGTCACCTGTCTGTTCGTCTTTATTCCCGGCCCACTCATTACCGCAGCGGATGCCGCCGCTAGGGCGCTCCTTGGTTGATCTCCTGGCGGCTTGAGACCTATGACGAGCTAGGCTCAACCTCCGATCTTTGCACCGTTCGTGCCAAGGCGGGAGAGGCCCCGGGGCTTGCCGTACTTGCCCGCAAACAAACCGCGGGGCGCGGAAGCCGCGGGCGCAGCTGGCAGGCGCCTGAGGGGAATCTCAACCTCTCGGTCCTGCTTCGTCCAGCTATGCCGGTCGCGCTGGCTGGTTTCTATTCACTTCTGGCGGGTGTCGTGGCGGCCGAGGCCATTGAGCCGTTTTTTGCCCCGCCCACCATGCTGAAATGGCCCAACGATGTGTTGCTGGGCGGTGCCAAGCTCGCAGGGGTGCTTATCGATGCCGCCCCCAACGGTCAAAATCTTGATTGGCTGGTTATCGGTATCGGCATGAATTTGCGCACAGCGCCACAAATCCCCGGCCGGGCCACCACCTCCCTGGCTGCTCATGGTCTCACTCTTTCGGCCCTTGATGCCGCAAACGCTATTTTATCAGGCTTCTCCCGCTGGCACGGTGCCAGCACCGAGGCGATCCGCGATGCCTGGCTCAACCGCGCCCACCCGCTCGGCACACCTCTTGAGATTAAATCCGCGCAGGCCACCCGGAGTGGTACGTTCGCCGGCCTCTCACCTTCGGGCGAATTGCTGTTGCAGAGCAATAATCGTATTCACCAGATCAGCACGGGCGATGTCATGCTGGGCCCGGTGTGAGGAGGGTTAAATGCTTCTGGTGATCGACACCGGCAACACCAACATCGTATTCGCGGTGCATAATGGCACGGAGTGGCGCGGCACCTGGCGGCTGGCCACCTCGGCGCAGCGAACCTCGGATGAATACGGCGTCTGGCTGGAAGCCCTGCTTACTCGCGCTGGCATAACCCCAAGCGAGATCAGCCGCGCCGTCATCGGCACCGTTGTTCCAGCCGCCCTGTACGACCTGCGCCGCCTTTGCCGCGAATGGTTCGATGTCGAGCCGCTGGTCGCCAACGCCAGGCTGGATTGGGGTTTTGAGATCAAGGTTGACACCCCCGACGAGGTCGGGGCGGACCGCTTGCTCAACGCGCTCGCCGCCCATAACCTTTATCGTGGCCCTCTGGTGGTGGTTGATTTCGGCACCGCCACCACCTTCGATGTCGTGGACGCCGACGGCGCCTATCTCGGGGGCGCCATCTCTCCGGGCATCAATCTATCCATCGAGGCTTTGCATCAGGCCGCGGCCCGGTTGCCGCGTATCGGCATCGGCCGGCCGCAATCGGTCATCGGCCGCTCCACGATCCCGGCCATGCGCTCAGGCACTTACTGGGGCTATATCGGGTTGATAGAAGGCCTGCTCACCCGCATTGAGGGCGAGTACGGCACACCGCTTAAGGCAATCGCCACCGGTGGACTCGCCCCCTTGTTCGCGGAGGGCACATCGCGGTTCACCGCCATTGATTCCGACCTGACGCTCGATGGCCTGCGTCTGCTTTCGCTTCGCAATAACCCGCCCCCTTTGCCGCGCGACCGCGCACGGTTTATCGAGGCCGAATAATCTAAAATCTACCCAGGAGTTTTGTATCTGATGAAAAAATCCACCGGCAAATCCCCGGCGCCGGTCCGGGGCGATGCCCAGGGCGGGTTCATTTTCGTGCCCCTCGGCGGCACCGGCGAAATCGGCATGAATTTCAACCTCTATGGTTGCGATGGCGCCTGGCTGGCTGTTGATTGCGGCATGGGCTTCTCCGGGCCGGAAACGCCCGAAGCCGAAATTCTGTTGCCCGACCCGGCGTTTATCGCCGAACAACGCGACACCCTGCTGGGCCTGGTCGTCACGCATGCGCATGAGGACCATATCGGCGGTATTGCCCGGCTCTGGCCGCAACTGCGCTGCCCGGTCTATGCAACCCCCTTCGCCGCCGCGATTATCCGCCGCAAACTGGCCGAGGCCGGGCTTGGACGCGAGGTTAAGCTCAAGATCATCAAGCCCGGCGCGGCGTTTGAGCTTGCGCCCTTCAGCCTGCGTTATATCCAGATGACGCATTCCACAGTGGAAGCGCAGTCGCTTGCCATCACAACCAGCTACGGCACCGTTCTGCATACCGGCGACTGGAAGCTTGACCCCGACCCCGTGGTTGGCGCCTTGTCCGATGAAGCCGGCCTGAAAGCCTTGGGCGATGCCGGCGTGCTCGCCATTGTCTCGGATTCAACCAACGCGATGGTGGAAGGTCATTCCCGTTCCGAATCTGAGGTCAAGCGGAGCCTCAAGGGGCTGATTGCCGACATCCCCGGCCGTATCGCCATCACCTGTTTCGCCAGCAACGTGGCGCGCGTCGCGAGCATCATCGCCGCCGCCCAGGCGGCAGGGCGGCATATCGCCCTGGTGGGCCGCAGCCTGGGCAATTACGTCGCCGCGGCGCAGGAGGCTGGTTATCTGCAGGATGCGCCAGACTTCATCCCCGAGGAGGATATCGGCTCCATCCCCGACGAAAATCTGCTGCTCCTGGTCACAGGCAGCCAGGGTGAACCCCGCTCAGCTCTGGCACGTATCGCAGCCGACACGCATCGCCACGCGGTGCTGGGGGAGGGTGATACGGTTATTTTCTCATCGCGCATGATCCCGGGCAACGAGCGGGCCATTACCGCGGTGCAGGACGCGCTGGTCCGCCGCGGCGTTGACGTCATCACCGATGAAGATGAATTCACCCATGTCTCCGGCCACCCCAAGCGCGACGAACTGCGCAAGCTCTACAGCTTGGTCCGGCCTAAATATGTCGTCCCCACCCATGGAGAATGGCGCCATCTCTCCTCCCAGGCGGCGCTTGCGGAGGAGGAGGGGCTGATTCCCCTCATGATGGAAAACGGTGACGTGCTGCAGTTCGGGCCAGGGACACCCGCGGTTGTTGACTCTGTCCCTTCCGGCCGCCTGGTCTTGGATGGTGAGCGCGTCATTCCGCTCAAGGGCGGCGTGCTGTCAGCCCGCCGGCGCATGTTGTTCAACGGTGTTGTCATCGGCAGTTTTGCCGCCGATGCCAGCGGTAAACTGCTTGGCGCAGCCAGGATTTCCGCACCGGGACTGTTGGACGAGGCAGATGGGATGCTCAGGCTTGAAGCCGAGGCTGAGTTTTTCGAGTTGCTCGCGGATCTGCCCGCCGCGGTTCGCCGCAACGAGACCGCTTTCCTGGAAGCTGCCCGCACAGGGCTACGCAAGGTCATCGGCAAGCGCTTTGGTAAACGTCCGCTGGTTGAGGCGCATCTGCTGAGAGTTTAATGTTGCACAAAATTAAATCAATTGCGAAGATAAAAACGCCATAACGACTAAAAAAACGTCAAATTACGCTCTAAAGGCTAAAAAACCGCCAAATAAAGGGTGCTTTCTGCTGGACTTCTGTTTTTGTGCGGCGCACTATAAACCCAGGGTGAATTTTGGTTCTTCATCCTACTGTGTGACTGGTGTTTCCTCCCTAACCTTGGCCCGCCGCCCGAAAGGGCTGGCGGGCTTCTTTCTGTTTGTTTAGGAGGGGAACTACCATGAATCTCAGGCAGGAAATCTCTGATCTAACCGTTTTCCGGGCCATGCTGGCGGCCTGGATTTTTTTCTATTTCATTGATGTTGATATAAATTTTTCGGTATGGCTGGGGCCGTTCGCGGGGGTCGTCCGGCACGGCTATCTGGGGGTTGATGGCTTTTTCATGCTTTCCGGGCTGATCCTGGCGCGGGTGCATCCTGAGCTTAGCCGCATGGGCGTTCATCCGCAGTTGCAATGGGAAAAGTTTGGCGATCCCCAACCCTTTCATCCGCGTGCATGGCGCTTCTGGGCGATGCGGCTTGGCCGGATCTATCCGCTGCATCTCGTCACCATCATCCTTTTTGCCGTGCTCTTCGGAGCGGGGGCCGCCGCGGGCCTGGTGCCCCATAATGCTGCCTCATTCAGCCTGCCGGCGTTTCTGGAAAATGTCTTTCTCCTGCAGGGATGGGGCTTTTCCGGCCCTGGCGCCTGGGAGTATCCGTCCTGGCTGGTCAGCGCGGAATGGGCCGGTTATCTGCTGTTCCCGCTGTTGTGGTATATTGTCAGCTATCTTGATCATGTCGTCTCGATTGCATTTATTCTCTGCTGCCTCACCGCGCTGGGGCTGATTGATGTTGAATACCAGCACACGCTCAACCTTGCCGCCGGTGCGGGGTTGCTGCGCTTCTTCCCTGAGTTTCTGGCAGGCATCGCCGCGGCGCGAATCGTCCCGAACTACGCCGATTTTCTGCCGGCCCGGGCTTTGGCGGTTCTGGCTGCGGCGCTTATCCTCATATTTTCCTCCTTCGGCTCCGATGTACTCACCGTTGCGGCGCTCTGGCTGCTGTTATTCAGCCTCACCATGCAGGCGGATGCCGAGCGCCCGCCGCTGCTCGCTCATCCCGGCTGGTTGCGCTGGGGTGGCCGGCTTTCTTATGCGTTGTACATGAGCTTCGCCCTGGCTCAGCTGCTGCTTGCACTGCTCTTCAGACATCAAGGCTGGCCCCCGGCCAGTCACAGCCTTGTCTTCTCAGGCGGCATACTGGCGGTCACTTTTGCCGCCGCGGTTGTCCTGCATACCACAATCGAGCTTCCCTGCCGCCGCGCGGCTGGCCGCTGGTTCAATACCCCCGCCTCGCCTTTACAGCCAATCCGCTCTAAATAGCCCTCGCTCACACCATAAGGCTCTTCATGCGTCTCTCTCAAAGCTTGATCCCCACACTGAAAGAAACCCCCGCCGACGCGCAGATCGCCTCGCACCGGCTCATGCTGCGTGCCGGTCTGGTCCGCCAGATGGCTTCCGGCATTTATGCATGGCTGCCTGCCGGCCTGCGGGTTCTCAACAAAATCTCCGCGATCGTGCGTGAGGAACAGGCCGCCGCCGGTGCCCAGGAACTTCTGATGCCAACCATCCAGAGCGCCGATCTCTGGCGCGAGAGCGGGCGATACGAAGCCTATGGGAAGGAAATGCTGCGCATTACCGACCGTCATGAGCGCGACCTCCTCTACGGCCCGACCAATGAGGAAATGATCACCGCGATCATGCGCGAGAGCGTGAAAAGCTACCGCGAGCTGCCGCAAAATCTCTACCATATTCAGTGGAAATTCCGCGACGAGGTTCGCCCCCGCTTTGGCGTGCTGCGCGGCCGCGAATTCCTGATGAAGGACGGCTACGGCTTCGACCTGGATTACGCGGGTGCGCTGCTCACCTATAAAAAAATGATGCTGGCCTACATGCGCACTTTCCAGCGCATCGGCATCACCGCCATCCCCATGCGTGCCGATACCGGCCAGATCGGCGGTGATCTCTCGCACGAATTCCATATCCTCGCCCCCACCGGCGAAAGCGGCGTGTTCTACGATGCCGCTTTTGAAGCAGGCGATCCCTCGGCCGCGGCCAGCGTGGAAGGCTTCTACGAACAGATGACCACCATCTACGCCGCGACTGACGAAAAACACGATCTTGCAGTCTGGGAGAAAATCCCAGCCGAACGCAAGCGCGAGGGCAGGGGGATTGAGGTCGGTCAGATTTTCTACTTCGGTAAAAAATATTCCGAATCCATGAATTTCACCGTTACCGGCCAGGACGGTACAAAAATTTTCCCGGAGATGGGCAGCTACGGTATCGGCGTCTCGCGTCTCGCCGGCGCGATCATCGAGGCCCGTCATGACGAAGCCGGCATCATCTGGCCAGACGCCATTGCCCCCTTCCGCGCCGCCATCCTCAACCTGCGCCAGGGTGACGCCGCCACCGATAAAATCTGCGGCGATCTCCACGAGAAACTCGGCGCCGATTGCCTCTACGATGACCGTGAGGAACGCGCCGGCGCCAAATTCGCCGAGGCTGATCTCATGGGCCACCCCTGGCAGATCATCGTCGGCCCGCGCGGCGCTGCGAACGGTCAGGTCGAGCTCAAGCGCCGCGTCACCGGTGAGCGCTTCGAGCTATCGGTTGCCGATGCCTTGGCGAAAGTTCTGTCCTGATGTTCAACGCCTTCGAGCGAAAAGTCGCGGCCCGCTATCTGCGCGCGCGCCGTGGTGAGCGGTTCGTCTCCGTCATCGCGATTTTCTCGCTCGTGGGCATCGCCCTCGGGGTTGCCACGCTCATCATCGTCATGAGCGTGATGAACGGCTTTCGTCAGGAACTACTCTCCCAGATTCTCGGCCTGAACGGTGATATCGGCGTCTACAGCGCAGGCCCGCCGCTTACCGGATACGATGATATATCCGCTAAAATCCGCGCGATCCCGGGCGTCACCGCGGCGTTCCCCGTGGTCCAGGGCGAGGTTCTGTTTTCCGGCCCGCGGGGCGGCACCGCAGGCGGCATCGCGCGCGGCATCACGCCTGATGGCCTCGCGGCCCTGCCCACCGTCGCCAGCCACATCATCGCGGGCAGCCTCTCAGACCTTACAGGCGACGGCACAATCGCCATCGGCGGGGGGCTTGCCAACCAGTTCGGCATTACCGTTGGCCAGAGCATCACCCTCATCATGCCGCAGGGCAAAGCCACCATTATCGGCACCATCCCCAGCATCCAGAGCTTCCGTGTCGTCGCCATCTTCCAGACCGGCATGCAGCAATACGATTCCAGCTTCGTCTTCCTGCCGCTGGGCGCCGCGCAAACCTTGTTCCAGCACCCCGGCGCCGCCACGCAAATTCAGATCTTCGTGCAAGACCCGGACCACGACAGCGCAATCAAACAGGCCATCGTCAACGCGCTGCCCAACTTGCCGCTCAATATCCAGGACTGGCGCCAGAACAACGATTCCTTCCTCGCCGCAGTTACGGTTGAAGGGAATGTGATGTTCCTCATCCTCACCCTCATCATCATTGTCGCGGCGTTTAACGTCATCTCCTCGCTCATCATGATGGTGAAGGATAAAGCCCGCGACATCGCCATCCTGCGCACCATGGGCGCAACATCGGGCGCCATATTGCGCATATTTCTCATGTGCGGGGCTTCGGTCGGCATTCTCGGCACACTCATCGGCTTTGGCATCGGCGTGGTTTTTTGCGCCTATATCGAGCAGATCAAGGAGTTCGTCTCCAAAATCACCGGCACGCCGCTGTTTGATCCCACAGTCTATTACCTGGAATCCCTGCCCGCGAAGCTGGACTGGCACCAGGTCACGGAAGTCATCCTGATGTCCTTTGCCCTTTCCATCCTCGCCACCATCTACCCCAGCTGGCGCGCCGCGCGGATCGACCCGATCGAGGCGCTGCGCAGTGAATGATTTTCTGCTCCACCTTCAGGCTATCGGCCGCACCTATAAAACGGGGGCCGAATCACTCACCGTGCTCGATGGCGCCGAGCTGTTCCTCAATCGCGGCGAAATCGTCGCGCTCGTGGCGCCTTCCGGCTCGGGTAAGTCAACCCTGCTGCATCTGGCCGGATTATTGGAGAAACCGGACGGCGGCGCGGTGATTATCGGCGGCCAGGATTGCGGCAAACTCTCCGATGACGCGCGGACGAATATCCGCCTGCGCACCATCGGCATCGTCTATCAGTTTCATCATCTGCTGGCGGAATTCACCGCGCTCGAAAACATTTCCCTGCCGCAGATGATTGCGGGAAAAACGCAGGCGCAAGCAGACCTGCGCTCCATGGAGTTGCTGGGAAAATTCGGCCTTACCGCGCGCGCCCAGCATCTGCCAGGCAAGCTCTCGGGCGGTGAACAGCAACGCGTGGCCATTGCCCGCGCCCTTGCCAACAACCCCTCGCTCCTGCTCGCGGACGAGCCCACAGGCAACCTTGATGTCCACACCGCTAACATTGTGTTTGAGGAATTGCTGCACATCGTCCGCTCGGAAAATGTCGCCGCCCTGATCGCGACCCATAACCCAGATCTGGCCCAGCGCATGGACCGTCAGCTAACCCTGCACGAAGGAAAACTCGTTTAGCGCGATCGTTTGAGGCTCGCTCGCCTGAGTGAGCCGAAAGCGTGTATCGCCCTCAGAAAATGGCTAGAGTCTCTTTCTGACGATCTGAATCGTTTTGGGATTCCGGCGCGACTGAAAATCTGATTCAAGCTTATTGCTGGATCGGAGGTCAGCATGGGATG
>NZ_JABEVC010000003.1 GCF_013044125.1 Acidocella sp. | reverse complement strand
TCCTCAATCTCTTGGCACAGCCTCCACCTCGACGATGCCCGCACTGTGACACGCCCCTGACAAAAAACGCTAATAAAAATATGCCAAAGTAGCGCTAGCTGTTCAGCTTGCGCGCTTGCAGGGGCTTGGCGCTCTCGGATACCACGGTGCCCGCGGCAAGCCGGCGGTAGAGCGTGTTACGGCTGATGCCGAGCTTGCGCGCCGCGGCGGCAAGATTGCCGCCGGTCTCCGCCACGGCATTGCCGATCAGCGCATCGGCGCGTGCCCGCAACGTTGCCGGGCGCGCGGGGGGCTGCGGCGCCACATGCTTGCGGTTGAGTTCCGCCTGCGCCTCCTCGCTCAGATGCTCCACGCCCAGCTCACATTCGCCGCTATCGAGCATCAGGCATGCGGTGCGCAGCATACCCGCGAGCTGGCGTAGATTGCCGGGCCAAGTGTAGCGGGCAAACGCTTCGGCCAGTTCGGGGGTCAGCCGCAACGTCAGCCCCTCGCCGCGCTCCAGCGCCTCGCGGGCCAGAATCCGCTCGATCAACGCCGGCAGGTCCGTGCGTTCGCGGGCCGGGGGCAGGGCGATTGTCAGCCCGTTCAGGCGGTAGTATAAATCGGCGCGGAATTCTTGCGTGCCGACGCGCGCTTTCAGGTCGCAATGCGTGGCGCTGATCAGCAGAAAATCCACCGGCACCGGCTTGCCGCCGATGGGGGTCACATAGCCGTCCTCCAGCACGCGCAGCAGCCGCGTCTGCATATGCAGCGGCATATCGCCGATCTCGTCGAGAAACAGCGTGCCCCCATGCGCTTCGCGGATGCGCCCAACCGCCCCCTCGCGCCTGGCGCCAGTGAAGGAGCCGGGCGCGTGCCCGAACAGCTCGGATTCAATGAGGCTTTCCGGCAGCGCCGCGCAGTTCACCGCCACGAATGGCTTATGCGCGCGCCCGCTGGCGGCGTGGATGGCGCGGGCGAACACGTCCTTTCCGGCGCCGGTCTCGCCTTGCAGCAGAAGCGGCACCTTGCGGTCCAGCACGCGCCGCGCCTGCGCAATCGCGGTATGTATGCGCGCATCCCCGGTATCGAGCGCGCTCAGGGCATCCCCCGCGGTGGTTTTCGCTGCAACCGCGGGCAGGCTCCCCGGCACGAATTGCGGCAGCCGCACATGCTCCACCATGATGAACATCGCATCGCTTCCGCGCCGGTGCAGCGCCACGGGGCGGCCCTGGGCGTGGCGGTCCAGGTCCAGCAGTTCGCGCAGGCCAATGCCCAGCGTCTCCGCAATGCCAAGCTGGCCGATATCAGACGGCGCCAGGCCGAGCAGATGAAAGCCGGTGCGGTTCGCGCCGATGATGCGCCCATCCTCGCTCAACGCAATCGTCCCTTCCATCACGCTGCCGAGGCACGCGCTGCTCAGATGAAAGCGCAGTTTCATCTGGCTGGCGAAGGTAAGTTCGAAAATACGGTTCTCGATCATCTGTGCGGCGGCGCGCACGAGGCCGAACGTATGCGGATGGTAGCGCCGCGCGTCGCAGGAAATATCAATCGCGCCGAGCAGCCGCCCGCCCGGCTCGACCAGCGGCGCCGCCGCACAGGCGAGAAAATTATTGTGCCGCAGATAATGTTCCGTGCCGTTCACCACAATCGGCCGGCCCTCGATCAGCGCCGTGCCCACGGCATTGGTGCCGCGCGTGTCCTCGGCCCAGCAGGCGCCGGGTTGCAGCGCAACCTGCGCCGCGCGGGTGCAGAAATCCGTGTCCCCCGCGGATTCCAGCAGGAAGCCGTTTTCGTCGGAAAGCAGCATGACACAGCCGGAATCACGGATCTGGCTATAGATATAGTCTATGACCGGGCGCGCCTGCGCGATCAGCGTGGCGCGGCGGTCGGCGGCGGCGCGTAATTGCACCTGGCCCATGTGCGGCCCGTCAACACGCGTGAGTTCCGGAACCAGCCCCGCCTGCCGGCATCGCTGCCAGGAGCGGCTGATATCAGCCGGATCAGTCGCGAGCCTGGCAGGCTGGCGCGGCATAAGTCCCGTATTGGCAGTCGTGGCAAATGGCTCCATGGACCGGCATTTCCTCACCCAGAAGAATTATTATCGGGTCTTTCTTGGATCGTTTAGCTAGGCCCCGCGCGGGGCGATGGCAAGTGAATACCACCTGTGTTCTGTTTTGGTACAGTGTCCTGCTTTGGCGCGGCCTGATGTCACGCCCTGTTACATATGCGGCAAGGCGCATTGAGGAAAAGCCTTGCGATCCAACAATGGGGTGTTCTGGCACGTTCTTTGCTTTATTTTTTTCAAGGTGCCCAACGTGGCGCCGATGTGTGTCCGACAACCAAAAACGAGGAAACAACAATGCTTGATGCAGCCATTGCCCCGCTAGCCGGGAGCGCCGTCGCCGGCTTCTCCTTCAAAGCCCGCTACGATAATTTTATCGGCGGCAAGTTCACCGCCCCCCTTGCTGGCCAGTATTTTGACAATGTCTCCCCGATCACCGGCCAGGTGTTCACCCAGGCCGCCCGCTCCACTGAGGCGGACATCAACCTGGCGCTGGACGCCGCCCATGCCGCCGCTGATGCCTGGGGCAAAACTTCACCTGCCGCGCGCGCGCTCATCCTCAACCGCATCGCCGACAAGATGGAGCAGAACCTGGACCTGCTCGCCTACGCCGAGACCGTGGACAACGGCAAGCCGCTGCGCGAGACGACCTTTGCTGATATCCCGCTAGCGATAGACCATATGCGCTACTTCGCCGCCTGCGTGCGCGCGCAGGAAGGCGCGCTGAGCCAGATCGACGAAGACACCGTCGCCTACCATTTCCATGAGCCGCTTGGCGTGGTCGGCCAGATCATTCCCTGGAACTTCCCGATCCTCATGGCGGTCTGGAAGCTCGCCCCGGCGCTGGCCGCGGGCAACTGCGTGGTGCTCAAACCCGCCGAGCAGACACCGGTCTCCATCATGGTCCTGGCCGAGCTGATCGGCGACATGCTGCCCCCCGGCGTGCTGAACATTGTCAACGGTTTTGGCCTGGAAGCCGGCAAGCCGCTCGCCTCCTCTAACCGGATCGCTAAAATCGCCTTCACGGGCGAGACCACGACCGGCCGGTTGATCATGCAATACGCCAGCCACAACCTCATCCCCGTCACGCTGGAACTCGGCGGCAAATCGCCCAACATCTTCTTCGAGGATGTGATGGCCCAGGATGACGATTTCCTGGACAAGGCGGTCGAAGGTCTGGTGATGTTCGCCTTCAACCAGGGTGAGGTTTGCACCTGCCCGTCGCGCGCGCTGATCCAGGAGAGCATCTACGACCGTTTCATGGAAAAAGTGCTGAAGCGCGTGCATGCCATCAAGCAGGGCAACCCGCTGGATATGAGCACCATGGTGGGCGCGCAGGCGTCCTCCGAACAGGTGCAGAAAATTCTCTCCTATATCGACATCGGCAAACAGGAAGGCGCCAAGCTGCTCACCGGCGGTGTCCGCCCGGCGCTGGAAGGCGGCCTCTCCGATGGTTTCTACATCCAGCCGACGATGTTTCTGGGCAACAACAAAATGCGCTTGTTCCAGGAAGAGATTTTCGGGCCGGTCCTCGCGGTTACCACTTTCAAGGATGAGGCCGAGGCGCTGGAACTCGCCAATGATACGCTCTACGGCCTGGGTGCGGGCGTGTGGTCGCGTGATGGCAGCCGCGCCTACCGCATGGGCCGCGGCATCAAGGCTGGGCGTGTGTGGACCAACTGCTACCATGCCTATCCGGCGCATGCCGCGTTCGGCGGGTACAAGCAGTCCGGCATTGGCCGCGAGAATCATAAGATGATGCTCGACCACTACCAGCAGACCAAGAACCTGCTGGTCAGCTACAGCCCCAAGGCGCTTGGCTTCTTCTGAGCAGGGCGCGGCGATGAGCATAAAACCAGCGCGTGTGCTTGCCTCCCCGGCGGCATGCGGGCTGATCGCGAAGCTGACGGCGGAACATGGCCCGATCATGTTCCACCAGTCCGGCGGCTGCTGCGACGGCTCATCGCCGATGTGCTTCAAGCAAGGCGACTATCTGCTCAGCCCCGATGATGTGGAACTGGGCGAAATCGGCGGGGCAAAATTTTACATGAGCCCCTCGCAGTTTGAATACTGGAAATACACGCAACTCATCATCGACGTGGTGCCCGGCATGGGCGGCATGTTCTCGTTGGAGAACGGGTCTGGGCAACGGTTTTTAACCCGCTCGCGCGTGTTCACGGAGGCGGAACTGGCGGCCCTTGCCTGACACAAGGCCGCCAGGCTCTTCGTCCGTCTCGATAACTCAGCATCGTATTCGCCAGATACCGCGCCCGCGCGCGCGGTTGCGGGCGGCACCCTGCCGCTTGTCCGGCTTTCGCGCGGAAATAACAAAAACATAAAAACAGGGATCAGGAAAATGGAAAAAACAAAATCATACCCACAGCCGCGCCTGCTGCTCGGCACGGCGGCCCTTGCCCTCGCGGGCAGCTTTGCGCTCTCCGTTCCCGCACACGCGAGCGAATTGTGGAATCCCTACCTGCGCGGCGTGGACGAAGGCCTGGCCGCCGGCGCCACACCGCCGCCCGGCGTTTACGGGGTGCTGGATAATTACTGGACGGATACCACCGTTAAAGACAACAGCGGCAAGAATATTCCCGGCGCGACCGCAAATATTCTGGTCGAAGTGCCGATCGTGCTGTGGGTTCCGGGTATTAAAATACTGGGCGCCAGCTATTCGCTCGGCATCGCGCAGCCGTTTGACTATACCTCCGCCCCCGGCGTCAGCGGCCACATCGGCAGTGGCAACTGGGGCACCTTCAACACGGTGCTCATCCCAGGCCAGCTGGCCTGGACCCTGCCTTACGACTATTTCGTGAAGACCGGGCTGGAACTCTACCTGCCCGACGCCAGCTCCACCATGCCCGATCTGCTCAACGGCAAGCTGAACAATGGCGGACTGCCCTCGGGCAACGGGTATTTCGCGGTGCAGCAAGACCTCGGCCTGAGCTGGCTGAGCGATGGCTGGAACATCAGCGCCGACATGCACCTGGCCGAGCCTGTCACCGCTGATAAAACCACAGGCTATAACTACATGTCCGGCGACCAGTTCTCGGTTGATTATACGCTCGCCAAGACCATCGGCGCCTGGACCTTTGGCGTCGGCGCGCATCAGATGAACCAGATCACCGCCGATACGCTGAACGGCGTGCGCCTGACAAACCACATGGAAGAGAGCTACGGCGCCGGCCCGATGGTGGGCTACCAGTTCGGCGGAATCAATATTCTCGCGTCCTGGGACCAGAACATCTACACCAAGAATGACGTGGCGGGGACAATCGTCAACGTCCGCCTGATCACGAAGTTCTAAACGT
Source organism: Acidocella sp. (assembly GCF_013044125.1). GTDB lineage: Bacteria > Pseudomonadota > Alphaproteobacteria > Acetobacterales > Acetobacteraceae > Acidocella. The sequence goes on along the minus strand of NZ_JABEVC010000003.1, from coordinate 27,281 downwards.
CCTGACCGCACACCGGCGGCCCAAGGAGAACGGCCGCCGGCAGACGCCTGAAAAATTGGTGCTTGGTCCTTCACGGGTTCGCGGCTAGGTTGGCAACACCGACCTGGACCGCGTTGTTGAAGGGCTAAATTCGTATGAACATCCCCCCCGCAGCCGCATCTGCGCCGCTTCCCCCGGAAAACGGCGGCGAGTTGGCCGTCCAGCCGGACTCGGCTGCCACTCTGCGCGAGGCCATTTTGCGCCGGCTCACCTATTCGGTTGGCAAAAATCAGGCCAGCGCCAGTGAATACGACTGGTATCTGGCCGTGGTCTACGCAACGCGGGACCGGATCGTGGAAGGCTGGATGGCCTCGACCAACGCGGCCTATGTGCACGGGCCCAAGCGGGTTTACTACCTTTCGCTGGAGTTTCTCATCGGCCGCCTGCTGGGCGATGCGCTCAACAACCTGGGCCTCACCGAGGCAATGCGCGCCGCCACGAGGGAGCTTGGCGTCGATCTTGACCGCCTGCGCACGCTGGAACCTGACGCGGCGCTGGGCAACGGCGGCCTCGGGCGGCTGGCGGCTTGTTTCATGGAGAGCATGGCGACACTTTCCATCGCCGCCCATGGCTATGGCATCCGCTATGACCATGGGCTGTTCCGCCAGGTGCTGAAGGATGGCTGGCAGCAGGAATACCCCGAGGACTGGCTGGCGTTGGGCAATCCGTGGGAGTTCAAGCGGCCGGAGGTGTGCTACCGCATCGGCTTTGGCGGCGCGGTGGAGGCGCTCACCGCGCCCGACGGCGCCACCCGCTATGTCTGGAAGCCCGCTGAATATGTCGAGGCCATTGCGTATGACACGCCGGTAGTCGGCTGGCGCGGCGCACATGTGAACACGCTGCGGCTGTGGTCGGCGCGCGCGTGCGATCCACTGCAGCTCGATGTCTTCAACGCCGGCGATTATGTCGGCGCGGTGGCGGATAAAATGCGCGCCGAGGCGATCTCCAAGGTGCTGTATCCGAGCGACGAAACCCCGGCGGGGCAGGAGTTGCGGCTGCGCCAGGAATACTTCTTCGCCTCCTCCTCCCTGCAGGACGCCCTGCGCCGCCACCTCAAGCAGTATCAGGAAGTCCGCAGCTTGGCTGAGCATGTAGCCATTCAGCTCAACGATACGCACCCCGCGATCTCGGTGGCCGAGCTGATGCGCCTGCTGGTGGATGTGCATGGCATTGCCTGGGACGAAGCCTGGAAGATCACGCAGGGCACAATCTCCTACACCAACCACACCTTGCTGCCCGAGGCTCTGGAAAGCTGGCCGGTTCCCTTGCTGGAACGCATGCTGCCCCGCCAGATGCAGATCATTTATCTGATCAACGCCTTGCATCTCGATAACGTGCGCAAATCCGGCCACACGGACGCGCGGCTGATTGCCGCGGTTTCGATGATTGATGAACATGCGGGGCGGCGCGTCCGCATGGGGCATCTGGCCTTCATCGGCTCGCATAAGGTCAACGGCGTTTCCGCACTGCACAGCAAATTGCTGAAACAAACGGTATTTCGTGATTTTTCCACGCTGTATCCTGAACGTATCGTCAACAAGACCAACGGCATTACCTTCCGCCGCTGGCTGTTCGAGGCAAACCCAGGGCTCACCCGGCTGCTGGCTGATACTGTGGGAGACGCTATCTATGACAATCCGCTGGCGCTGCGCGGCGTCGCCCCCTATGCGGACGATGCCGCCTTCGTGCAGGAATTCGCCGCGGTAAAACGCCAGAACAAGGTCGCACTGGCGAAAATCATCTTGGAGCGCTGCCACGTCAAGGTGGACCCCGACGCGCTGTTCGATGTGCAGATCAAGCGCGTGCACGAATATAAGCGCCAGTTGTTGAACATTCTGGAAACCGTGGCGCTCTACGATGCAATCCGCGCGCAACCTTATCTGGAGTGGGCGCCGCGCGTCAAAATCTTCGCGGGCAAGGCGGCCGCGAGTTACCACCAGGCGAAGTTGATCATCAAGCTCGCGAATGACGTGGCGAATGTCATCAACGCCGACCCGACCGTGCGCGGGCTGCTGAAAGTCGCCTATCTGCCAAACTACAATGTCAGCCTGGCGGAATCGATTATTCCGGCGTCAGATCTTTCAGAGCAGATCTCAACCGCCGGCATGGAGGCGTCGGGCACCGGCAACATGAAACTGGCGCTCAATGGCGCGCTGACCATCGGCACGCTGGATGGCGCGAATGTCGAGATCAAGGAGCATGTCGGTGATGAAAATATTTTTATTTTTGGAATGACATCGGAACAGGTCGCCCAACGGCGCGGCCGCGGCATTGATATGCGCGAGACCATCGCGCGCTCACCCTCCTTGGGCGAAGTGCTGGATGCCATCGGCTCGGGTGTTTTTTCCCCGGATGATCCAGGGCGTTACGCTGGGCTGGTTGATGTTCTTACACAGCATGATCATTTTCTGGTGTGTGAGGATTTTGATGCCTATTACGCTTGCCAGCGAGATGCCGCCACAAAGTGGCTGGACCGCGCATCCTGGTGGAAATCCAGCGTCCTGAACACCGCCGGCATGGGCTGGTTCTCCTCGGATCGTACAATCGCTGAATATGCCGATGAAATATGGAAAACACAAACGCAGGCAAAGGGGTAGGTTCCATGGCCATCGCAGGCTGGCGGGCAGAGCAGACGGACATCGGCGCGCTGCTGGCCGCCCGCCATGCCGACCCCTTCGGCCTGCTCGGCTTGCATGAAGCAAGCGAGGGCTTCGTGCTTCGCGCCTTCGTGCCAGATGCATCAAATCTTACGGCGCTGCTGGAGGATGGCGCCGCTCTCAGCTTCATCGCCCGCGGTTCTGGATTTTTCGAGCAGCTGATCCCAAACCGCACCGCGCGCTTCGCCTACCGCCTGCGTGCTGAAAACATCGGCGGATGCTGGGAGTTTGACGATCCGTACCGCTTTCCCCCCGTACTTGGCGCGACGGATGATCATCTGTTGATCGAAGGCACCCACCACCGGCTTTATGAACGTCTCGGCGCGCAGTTGATGACTCTGGATTCCGTCCCCGGCGTGCATTTCGCGGTATGGGCGCCCAATGCGCGGCGCGTTTCGCTGGTTGGTGACTTCAACCGCTGGGATGGGCGTATTCACCAGATGCGAAAACGCATCGATTCCGGTCTGTGGGAAATTTTCATTCCAGATCTCTCGGAAGGTGCTGTCTATAAGTTTGAAATTATCGGTAAGGACGGCACGCTGCTGCCCCTCAAGGCGGACCCGTTTGGCTTCAGCGCGGAACGGCGCCCTTCAACCGCCTCGGTCGTCGCCCGGACTGATCATTTCATCTGGACAGACGAGGCGTATCTGCGCGCGCGCGGCCGGCGGGAAGCGCATCGCGCGCCGATGTCGATATACGAGGTTCATCTCGGCTCGTGGATGCGCCGTGAGGATGGCGATTTCCTCTCATACGACGAATTATCCGACCAACTCTTGCCCTATGCCGCCGGTATGGGTTTCACCCATATCGAGTTGCTGCCTATTTGCGAGCATCCGCTCGATGCGTCCTGGGGGTATCAGCCGATCGGCCTGTTCGCCCCGAGCAGGCGCTTTGGCGCTCCCGCCGGTTTTGCCCGCTTTGTTGACCGCGCGCATGCCCTGGGGCTTGGCGTCATCCTGGACTGGGTGCCCGCCCATTTCCCAACGGATATTCACGGCCTCGCGCAGTTTGATGGCACGGCACTCTACGAGCATGCAGACCCGAGACGTGGATTTCATCCTGACTGGAACACGGCAATTTATGATTTTGGCCGCCGCGAGGTGGTCAGTTTTCTTTGCGCCAACGCACTCTATTGGCTGGATCGTTTTCATCTCGACGGCTTGCGTGTGGATGCCGTCGCCTCGATGCTCTACCTGGACTACTCGCGCAAACATGGTGAGTGGCTGCCCAATCCTGACGGTAGCAACGATAATCGTGATGCGGTGGCATTTCTGCGCCAGTTCAACACCGCGGTTTATGCGCAACATCACGCAAGCTTCACGCTGGCCGAGGAGTCGACCGCATGGCCGGGTGTTTCGCATCCTGTGCATGAAAATGGTCTGGGTTTCGGCTTTAAATGGAACATGGGCTGGATGCATGACACGTTGAATTATTTTGCAATGGATCCAGTTCATCGCAAATGGCATCATAATAAACTGACATTCGGCACGCTCTACGCCTTCACAGAAAATTTTGTGCTGCCGCTCTCGCATGATGAAGTTGTACACGGAAAATCCTCCATACTTGGCAAAATGCCAGGCGATGAGTGGCAGCGGTTCGCCAATGTCCGCGCCTATTATGCATTTATGTGGGGCCATCCGGGGAAAAAACTTTTATTCATGGGGCAGGAGTTTGGGCAGAGCACGGAGTGGAATTTTGATTCAGGACTTCCCTGGCATCTGCTCGAACATAGTCTACATCAAGGGGTTCAGAAACTTGTCCGTGATCTCAATCGCCTGCACCGCACGGTGCCCGCGCTGCACGCGCAAGATTGCGAAGCCGAAGGATTCAGGTGGATCATCGTAGATGATTCGGAACAATCCGTCATCGCCTGGCTGCGGATGGGCGGGGAGGGGGATCGTCCGGTAGCGGTGGTGTGCAATCTCACGCCGGTGCCGCGTCATGGCTACCGCATCGGCCTGCCCCATGCTGGAATCTGGCGCGAGATATTGAATACGGATGCCGTTGTTTATGGGGGAGGCGGCGGTGGAAATCTCGGGCAGGTTCGCAGCATTTCAGAGGCATCTCACGGCTTCAACGCCATGGCTGAAATCATGATTCCAGCCCTCTCAACAGTGTATTTTGAGTATGCGGATAATGAATAAATATAAACGTGACGGAGGAAATCAATGAACACAAAATATACTCAGCACGCCCCGCTTTCGCGTACAACCATGGCCTATGTGCTTGCCGGCGGCCGCGGTTCCCGGCTGATGGAACTGACTGATATTCGCGCGAAACCAGCGGTCTATTTTGGTGGAAAGTCACGCATCATTGATTTTGCCCTTTCCAACGCAATGAACTCTGGTATCCGCCGCATCGCCGTTGCCACGCAATACAAAGCGCATAGCCTGATCCGTCACCTGCAACGCGGTTGGAACTTTTTCCGGCAAGAGCGTAATGAGAGCTTTGATATTCTGCCGGCCAGCCAGCGTGTTTCTGAAGAGATGTGGTATCTTGGAACGGCCGATGCGGTTTACCAGAATATTGATATCATCGAGAGTTATGCGCCCCAGCATATCGTCATCCTTGCGGGAGACCATATCTATAAAATGGATTACGAGCAGATGCTCCAGCAACACGTCAGTGAAAATGCTGATGTAACCGTGGGATGCCTCGAAGTTTCCTTGGAAGATGCAGCCGGATTCGGCGTGATGCATGTAGACGCCAACAACCGGATTGTCGCGTTTCTTGAAAAACCAGAAAATCCACCAGCAATGCCGGGAAAACCGGATGTCGCACTCGCAAGCATGGGAATTTACGTATTCGAGACAAAATTCCTGATCGACCAGCTCCGGCGGGACGCGGCTGATCCACATTCCTCGCGGGATTTTGGCAAGGATATCATCCCGTATCTGGTTGAGAATAGTAAGGCTGTTGCACATCATTTCACGCAGTCCTGTGTCCGTTCAAGCGCGGAGGACAATGTTTACTGGCGCGATGTCGGCACTCTGGATGCCTATTGGGCCGCGAACATTGATCTGACGGATGTTGTCCCTAAACTTGACTTGTATGATCGTGACTGGCCGATCTGGACCTATGGTGAAATCACACCTCCCGCGAAATTTGTTCATGATGAAGTATTCCGGCGTGGGCAGGCAATTTCGTCTCTTGTCTCCGGAGGATGCATCGTTTCCGGCGCAAACATAACTCATACCTTGCTGCATACGGGAGTGCATGTTCATTCATTCGCGAACATCAAAAATGCAGTCATTTTGCCCTACGCCGAAATTCATCGCAGCGCACGCCTCAATAATGTGATCATTGACCGCGGCGTCGTGATCCCTGAAAATCTTGTGGTGGGTGAGGATCCAGTTCTGGATGCTTCCCGTTTCCGCAGGACAACAAAGGGAATTTGTTTGATCACGCAACCAATGATTGAGAGATTGGGGATAACCTAGCATGCGGGTACTCTCGGTTACCTCGGAAATTTATCCGCTCATCAAAACCGGCGGCCTTGCAGACGTTGCCGGCGCGTTGCCTGGCGCATTGGCACTTCTTGGCATTCAGGCGCGGAGTTTGATTCCCGGATACCCTGCGGTGATGAAGTCGCTAAAAAAAACCGTAACGATCCACAAATATTCTGAATTTTTTGGCGGCCAAGCGCGAATTTTAAGCGCCAGCGCGCATGGGTTGGATCTGTTCGTGCTGGATGCACCGCATCTGTACCAGCGTCAGGGCAATCCGTATATTGGTCCGGACGGCGAGGACTGGCCCGATAATGCCCAGCGCTTTGCTGCACTTTCACGGGCCGGAGCAGATATCGGCCAGGGTGTTGTGCCGGCTTTCATCCCCGAGGTCATCCATGTTCACGATTGGCAGGCAGGGCTGGTTCCGGCGTATCTTCACTACGACGGCGGTGTACGCCCAGCCACAATTGTTACCGTGCATAACCTCGCTTTTCAGGGGCAGTTCAGTCCCGCGTTATTAGAAGAGATCGGCTTACCGCCAACGGCCTTCGCGCTAGATGGCGTTGAATATTACGGCACCATCGGGTATCTGAAGGCGGCCCTGCAATTCGCGGATCGTATCACGACCGTTTCCCCGGCCTACGCCCTTGAGATTTTGCAACCAGAAGGTGGCATGGGGCTGGATGGGTTGTTGCGTAGCCGCAGTGAGATCGTATCGGGAATTTTGAATGGAATCGATACGAAAGTCTGGGATCCGGCGACGGATACATATCTACCCACCAATTATGATGCGGGAAATCTATTTCAACGTGCAAATAACAAACGGGCTTTACAAAATCATCTTGGTCTTGCGGCGGATCCAGAGCGGCCATTGTTTGGCGTGGTCAGCCGGCTTTCCTGGCAAAAGGGGCTTGATCTCCTGGCGGAGGCGTTGCCGGCGCTCACCGCCGCCGGGCAACTTGCCCTGCTTGGTGCGGGGGATAAATTTCTTGAAGACCAATATGCTGCTGCGGCTGCGGCGGATCCGCATAATATCGCTTGCGTGTTTCAATATGATGAAGCCCTCGCGCATTTAATCCAGGCCGGGGCTGACATTCTGCTTGTACCATCGCGGTTCGAGCCCTGCGGCCTTACTCAGCTCTGCGCTCTTCGTTATGGCGCCGTACCTTTGGTGTCGCGTGTTGGCGGGCTGGTGGATACGATCATCGACGCCAATGAAGCCGCCCTGGCGGCTGGCGTGGCAACGGGAATTCAGGTGTCTCCCGTGAACACGGTAATGATCGAGGCTGGAATTCGACGCGCCTGCGCGCTTTACAAAGATAAAACAGCGTGGGCTGGCCTGCAGCGCAACGGCATGAACAGTGATGTCTCCTGGCTGCACCCCGCACAACGCTATGCGGCACTTTACCGTGAGGCGGCACAATTTCGAGCATGATGCTGCATACTAGCTCCGGTTTTCCAGAACCGCTAGGTGTAACCCCTGATGAGGGCGGCGTAAATGTCGCTGTTTATTCTAAATATGCAACGACTATAGAGTTTTGCCTGTTTGATGCAACAGGCGAACAGCAAACCCATGCCATTGCACTTCCTGGCCGCACGGGGGATGTGTTTCACGCTTACGTCGCGGGTGTGGGCGTAGGCGCTCGTTACGGCCTGCGTGCACACGGCGCTGATGCCCCCACGCTCGGTCATCGGTTTAATCCAGAAAAACTGCTTGTGGATCCTTATGCATTGTGTCTGGATCGTCATTTTGTGCTCGACTCAAAACAATTTTCTTCAGGCGAACACAAGACGGCTGACAGCGCGGCATCAATGCCAAAGGCGATTGTCATAAATCGGACGGAACTCTGCAAACCCTTCTCGCCGCTGCGTGTTCCTTGGTCGAGCACTGTGATTTACGAATTGCATGTGCGCGGATTCACCCGGCTTCATCCGGAAATTCCCAATCAAATTCGGGGAACTTTCGCCGCTCTTGCGAGCGTTGACGCAATTTCGCATCTGCGTGATCTTGGCGTCACAACGGTTGAGATCATGCCGGCAGCCGCCTGGGTTGACGAACGGCATCTGCCGCGGCTCGGTCTCAGCAATTACTGGGGCTATAATCCAGTGGCGCTGATGGCGCCTGACCCGCGTCTTGCTCCTGGCGGATGGCCCGAAATTCGCCAGGCGGTTGAGGCATTGCACGCCGCCGGGCTGGAGGTGATCCTGGATGTCGTGTTGAATCATTCAGGAGAAAGCGATGAGTTCGGGCCAACACTTTCACTGCGCGGGCTGGATAATGCCAGCTATTACCGTCTCTTTTCCAACGATCCAGAACATTACATAAATGATTCTGGATGCGGCAACTGCCTTGCGCTTAATCGCCCCGCGGTGCTGCGGCTGGCGATGGATTGTCTGCGTACCTGGGTCGAGCTTGGCGGTGTCGATGGCTTCAGGTTTGATCTGGCAACTTCGTTAGGCAGGGAGGAAGGAACATTCAACCCGGCTGCGCCGCTGCTTGCCGCCATTGCACAAGATCCACTTTTGCGTCAGGCGAAGCTGATCGCTGAACCGTGGGATGTCGGTCCCGGCGGCTACCGGATTGGCGGCTTCCCCGCGCAATACGGCGAATGGAACGATCATTTCCGAGATGATGTACGGCGCTTCTGGCGCGGCGATGAGGGCTTGCGTGGTGCATTGGCGACAAGGCTGGCGGGCTCGGCGGATGTCTTCGCCGGTAAACATCTTGCTTCCCGCTCCATCAATTTTATCACCGCGCATGATGGTTTTACGCTGGCAGACCTGGTCAGTTACGCGCACAAGCGCAACGATCCCAACGGCGAACATAACCGGGACGGCACTGATAGTAATTTTTCCTGGAATCATGGGCATGAAGGCCCGTGTGACGATGAAACCTGCCACACGCTGCGCGGGCGTGACCAACGTAATCTGCTCGCCACCCTGCTGCTCTCGCGTGGTACGCCCATGCTCTCAATGGGTGCGGAGCTTGGCATCACCCAGCATGGAAATAACAACGCCTACGCGCAGGATAATCCTCTCACCTGGCTCGACTGGGCGCAGGCTGACCCCGCCCTCATTGCCTTCACGCGTGATCTGATCGCGCTTCGCCGCGCGCATCCGGCCTTGCGTGCCGAGCCGTTTTTAACAGGCGGCGTCTCCGCTGAATCGGGCCTGGCTGATGTCGAGTGGCGAAGCGCGCGGGCACCGCTTCATGGCGATGCTGAATGGAATAGTCCAGATGACGCCACGCTTGTCGCTGTTTTCAGTGTGGACGTTGCCGGCGGGGATGCCGACCGCGTGGCCGTGGCCCTCAACCCTGGATACCATCATGAGCCCCTGATCCTGCCTGACGCCCGGAGAAATTTTTTCTGGCGGCGCGTACTCTCCACGGCTTCATGCCTGGGCCAGGATGATATGAGTTTGCCTGCGCGCTCGCTCGTGCTGTTCGCCGAATATCCGGCGCAATCGCGCACCTCCCGCCCGCCGGATTCGCATCTGCTCGCGCGGCTCTCCGGCGCCGTGGGCATTGCGCCTGAATGGTGGGATATTGCGGGCAACCAGCACATCGTTAGCGAGGAAACGCAACGCGCCTTGCTCTCTGCGATGAAACTGGACGTGGCAACACAGTCGCAGGCGTGGGACAGCCTGATGCAAACCGTTGGCTCCCGCACAACCCGTTTGCTTCCTGAAAGCCACATGGTCTACGCTGGCGAAGCATCCATGCTGCTGGTAACGCGCGCCCCGGCTGATGCCTTTCCTCTCGCGGCTTTGCTCCTGCGTGATGCTTCCGGCAATCTGGTTGCCACGCTGGCGCCGCGCTGGCGCGCCCACGCCCCGTTAACTGACTCCCTCGGCCGTGTGCTGCGGGTCCTAAGCCTGCCTCTGCCGCGCCTTGAAGCTGGGCACTACACCGCCTTCTTTGAAAATATGCCTTATACTATCTGCCATCTTACAGCCGCGCCCCGCCGCTGCCATCTTCCGGCTACATGGCCGGCCCAACACTTTGGCATCTCCGTGCAAAGTTATTCGTTGCGCCGCGCGGGTGACGCCGGCATCGGCGATTTTTGCGCCCTCGCGCAGTTCGCATCTCTCGCCGGGCAGCATGGCGCGGCGCTGCTGGGCATTCAACCGCTGCACATGTTGTGTCCGGCGGCGCGTGAACGCGCAAGCCCTTATCATCCATCTGACCGGCGATACCTGGACCCGATCCACTTGGCGCTTGATGCCTTGCACGATATTCCCGGCTTTACGCCCGCGCCAAGCACCCCACCTGGCGACAGTCTCAACTATCCGGCGATCTGGCTTGAGAAATCAAGATTTCTTCAAAATCTTTTCGATGGTTTTGTAGCCGCGGCGCGGATTCTCCCCAACCACCCGATGGTCCGGAAATTTGAGAGTTTCATCGCCGCGGGCGGTGAACAACTCGAAGGGTTCGCGAACTTTCAGGTTATCAGCGCGCTTTACCCGGGGACTTCCTGGCAGCGCTGGCCGGCCGCGCTGCGCGACGCAGCCTCGGCGCAGGTGCGCGAATTGGCGCGGCGCCATCGGGAACAGCATCGTTATGCGCTGTTTCTACAATTTTTGTGCGACCACCAGTTGAGCGCCGCCGCCGCCGCCGCGCGCGCGGGCGGCCTGGCGCTGGGGTTGTACCGCGATCTTGCGGTCGGCTGCGCGCCGGACGGCGCGGAAGCCTGGGCCAATGCCGATACATTTGCCCGCGGCGTTTCCATCGGCGCGCCGCCGGACCCTTTGGGGCCGCAGGGCCAGATGTGGAACCTGCCGCCGCCCGATCCGCTGGCCTGGCAGCGCACGAACTTCGCCTCCTTCCGTGCCGCCGCTGCCGCCAACATGCGCCATGCCGGGGCATTGCGGATTGATCATGTTCTTGGCCTTTCCAGACTTTTTTGGATTCCAGAAGGCGGGCGCGCGCGCGATGGCGCTTATGTCCACTATCCGCTCGCAACGCTCACCGGCCATCTCAGTCTGGAAAGCCAGAAAGCGAGTTGCCTGGTCGTCGGCGAGGATCTCGGCACGGTCCCCGATGGGCTGCGCGAGACTCTGGCGGCTGCCGGCGTACTCAGCTATCGCGTGATGATGCTGGAGCGCACGGCTGAAGATTTCATCGCGCCGCGTTTGTATCCGGCCGCCGCGCTGGCCTGTGCCGCGACGCATGACCTGCCGCCGCTCGCCGGCTGGTGGCAAGGGACGGATATTGCCGAGCGCCACGCGCTTGGCCTTATCGATGCGTCGGCCAGCCTCAGCCAGCATGGCCTTCGCCAGCATGAGAAGCAGGCATTGCGCCGCGCGCTCGCGGCTGATGGCATTGTATTGCCCGACGTTGACAGCGAGAGATTATCCCCGGCCATGCTCGCCGCGATTCACAAATGGCTCGCGCGCGCGCCCTCGGCGCTGCTCATGGTCCAGGCGGAGGATCTCGCGGGGGAAACCATCAGCCAGAATCTGCCTGGTACAAATCTGGAACGGCCAAATTGGCGCCACCGCCTTCCATTCACGGCCGCTGAGCTGTTTGCCACCGAGCGGGCGCGGCTCAGCCTGCTGGCATTGCACGCCCGCGCGAGTAGTTAACACACGCTTGCCGCCCGCCGCGCTGGCGCTTAACCACCCGGTCTCATCCCCGCGTTCAGCACCTTGCCCATCACAGCGAGCGTCCGTTCGATATGCTCGCCCGCAACCTGGCAGGCCAATTCCACGTTGCGCGCGAGCGCGGCATCAAACATCGCCTTGTGTTCGGCATGCACATCGCGCGGCACAACCCGGTTCACCAGCGAGATGCGGCGATATCGCTCCGACTGCTGATACAATATCCCGTGCAGATGGTGCAGCCAGCGCGAAGGGCAGGCGCTGATCAGCGCATGGTGAAATTCATTGTTGCGGCGCTCGAATTCATCCTGCTGCAACTCAGGCCCGGAGCTCAGCTTTGCCTCCACCTTTGAAAGCCGGTGGAAGGCGGAAACCAGGCGGCCCTCCCATGCGTCGTCACCATTCAGGATGGACTCGCGCAACGCCTCCAGTTCAATGAACTTGCGCGTGCGGGTCAGGTCGGCGAGGTCCTCCAGCGAGACCGGCGCAACCCGGAACCCCTTTTGCTCCTCGGAGGTAACCAGCGCTTCCCCCACCAGTCGCGTCAGCGCCTCGCGCAGCGTGCTGGCGCCAAAGCCAAAGCGCTTGCGCAGCATCTCGAACCGCAGCTTTTCCCCCGGCGCCAGCCCTCCGGTGAGAATTTCATGGCGGATCGCCTCATGCGCCGCTTCCACCAGGCTGCGCGCGGCAACCGGCTTGGGCGGTGCCAAGGCCGCGGCTGTCACATTAGCGGCTGCATTAGTATCCATAAATATCCATATCCAGTCATCCTCCGAATGCTTTTCCACCCTGGCCAGAAACGCGGGGATCTGGGCGGTCAGCCGGGTAAATCGCAACATTTGCCCTATGATAGCGGCTTTGGAATATAAATGAAAATAACAATTTTACCGAATATATAAAAAATCTCGAAATTATTGTTGACAGCCTCCACCGCCGGGAATATCACCCTCTGCATGGCTGGAGCGGCGGTATGGCCGCGGCCTCCAGCCTCATAATAACCGCTCTCACGCTTCAGCTTTAAGTCTGCCGCTTTCAGGAATGGCTGCCGGAAAGGCCGCCACCGCAACCAAGGAGGATTACCGATGGCCCATACCGGCGTTCTGCGTCCCGGCTTTATTCAGCTCCGCGTGCTCGACATGCAATCAGCGGTCGAACATTACATCAAGCGTATCGGTCTCAACCGGGTAACGGAGGGGGCGGACGGCCGGATGTACTTGAAGGCTGCTGACGAATTCGACCACCACAGCATCGTCCTGCGCAAGGCTGATGCCCCCGGCGTTGACCTGATGGCCTTCAAGGTGCTGGAAGATTCGGATCTGGATTCCTTCGAGAAGCGCATTGTAGACTACGGATATGCGGTGGATCACGTCGCCGCGGGCGAGCAGCCCGGCATCGGCCGGCGTATCGGCTTCACCATCGCTTCCGGCCACCGGATCGAGCTTTACGCCCATGCCGAGCAGTCCGAGCCGAAGCCGCTGACGCATAACCCGAACATCTGGGTGAGCGAGCCGCACGGCATGCAGGCCAACCGTTTTGACCATGCGCTCCTCTACGGCCCGAAGATTGAGGAAAATCTCGATTTCTTCACAAAGGTTCTGGATTTCCGCTGCGCCGAGCGGGTTGACACGCCAGGCGGCCTTCTCGCCATCTGGCTCACCTGCGGCATGAAGGCGCATGACATCGCCTTCGTCAATCACGCAGAGCCGAACAAGCTGCATCACGTCTCCTTCGAACTCGAAAACTGGGACAGCGTCGGCCACGCCGCTGACATCCTGACCCATTTCGATATTTCCATCGATATCGGGCCGACCCGCCACGGCATCACGCGCGGCCAGACCATCTACTTCTTCGACCCCTCCGGCAACCGCGATGAGGTCTTCGCCGGCGGCTACACCTATTATCCTGACAACCCGACCCGCACCTGGGACGAAACCCAGATCGGCAAAGGCATTTTCTATTACGAACGCGTTCTTAACGAAGCGTTCCTCTCTGTCGTAACCTGAAACAAAACGGCGGCAAGGCCATGAGCATTTTCCGTTCAACCGTCACCATCACTTCCGCCGCCGGGCTGCGTGCCGTGCAGGCCGCGGTGGCTGATGCCGCATCGCGCGGGGTTGCCGTGGTGGCTTGCGCGGTGGACCCCGGCGGCGCGCTCGTCGCCTGCTTGCGCGCCGATGGGGCGTTTGCCGCCTCGGTGGATATCGCCCGTGACAAGGCATGGACCGCGGCGATTTTCGGCATCTCGACGGACGATCTCTGCAAACGCCTCTCGCAGCGTGAAGTGGTGCGTGAAGGGCTGGCGATGCGCCCCGGCGTGGTGCTGTTCGGGGGCGGCGCGCCGCTTCGGCAAAATGGCAACATCATAGGCGGAATCGGCGTTTCCGGCGGTTCGGAGGACGACGACCGCGCCGGTGCCGCGGCCGGGCTGCGCGCGCTCGGCCTGGATTGATTATAAGGGACAAATTTTTCATGACCTTCTCATTATCCGCTGCCCGCCGTGATGCGGCGCATTTCATTGATGGCGCCTTCACCCAGGGCGGCACCGGCAAATTCTATGATAACATTTGCCCTGTTGACGGCTCGCGCATTGGCGCCGTCCCCGAGGGCGGGCGCGCCGAGATCGACGCGGCGGTAAAAGCCGCGCGCGCCGCGCTGGATGGCCCCTGGGGCCGGATGTCGCTGAACGAGCGCTCAGCCCTGCTAGGCAAGGTCGCCGCCGAGATCAACCGCCGCTTCGATGAATTCCTGGCCGCCGAATGCCTGGACACCGGCAAACCGGCAAGCCTTGCCTCGCATATTGATATCCCCCGCGGCGCGGCTAACTTCACGATGTTCACTGATGTCGCGAAAACCGTATCCACAGAATGCTTCACCACGCCTACACCCGATGGCAATGGCGCGATGAATTATGCGCTGCGCCGTCCGCGCGGCGTCATCGCGGTCATCTCGCCCTGGAACCTGCCGCTGCTGCTGATGACCTGGAAGGTTGGCCCGGCGCTGGCGCTGGGCAACACCGTTGTCGTCAAGCCCTCCGAGGCCACGCCCCTCACCGCCACGCTGCTCGGCGAGGTGATGAATTCCGTAGGTGTGCCCAAGGGTGTTTACAACGTCGTGCATGGTTTCGGCGGCAATTCGGCGGGGGAATTCTTAACCCAGCATCCTGGCGTCAACGGCATCACCTTCACCGGCTCCACCCGCAGCGGCGAGGCGCTTATGCGCGAAGCCGCGCGCGGCGTGCGCCCTGTCTCGCTGGAACTGGGCGGCAAAAACCCCGCGCTGGTCTTCGCCGATGCCGATCTGGATAAGGCGATCGAAGGCACGATGCGCTCGGCCTTCGCCAATTGCGGCCAGGTCTGTCTCGGCACCGAGCGGATTTATGTCGAACGCCCGGTTTTTGATGAATTCGTCGCGCGGCTGAAGCTGGGCGCCGAGGGGCTGAAGTTCGGCAGCCCGGAAGATCCCGCCGCCAATCTCGGCCCGCTGGTCAGTGAGCAGCATCGTAAAAAAGTGCTCTCCTACTACGCGCGGGCTGTTGCGGAGGGCGCCACCATCATCACCGGCGGCGGCGTGCCGGACATGCCGGGCGAACTCGCCGGCGGCGCCTGGGTCCAGCCGACGATCTGGACCGGCCTGCCCGACGATGCCTCGGTGGTGAACGAGGAAATTTTTGGTCCTTGCTGCCACATCCGCCCGTTTGATACCGAGGAGGAAGCCATCCGTCTCGCCAACGCAACGCCCTACGGCCTGGCGGCTTCGGTATGGACGGAAAATCTCTCGCGCGCGCATCGCGTCGCGGCCCGCATGGAGGTTGGCATCTGCTGGGTGAATTCCTGGTTCTTGCGCGATCTGCGTACAGCCTTCGGCGGCGCGAAAGCGTCGGGCATCGGCCGCGAGGGCGGGGTGCACTCGCTTGAGTTTTACACCGAAATCACTAACGTCTGCGTCAAACTCTGAGAGCGGAACAACAATCATGACCATATCTTCAAAATCCACGGCGGATGCCATCCGCGCCGCCGCCGATCTGTTGTTCGAGGCGGCGCGCAGCGGCACCCCTTGTGCTCCGGTGCGCACGCTCCTGGCCGAAGGCGATGTCGCGGGAGCCTACGCGGTGCAGGAGCTCAACACGCAGCGCGCGCTGGCCGCCGGCCGCCGCCTGGCAGGCCGCAAAATCGGCCTCACCTCGGTTGCCGTGCAGAAACAGCTGGGCGTCACCCAGCCTGATTACGGCATGCTCTTCGCCGACATGGCGCGCGGCGAGGCGCAGGACGTATCGCTGGCCGATGTCCTGCAGCCCAAGGTCGAAGCTGAGATTGCTTTCGTGCTGGGGCGCGATCTCATGCATGAGCAGCTCACGGCGGCGGATCTCTTCCGCGCCATCGAATATGCCGTCCCCGCCGTGGAAATCGTTGGTTCGCGCGTCCAGAACTGGGACATAAAAATCACCGACACCATCGCTGACAACGCCTCCTCCGGCCTTTATGTGCTGGGCTCGCGCCCGGTACGGCTGCCGGACTTCGACCCGCGGCTGTGCGGCATGGTCATGGAAAAATCCGGCGAGCCCGTCTCCGTCGGCGCGGGTGCCGCCTGCCTGGGTTCACCGCTGAACGCGGCGCTCTGGCTGGCGCAGGTGATGGCGCGCGCCGGTCATCCGTTGCGCGCGGGCGATACCATTCTCTCCGGCGCGCTGGGGCCGATGGTCAGCGTCCAGCCGGGCGATGTATTCGATGTACGCATCGAGGGCCTCGGCGCCGTGCGCGCCGCTTTTGCAAACGAATAATCATGGCCACTTCAAACTCCGCGAGGCAGTAACATGACCAATCTTTCCGAACTGGCGGCAGGCCTCGACGAAGCCGCGCGCACCGCCACCGCCGTGCCGCAGCTCACCGATACTTACCCAAATCTCTCGGTGGCTGATGCCTATGCCATCCAGGCGCTCTCGGTGGCGCGGCGCTGGGCGCGCGGCGAGCGCCGCGTGGGCTACAAAATGGGCCTCACCTCGCGCGCGAAAATGCAGCAAATGGGGGTTGCCGAGGTCATCTGGGGCCGTCTGACGGACGCGATGCGCCTTGAGGAAGGCGGCGAGATGTCCCACGCGCGCTACACGCATCCGCGCGTCGAGCCTGAAATCGCCTACGTCATGCGCAAGCCGCTATCGGGCAACGTCTCGCCCGCCGAAGCGCTGGACGCGGTGGAAGCCATTGCCCCGGCAATGGAGATCATTGACAGCCGCTACAGAAATTTCAAATTCGCACTGGCTGACGTGATTGCCGACAACTCCTCCTCCTCGGGCTTCTACCTCGGCGCCTGGGCCAAGCCTTCCACCGATGTCTCCAACCTCGGCATCATCATGGAGCTTAACGGCCACCCGGTGCAAATCGGTTCCACGGCGGCGATTCTGGGCAACCCGATCCGTTCGCTGGTCTGCGCCGCGCGCCTCATCGGCAGCGTTGGCGAGCGTCTGGAGCCAGGTGACATCGTGCTCGCCGGCGGCGCCACCGCCGCCCACGCGCTCACCCCTGGCGATTTCGTGCGTACCAGCTTCCAGAAGCTGGGCGCCGTGTCCTTCAACGTAACCGCTTAAAGGAGGCCGCAATGCCGATTGTTGAAGTCACCATGATGGAAGGCCGCAGTTTCGCGGCCAAGGAAGCCATGGTCGAGAAAGTCACGGTGGCGCTGATGGAGACGGTCGGCGCCCCGCGCGATGCGGTCCGGGTCATCATCCGTGAGGTTCCGCCATGGCATTTTGCCGCTGGCGGCGTCCTCAAGGGCAAGCCGCCTGGCGAGAGCGCGATCGTTTGAGGTTCGCTCAACCGAGCGAGCCGAAAGCGTGAATCGCCCTCGGAAATATCGCCAGACCTGATCGCGCTTAAAGCGATCAGGCTAGAGACTGCGATGGCCTAAAGCGCCTGGTCCAGAGCTTCCAGAAGCATCGCGGCATGCGGCGGGCCAAAGGGCAGGGGCGGGCGGATTTTCAATACATTCCCATCCGGTCCCTCGGTGCCGATCAACACGCCCAGATGGCGCATCTTGTTGGCAATCTGCTTTGCCAGCTCCGGCGCCGGCGTGCGCAGTGCGTGGTCGCGCACAATCTCCACGCCAACCATCAGCCCGCCGCCGCGCACATTCCCAATGGCAGCATGCCGCCCGGCCAGCGTCTTAAGCCCTTCGCGCAGCAGCTTGCCGGTGGTCCGCGCGTTGTCCTGCAATTTCTCGCCCTGCAATATGTCCAGCGTGGCCAGTGCGGCGGCAGCAGAGACAGGGTTGCCCCCAAAGGTTGAAAAAAAATCGATCTTGTCAGTAAACGCCTGCAACAAATCGGGCCGTGTCACCACCGCGCCGGCCGGGTGCCCGTTGGCCATCGGCTTGCCCAGCGTTACCATGTCGGGCACCACGCCATGGCGCGCAAACCCCCAGAAGGCATCGCCCATGCGCCCGAAGCCTGATTGCACCTCGTCGCCGATTACCAGCCCCCCCGCCGCGCGGACCTTGGCCGCCACCGCTGCCAAATAGCCTTCCGGCACATCCAGTATGCCGTTGGAGACAAAGGCTGAATCAATGATCAGCGCGGCCACGCCGTGTCCGCTCGCCTGCAACATGGCAATCGCGCGGTCGGCATCCGCCGCATAGCCGGCCGCCGCCCCGGCGCCGCCAAGCCGCCCGCGATAGGTATCGGGCGCCTCCAGCGTCTGCACGAAGGGGGCCAGCGGCTGCGCGAAGGGGCCATAATACGGCGAAAGCGCCGCCACCGCATCGGTCACGCCATGATACGCGTTGGCCATCACCAGGGCTCCGCCGTGCCCGGTCACGGTTTTGGCAATCCGCCAGGCCGCATCATTCGCCTCCGAGCCGCTGTTCACGAACAGGCAAGTCTCCAGCCCCTCGGGCATGGTGGCGGTGAGCCGCTCGGCATATTCCACCACCGTCTCGTGCAGGTAGCGGGTGTTGGCGCACAGGGTCGCCATCTGGCGGCCTATGGCCTCCGCCACGCGCCTGTTCCCGTGTCCTACGGCGGGCACGTTATTGTAAGCGTCGAGATAGCGCCGCCCATCCGGCGCGTAGAGAAACACGCCCTCGCCGCGCACCAGATGCACAGGCTCCCGGTAGGAAAGTTCCAGCCCCCGCCCCAGCACGCGCCGCCGCCGTGCGGGCAGGGCCTGCGCGTCATCCTCCGCCTTGCGCGCCGCCACGGCGCGGAATTTCGCTACCACGGCCTCGCGCCCGGCGGCCAGAAACGCCTCGATAGCCGGGGCGCTCAGCGCGCTCAGACTGCCAAGCTTCGCCGCGCCCTCCGGGTCGTTATGCCGCCGCCAGGCGTGAATGGTCGCGCTCTGCGCATGCCGGGCGATGATGGCCTCGAATAAGGCGGGGAATTCGGCATCCTCCAGCGGTGTCACCGCGTTATATCCGGCGATCACCTCGGCGGCGTAATCAATGGGGGACATGTTGCTGCCCGTGGTCTCGGCGGCGGTCACCGCGATGTCGAACACCAGCGGCGCGTGGATCATGTCGCCAAAATCGAGCAGCCCGGTTATCGTGCTGGCCGTATTGTCTATCAGCATGTTGCCGGGATGCAGGTCGTTATGCACCATCTGGTGGCGCAGCCGCGCCATCTCGGGCATGAAGGCGATGAAGCGGTCAAGCGCGCCCTCAACCAGCGCCCTGGTTGCCGCCGGTTCGATCAGTGTGGCGGAGGGCCGCAGTTCCACGATCCGGCGCAGGTCCCACACGATCCGCTGCCCCGCGGCTGGATGAAAATAATTCGCCAGCGCCCGGTTCAGCCGCGCCAGCGTGGCGCCGGTGTTGCGCAGCAGCGCCACGCCGGGCTCCACGCCTTCCATGATCCGCCCTGGCTGAAACCGCAGCGCCCGCACGATATGCGCCACCCCGGCGTCATCCTTCACCCGCGTATAGGCTTCGCCGTTCAGCGTTCTGTGGACGCGCGGCACCGGCAGGGCAGGGTCCATCATCGCGATATGCTCAAGCGCCCCGGTCTGGAATTCAACCGTGGCGGCATCTTCGTCGGGCCCCAGGATTTTCAGGATGATCCCATCCCCTGCTTCGGGGCGGATCCGAAAATTCTGGTCGCGCTCGCCATAGAGCAGCTGCGCGGTGCCGGCCACGCCGAAAACATCCCATGCCAGCATTTCCGCCGTATCCCGCGTGAAGGCGGGCGGGCTGGTCTGGAGCGCGACGAGACGGGACTCTGTGGTCATGGCTTAAGCCTCGGGATGTTGGATGCCCATAACTACTCCCAAGCCATGCAAGCGCAAGATGCCGCCGCATCGCCGCCCCCGCGGCGAGGATTCACGGTCCCGCCCATTTGCGCTATGACTCCCCGGCCCGCAACACCCCGGCCCCGCCATTGCCGAAACTTCAGGAAACCGCATGTCCAAACCCCAATATGTGCTCACCCTCTCCTGTTTGAACCGCCCCGGCATCGTTGCCGCGGTCAGCACCTATTTGTTCGAGCACGGCGCGGATATCCGCGAGGCGCAGCAGTTTGACGATGATGAAAGCGGCAAGTTCTTCGCTCGCATCGGCTTTGATCTTGTTGGCGGCAGCGGCATTGAGGCCTTGCGCGAGAATTTTCACAGCATCGCCGAACCGTTCAAACTCACCTACAGCATCAACGACCATGCCACCCCGCGCCGGGTGCTGCTGCTGGTCTCCAAATTCGACCATTGCCTTGTTGATCTGCTGTATCGCTGGCGCATTGGCGAACTCGCGATGACGCCCGCCGCGATCATTTCCAACCATGGGCGCGAGCATTTCGCGGGGATCGACCTGGGGGGCATTCCCTTTCACCATCTGCCGGTCACCAGGGATACCAAGATGGAGCAGGAGGGCCAGATCTGGGCGCTGGTGAAGGAGACCAAATCAGAACTTGTTGTGCTGGCCCGCTACATGCAGGTGCTTTCCGATGCGCTGGCAGCGAAACTAGCTGGC
The DNA here is from genome assembly GCF_013044125.1 of Acidocella sp. GTDB lineage: Bacteria > Pseudomonadota > Alphaproteobacteria > Acetobacterales > Acetobacteraceae > Acidocella. The sequence goes on along the minus strand of NZ_JABEVC010000003.1, from coordinate 6,589 downwards.
AAATGCATCAATATTCATCATTCGTTTCTGCCGGGGTTCAAAGGCGCGAAGCCTTACCACCAGGCGCATGGCCGCGGCGTGAAGCTGATCGGCGCGACCGGCCATTATGTCACCACCGACCTTGATGAAGGCCCGATCATCGAACAGGATGTCGAGCGGATTTCCCACGCCGACACGCCAGATGATCTCGTGCGCAAGGGCCGCGATATTGAACGCCGTGTTCTTGCCCGCGCCGTCCGCTACCACCTTGAAGACCGGGTCATCCTCAACGGCAAAAAAGCCGTCGTGTTCACGGTGTAGCGTCGTGAGTCATTTTTCGATTCTTGTTGTCCTCACCCTCGCCGCCGTGCTCGAAGCCGGTGGCGACGCCTTGGCCCGCACCGGCCTCCATGCGCACGCCATGGGAATGCGAATGGGCTTTTTTGCTTTGGGCGCCGCCGTCCTGTTCAGTTACGGCATCACCGTCAACCTTCCCAACTGGGATTTTGGCAGACTCCTCGGCGTCTATGTCACCTTGTTTTTTGTGGTCGCGCAGGCCATCAACCTTGCCGCATTCGGGGTGCGCCCGAGCTTGCCTATCCTGTGCGGCGGCGTTCTCATCGTTGCCGGTGGATTGTTGATGACCTTCTGGAAAGCATAGGCATCAGGCGGCGGCTTGCAGCATTGCCGCGCGCGGGAAGGCCAGAGAACCGCGGTGCCCTGCCGGCTTGCAGAAAAAATTTTACATGTTTTCTGCAAAATCGGTAAATCCTTTACAATATTACACATTGTTTTTACAAAATTGACTCCCTTTTTTCCGAAACAATGTCTACTTGGTGCATTGCAACACGCATCCTCACCAACGGCAACGGAAAACGCAGATGTCCTATCAAGAGCATATTACGAAACTGACCCACCTTATCCAGAGCAAGAACGGCACCTGGGACGGTATCAATGCTGAATCCGTCGAGCGGATGCGGTTGCAGAACCGTTTCCATACCGGTCTGGATATCGCCAAATACACGGCCGGCATCATGCGTGCTGATATGGCGGCCTACGACGCTGACCCGGCGAATTACACCCAGTCGCTCGGGGCCTGGCATGGGTTCATCGCCCAGCAGCAGATGATCTCCATCAAGAAGCATTTTGGCGCCACCAAGCGCCGCTACATCTATCTCTCCGGCTGGATGGTTGCGGCCCTGCGCTCGGATTTCGGCCCGCTGCCGGATCAGTCGATGCATGAGAAAACCTCGGTTCCGGCGTTGATCGAGGAGATTTATACATTCCTGCGTCAGGCCGACGCCCGTGAACTGGGGCTGCTGTTCCGCGATCTGGATGCGGCGCGCGCGGCGGGCGATCTGGCCAAGCAGAAGCAGGTGCAGGCGAAGATTGATAATTTCGAGACCCATGTTGTTCCTATCATCGCTGATATTGACGCGGGTTTTGGCAATGCGGAAGCAACCTATCTGCTGGCCAAGAAGATGATTGAGGCGGGCGCCTGCGCGCTGCAGATCGAGAATCAGGTCTCGGATGAAAAGCAGTGCGGGCATCAGGATGGCAAGGTGACCGTGCCGCATGAGGATTTCATCGCGAAAGTCCGTGCCTGCCGCTATGCTTTCATGGAGCTTGGTGTTGAGAACGGGATCATCGTGACCCGCACGGACTCGCTGGGCGCTGGTCTGACCAAGCAGATTGCCGTCTCCCATACGCCGGGCGATCTGGGAGATCAGTATAATGCGTTCCTGGATTGCGAAGAAGTGGCGCCGGGCGATGCGCGCAATGGCGATGTCATCATCAACCGCAACGGTAAGCTGCTGCGCCCCAAGCGCCTGCCCTCCAATCTGTTCCAGTTCCGCGCCGGCACCGGCGAGGACCGTTGCGTGCTCGACTCCATCACCAGCCTGCAAAACGGCGCTGATCTGCTCTGGATCGAAACCGAGAAGCCGCATGTGGAGCAGATCGCCGGGATGATGGACCGTATCCGCGCGGTGGTGCCGAATGCCAAGCTGGTTTACAACAATTCACCGTCTTTCAACTGGACGCTGAATTTCCGCCAGCAGGTTTATGATGCGATGCAGGCGGAGGGTAAGGATGTGTCCGCTTATGACCGCGCGAAGCTGATGAGCGTGGATTATGATGCCACCGAGCTTGGGGTGCGCGCGGATGAGAAAATCCGCACCTTCCAGGCGGATGCCTCCAAGCGGGCGGGGATTTTCCACCATCTCATCACGCTGCCGACATACCATACCGCAGCACTTTCCACTGATAATCTGGCCAAGGAATATTTTGGCGCCGCCGGGATGCTTGGCTATGTGCTGAATGTGCAGCGTCAGGAAATCCGCCAGGGTATCGCCTGCGTGAAGCACCAGAATATGTCAGGCTCGGATATTGGCGACGATCATAAGGAGTATTTCGCTGGGGAAGCGGCGCTGAAGGCGGGTGGCGCGCATAACACGATGAACCAGTTCGCGGCGTAAGCCGCGGGGGGAGCGCAAGCAGGGCAGCCCGGGGGAAACTCCAGGCTGTTTTTTTGTGCTCCACGTGGAGCATTTGCGGGAAATTCTCGATAACGTATTGTTAGTAAAAGATTGTTTTTTACTTGCGCCCCAATTTGTGCGGGTTTGGTACGAAAATGGAATGATATGGCTGATCCGGGAGACGCCGGCTTTCGCGGACATGAGGTGAAAAGGCGAGGGGAATTTACGCCCCTACATCTCGGGCGCCCAGGTTTTGGTTGCGAAGTTGTGATGCGCCTCGACGTAGCGCACGGTGCCTGATTTGCTGCGCATGACGATGGAGTGGGTGAAGGCGCCGCCACCTTCACGGCGCACGCCCTTGAGCATCGGGCCGCCGGTGACGCCGGTGGCGGCGAACATGACGTCGCCCTTGGCCATGTCCATGATATTGTAGATGCGGTTGGGGTCGCTCACGCCCATGGTGCGAGCGCGCGCGATCTGCTCCTGGTCCTCGAACAACAGCTTGCCCTGCATCTGGCCGCCGATGCAGCGCAACGCGGCGGCGGCCAGCACGCCCTCCGGCGCGCCGCCGGAGCCGAGATACATGTCAATCCCGGTGAAGGACTGGCTGACGGCGATGACGCCGGCGACGTCGCCGTCGCCGATGAGGGTGATGCGCGCGCCCGCCTCGCGGGTTTTCGCGATTATTTCGGCGTGGCGCTCGCGGTCGAGCATGCAGATCATCAGGTCGGAGATGTCAATTTTCTTGGCGCGGGCGAGGTTTTTGAGGTTCTCGGCCACGGGGGCGTCAAGCGAGACCACGCCTTCGGGCAGGCCGCCGCCGACCGCGATTTTTTCCATGTAGATGTCTGGCGCGTGGAGGAAGTTGCCGCGCTCGGCCAGGGCCACGGTGGCGATGGCGTTGGCGCCGCCCTTGGCGGTGATGTTGGTGCCTTCCAGCGGATCGACCGCGATATCCATATGCGGGCCGCCGAGACCGACTTTTTCGCCGATGAAGAGCATCGGCGCCTCGTCCATTTCGCCCTCGCCGATGACCACGGTGCCGCTTATGGCCACGGTGTCAAACGCCTTGCGCATGGCTTCCACCGCCGCGCCGTCGGCCTCGTTCTTTTTGCCGCGGCCGATCCAGCGCGAGGCGGCGATGGCGGCGGCCTCGGTCACGCGGACGAGTTCAAGGGCGAGGTTGCGGTCGGAGACGTCTCCGAGGCGGCGTGCGGTCATGGCTTGTCTCTCTTGTTTGGTATTTGGCTTATTTGGGCTCGATGCGGATGAGGGCGGGGGGTTCCTGCACGCAATCCAGCCTGGCGATGCGCGCGATGGCGGCGCTGATGGCGGCTTCCACCGTGTCATGCGTGACCAGGACGATGGGCACCGCCTCGCCGGGCTTGCGCCCGTGCTGGAGCATGGATTCGAGCGAAATGCCGTGTTCGCGCAGGATGGCGGTGACATCGGCGAGCACGCCGGGCTGGTCGGTGACCATCAGGCGCAGGTAATAAGCCCCGGTGAGGGCGGCGATGGCGACCGGGCGCGAGGGCGCCAGGGCCGATTGGGCGGCGCCCCAGACGGGGATTTTACTGCCGCGCGCGATGTCGATCAGGTCGGCCACGACCGCGCTGGCGGTGGGGCCGGCGCCAGCGCCGCGACCTTGGCAGAAGACGGGGCCGGAGAAATCACCCTCCATCAGCACGGCGTTGAACACGCCTTCCACCGCGGCGAGGAGCTTGCTCACCGGCACCATGGCCGGGTGGACGCGCATGGAGACGCCCGCCGGTGTTTGCTGCGCGATGCCAAGCAGCTTGATGCGGTAGCCGAGTTCCTCGGCGAAGCTGATGTCCAGCGCGGAGATGTGACGGATGCCCTCGATATGCACGGCCGAGAAATCAACGTTCTGGCCAAACGCCAGGGCGGCGAGGATGGTGAGTTTGTGGGCGGCGTCCACGCCGTCAATATCGAAGGCGGGGTCGGCTTCGGCGTAGCCGAGCGCCTGGGCGTCGGCCAGGACTTCGGGAAAGTCACGGCCTTCCTCGCGCATGGTGGTGAGGATGTAGTTGCAGGTGCCGTTGAGGATGCCCGCGACGCGCGAGACGTGGTTGGCGGCGAGGCCCTCGCGCAGCACCTTGATGACCGGGATACCCCCGGCGACGGCGGCTTCGAAGCCGAGCGGGAGACCAGCGGCCTCGGCCGCGGCGGCGATGGCGGCGCCGTGCACCGCGAGCAGCGCCTTGTTGGCGGTGACCACGGGGCGGCCAGCGGCGATGGCGGCTTCCACCAGGGCTTTGGCCGGGCCATCGGCGCCGCCGATGAGCTCGACCACGACATCGACATTGGGATCGGCGGCGAGGGAGAGGGCGTTGCCGTGCCAGGTGATGCCGGCGAGCGCGATGCCCCGGTCTCGTGATTGGTCCCGCGCGGAGACGGCGGTGACGCTGATGGGCCGCCCGGCGCGCGCGGTGATGAGGGCGGCGTTCTCAGCCAGCAGGCGCACGGTGCCGGCGCCGACGGTGCCAAGGCCGGCGATGCCGACTTTAAGCGGGGTCATTGGCCGTCCTCCAGGGCGATGTCATCTGCGGGAACGGTGCTGTCCGTGGCGAGGAAGTGGCGGATGTTGCGCAGGGCCTGGCGCAGGCGGTGGGTGTTCTCAACCAGGGCGATGCGGACGTGGGAGTCACCATATTCGCCGAAGCCGATGCCTGGCGCGACCGCGACCTTGGCTTTTTCCATCAGCAGTTTGGAGAATTCCAGGCTGCCCAGATGGGCGTAGCGCGGCGGGATCGGCGCCCAGGCGAACATCGAGCCGGCGGGGGAGGGAACATCCCATCCGGCGGCGTGCAGGCCCTTGATGAGAATGTCCCGGCGTTCCTTGTAGAGGGCGCGCATGTCGTCCACGCAATCCTGCGGGCCGTTGAGGGCGGCGGTCGCGGCGACCTGAATGGGGGTGAAGGCGCCGTAGTCGAGATAGGATTTCATGCGCGTGAGCGCGGTGATGAGGCGCGGGTTGCCGGCGCCAAAACCCATGCGCCAGCCGGGCATGGAATAGGTTTTGGACATTGAGGTGAACTCGATGGTGATGTCCTTGGCGCCGGGAACTTCCAGCACCGAGGGCGGGGGCGGACCTTCGAAATAAATTTCGGCGTAGGCGAGGTCCGAGATGATGAACAGCTCGTTCTTTTTCGCCAGCGCCACCAGCTCCTTGTAGAAATCAAGGCTGGCCATGTGGGCGGTGGGGTTGGAGGGGTAGTTGACGATGAGCGCCGTGGGTTTTGGCACGGAGTGGCGCACGGCGCGGTCGATGGCGCGCAGCATGTCCTCGCCCGGCTCGGCGGGGATGGAACGCACGGAGGCGCCGGCGATGATGAAGCCGAACTGGTGGATGGGGTAGGAAGGGTTGGGGACCAGGATGGTGTCGCCCGGGGAGGTGATGGCGGCGGCGAGGTTGGCCAGCCCCTCCTTGGAGCCGAGCGTGGCGATGACCTCGGTGTCAGGGTTCAGTTTCACGCCGAAGCGGCGGTCATAATAGGCGGCGAGCGCGCGGCGCAGGCCGGGTATGCCCTTGCTGGTGGAGTAGCGGTGGCTGCGCGGGTCCTGCACGGTCTCGACGAGTTTGGCGACGATATGCGGCGGCGTGGGGCTGTCCGGGTTGCCCATGCCGAGGTCTATAATGTCCTCCGCGATGGCCCGCGCCTTGGCTTTGGCGGCGTTCACCTCGGCAAAGACATAAGGGGGCAGGCGGCGGATGCGGTGAAACTCTTCGGTCATGGAACGCTCAAGGTCTCTCTGTAAGGGGTTGGTGGAGGCTTAATATACCAATTGCACGAAGCCGCCAGAACCAGAGGGCTGGGCCACGAGTTTTATCGCACTTGCGGGGACGCCGGCGGCGGTGAGGGCCTCGCCCAGGCGCTGCGCGCGGGCAAGCGCGAGGGCGAAGGAGCTGCCGAAACCACCGGCGAGGATGTGCGCGTTGCTGGCCTTGGCGTGCGCCGCGGCGATTGCCCTGACGCGCTCCGCGGCGATTGCCCTGACGCGCTCCGCGGCGATTGCCTTGATGGGGGCGAGCGCGGCCGCCGGCAGAAGGGCCGAGCCGGGGGGGAAGGCCAGGGCCACTGGCGGGCCGTTGGTTGGCGGTGCGGGCGGTG
>NZ_JABEVC010000222.1 GCF_013044125.1 Acidocella sp. | reverse complement strand
TTGGTTTTGTTGCCGGTTTTAAGGTTGCGCATTTCCACCTGGATAAAGGCGCCGCCTTTGCCGGGGGTGATGATCTGCTGCTTGAGCACGGTCCAGCGGTTGCCTTCGTGTTCGATGACCTGACCGGCGCGGATGAGGTTTGCCTGCTGTTTCATAAAAGAGCTCTGCCTGAAAATACAAAAATGGATTGCGATGCGGGGGCTTACGCCGCCGCAGGCTTTTGGGCAAGCCGGGGGCGCTTTTGCACGGCTTGCGGGATGAGAAGATTACGGGGGTAAAAATTTTTAACGTGTTTTCCGGCGCTTGATTAACGCGCGATTCATGCGGTGAGCCGTAGGTTTGCACGACTTCAGGTCGTGCGCGGGCCGCCCAGGCGTCCCCGCCTTAAAGGACACGTTCTATGGTTTGCCATGATGATACGGCCGGGCCCCAGTGGAAGACAGGATTGATGGTCGGCTGCGCGGCCCTCTCGCTGGGCGGGGGGCTGGTGGCGCCGGCACGGGCGCAGAGCGTGATTGCGAGCAGCCAGAGCGCCACCGTTGATCTGGCGGGTTACGGCGCGGGACCGGTGAGCATCACCTCGGGCACCACGCTGGCCAGCGGCGGATGGGCGGTGCTTGAGGATACGCAAGGCTCGGTCACGCTCAACAACGCGGGCAGCCTGGATGCCGCGAGCGGGATTGGCATTTATCTGAGCGCGGGCGGTGCGGTGGATAACCAGGCCACCGGTGCCATCCGCGCCGCCACCTACGGCGTTTTGGCCCGCGATGCCGCCATCAGCGTGAGCAATGCCGGGGTGATTGCCGGGGGGGATGACGGGGTGAGCCTGAATGCGGGCGGCAATGCCGCCAACGCGGCGGGGGGCAGTATTTTTGGCGCGCATATTGGTGTTTATACCGGCAATGGGGTGGGGGTTGTCGCCAATCGTGGCGTTATTTCGGCGCGCACCGGCGATGCCGTTTCGCTCTATGCGGGCGGCAGCCTGAGCAATACGGCGAGCGGGCAGCTGCTTGGCGGATATTCGGGGGCGTTTGTGGGCGGGCGCGGCGCCTCGGTGCAGAATGCTGGGCTGATCAGCGGGCCGGTGTTTGGCGTGTATCTCGCCGGGCCGGACAGCCTGAGCAACAGCGGCACCATCGCGGGGGGGCTGGCCGGGGTTATCGCCGTGGCGCCGGGTGCGGCGGTGACAAATACCGGGCTTGTGCATGGCATTACCGCCGGGGTGCGCCTGGGCCGGGGCGATACGCTGACCAACAGCGGCAGCATCAGCGGTGCCACCGGGGTGTTGGTGAAAGGGGCTGGCGCCAGTGTTTATGATACCGGGCTGATTGCGGGTGCGGGCGGTACGGCGGTGCAGTTTGAAGGCGGGGCCAGCAGCCTGACCTTGGGCACTGGTGCTGGCATTGCCGGCACCATTGATGGCGGCGGCACGGACAGCACGATTACCCTGACCGGCAGCGGGCAGCTGACCAGCGATCTCGCCAATTTCGGCGCGGGGGGCGTGCTGAACGTGGCGGCGGGGGCGGATTGGACGGCCGTGGGCAACTGGGCGATGGGCACGGTGAGAAACGCCGGGACGTTTCAGCCCGGCACCATTGGCGCGGCGCTGAACATCACGGGAAATTTCGTGCAGCTCTCCAGTGGCACGCTGCGGGTGGTGGTCAGCCCAACGGGAGTGTCGCAGGTTAATATCAGCGGCACGGCGCTGCTGGGTGGCCGGCTGGTTTATGTGCTGGCGCCGGGCAATTACACACCGGCGGCCGGGGCGTTCCTCACCGCCAATGGCGGGTTGAGCGGAAGCTTTGCCAGCGTGAGCACGCAGCTCGCGGCGGGGGAGGCGGTTGTTTCAGGTAATGCCACCGTATTGGCGGCCGACCCGCCGGGGGTCTTCAGCTACCGGCTGGGTGCATTTTCGGTGGCCCCGGCGGATGACGCGCTGTTCGCGCGCGCGCGGCAGGCGATGGCGCTGGATGCGGGCCGTGCCAGTGATGAGTTGCTGGATCAGGCGCAGGATGCGCCGGCCGCCGCTTGTCCGCGCGCGGGCGCACTGCCGGGCGGGCGCGGCGCGCAGGCGGGCATTGCCCAGGCGCTGGCCGGTGGGTTCTGCGGCGCGGGCGGCTGGGTGGCGGCCTCGGGCAATGCCATGAACCAGCCAGGGAGCTATAACGCGCAGAGCGCTGGGTTTCTGGCAGGGGTAGGCCGCGCGGTGAATGACGAGGGCACCACGCTGGGGGTGGCTGTGGGGTATGATGCCACGGCGCTCAGCGATGCGCAGGGCGGCACGGCCAGCGCGCAGACCATCCGCCTGGGGGTTTACGGGGTGCAGAATCTGGGGCGCTTCGTGCTCTCGGGCGATGTGCTGGGCGGGTTCATTTCCACCAGCCTGGCGCGGGCAACCGGGGTTGGGGCGGCATCGGCGCGGCCGGATGGCCGTGTGGTTTCAGGCGGGGTGCGGCTGGCCATGCCGCTGCGCCTCGCGGGATTTGGGCTGCTGCCATCGGCCGGGGTGAGTGTGGCGCGGTTGAGCCTCGGGCGGTTCAGCGAGACCGCGCGGCAGAGCGCGTTTGCGCTGAGCGCGCCGGGCGCATCGGGCAGCAGTGTCAGGCCATATCTGCGCTTGGCGGTGAGCCGCGATTATGCGGGCGCGGCGGGTGTGGTGTGGACGCCGCAACTGGGCCTGGGGGTGGATTACGAGGCGGGCGATCCGGGCCGGGCGATGCGCGTTATCGCCGCCGATGGCAGCGCCTATGCCGCGGGCGTGAAGCGGCTGGCCCCGCTGGCCGGGGAGGTGATGGCGGGTGTGAGCGCCGGGCGGGGCAATATGTCGCTGGTGGTGCGCTACAGCGCGCAGGTGGCGGGAAACTGGACCGCGCAGACCGCCGAGGCGGCGCTGCGGCTCGTTTTTTAGAGCGGAATTTTACCCAGCCCGCCGGGGCGGTCGTAAATATAGGTGGGCAGGGCGGTGCCGCTGATGTTGCCGCGCAGCCTGGCCAGGATCTCCCGCCCGCGCTCAGGGGCGACATGGAAGCGCGCGGTGCCGGGGGCGGCATCCAGCTGGTGCAGGTAATAGGGTTTTATGCGCGCGCGCAGCATGGCGCGGAACAAATCGCCCAGGGCTTCCTCGCTGTCATTCACGCCGGCGAGCAGCACACTCTGTCCGAGGATGGGGATGCCCAGGCGTTGCAGCTTGCGCAGGGCGATCACGGCGGCATCGGTGAGTTCGGCCGCGTGGTTGATATGCGCGGCGATGAACAGCGGTTTTTCAATGTCCAGCGCAGCGGCCAGGGCATCGGTGATGAGCGATGGGTCGGCCACCGGCACGCGGGTGTGGATGCGTAAAGTCTCGACATGCGCGATGGCGCCAAGGTTTTGCAGAATGCCGCCCAGGCGGCGGGGCGAGAGGATCAGCGGGTCGCCGCCGGTGAGGATGACCTCTTTGATCTCCGGATGCGATTGCAGATAGGCGTAGGCGGCGGTTAGTTCGGCATCGCTCAGCAAGCCGCCGTCCGGCCCCACCTGCTCGCGGCGGAAGCAGAAGCGGCAATAAACCGGGCAGGCCAGCAGGGGCTTGAGCAGAGCGCGATCCGGGTAGCGGTGCACGATGCCGGGAACGGGGGAGAGTGCTTCATCGGCGATGGGGTCGGCGCTCTCATGCGGCGCGGTGATGAGTTCATCGGCATGGGGGATGAACTGCCGGCCGATGGCATCGTCGGGCGTTTGGATGAGCGCGTGCAGCGCCGGGGGGAGGGCGATGGCGTAGCGCGCGGCGACCGCCTCCAGCGCCAGGCGCGCGGACTCGCTTGCCAGGCCGGAGCGGATGATGTCTTCAACCGAGCGCAGCGTGCGGTTTGGGCTTATGATACCGTCGGGCATGGGCGGCATGTAGAGGGAGAGTGCGAATGTCTCAAGCTTGGGAGCGGCTGGAAGACCGCATGGCGGCACTGCGGCGGCGCAACCTGCTGGCGGCCGGGGTCCGGGCGTTTTTTGGCGCGCGGGGATATGCCGAGGTGGAGACGCCTTATGCGGTGGCGGCGCCGGGAGAGGAGGTGCATCTGCGCGCGGTGCGGGCCGGGGCGGGGTATTTGAACACCAGCCCGGAATTTGCCATGAAAAAGCTGCTGGCCGGGGGATCGGGGCCGATTTTTCAGCTGGCGCGGGTGTGGCGCGATGAACCCTGGAGCGACACCCATGCGCCGGAATTCACCATGCTGGAATGGTATTCGCTGCGCGCCGATATGGGGGCGCTGATGGACGAGACCGAGGCGCTGCTGCGCGCGGTGCTGCCGCCGGTGGTGGAATGCCGGGGGGTGCGCACGAGCCTGGAGCGCTTTGAGCGGATTAGCGTGGCGGAGGCGTTCGAGCGCTATGTGGGGGCCGATGTTCTGGGCACCGCGGGCGACGCCCCGGCGCTGGCGGCGCAGGCGGGGACGGCGTTGCGCGAAGGCGAGGATTGGGAGGATTTGTTCTTCCGGCTGCTGCTGGAGCGGGTTGAGCCACAGCTTGGCCGCGAGCGCCCTACATTTCTCACCCATTTCCCCGTGGCGCAGGCGGCGCTGGCCAGGCGGGATCCGGCGGATGCGCGGGTGGCGGAGCGCTTTGAGCTGTTCGTGTGCGGGATCGAACTGGCGAATGCGTTCGTGGAACTGACGGACGCGCATGAGCAGCGCGCGCGCTTTGTGGCGGAGAGGGCGCGCCGGCATGCACTCTACGGGCCGGATTGGGAGATGGACGAAGGGTTTTTGAGCGCGGTGGCGAAGCTGCCGCCCTGCGCGGGGATTGCGCTGGGGTTTGACCGGCTGGCAATGCTGGCCACCGGAGCGTTGCGAATTCGTGACGTTTTGTGGCTGCCCGGATAGAGCGGGCGCGTGGGACGCGGCATTTTTTTCGCCGCATATTTTTTGTTAAGTTTCGTCCGGTATTATTTTTTAACCTGCGCGGATAATCCGTGGGGGAAATGTTTTATGAACGAACTATTTTTACGGCGCAGCCAGCCCGGCTGGAGATGCGGACTGAGTTGGGGTGTCCTAAAAAACATACATTGAATTTGAAAAGATATGACAATGCTGCGTTTGTTTATAATTAGAACATTTGTTACTATTAAGTAATAGCGCGTGGAGTTTTCATTGCGGCTTTGAACGAAGTGTTCATCGCGAATAATTTATTGAAAAAACCGGAAACACACGCGGTTTTGATTCCTTGATTGTTCCCGAAGCCGCCCGATGCGCCTAACGCTATGCGGCCGGGGTGTTTGCGATCCACGGTAGAAAAACAATGTGAAATTCAAGCCAGTATGAAACGAAATTTTGCACCCCGGTTCCGTGATTTTCTGTCCAGCCGCCGGGGAACGATTGCGCTTATTGTAGCGCTTGCCGCACCTTTGCTCATCGCGGCGACCGCGCTCTCGGTGGATGTTGGATTTTGGTATCAACAGCAAGACACGTTGCAGAGCGCAGCTGATGCCGCCGCGCTGGCCGCCGCCCATGCCGCTAATTATGGGGCGGACAGCGTGGAAAATGTTGAGCCGCTCGCCCTGGCGGCCGCGAACATGGCCTCAAACAATCAGTTCAGCCTGACAAGCGCGCAACTCGTGCTCTCCAATCCGCCGGTTCCGGCCTCGGCCAGCGGCACCAAGATTACGGCCTGGCAGGCGACGGCGACGATCCCGCGGGGGAGTTTTTTTTCCGCGGTCAAGGGGCTGGGGCTGCCGGGAGAGCCGGCGGGAACGCAATCGGCGACCGCCGTGGCGGATATGGTTCAAAAGACTGGTTCGAGCTGCCTGATCTCCGAGGGGACCATCGTGGTGAGCGGCGGCGCCAGTATTGTGGGCTCAAACTGCGGCATAGCCGCCAACGCCACATCCTGTCCTTCAATGACCGTGACCGGGTCGGGCATCATTCAGGCAACATCCGTGGTCACCGCGGCCAGCTGCGTCAGCGCGCCGCAGTATTCCGGGTATATCGGCACGGACCCGAAGGACCCGCCGGGTGCGCCGGATACGGTTATGTTGAATACGAACACGCCTGATCCGCTGGCCGGACTGAACGCCGGGAACGTGGTTTTATGGAACCCCGGCTGGAGCGTGCCGGCCGCGCCGGTGGAGCATGGCAATGCTGTCACGCCAAATCTGGGGTATAATACATGGGACCAGGCCGGGGTGGGGGATTGCACCCAGATGGGGGGGGATTATTCCGCGAAGTGCGAGCTCTACCCCAACTACCTGACGGGTATGAGCAATGCCGGCGTGGCTGATCTGGTTTTGAATGAAGGTGTTGCCAATGGTTCGACCTTTATCACGGGCGGGCTGCGTGGGCAGGCGAACAAAAACTTGACCATGAACGGCAGTAATTATTATATCAATGGCGGTATGAATTTTACCTCCGATTCCACATTTACGCTTGGCAGCGGCACGCAGAGCGTGCCGGTTTCGATGGTGGTGAATGGCGGCATGTCTCTGACCAACGGCACGGCGACGCTCAATGCCGGTACTTATTATCTCACGGGTGCAACATCAGGCACCAAGGTTACCGGCTGGGGGTTGCTCACCAATGTGCCGTCGGTGAGCATCGATGGTTCCAACTATTATGTGGATGGTGGCGTGAACCTGGCCGGTGGCACGACGGCGACGGCGATAAGTTCCGGCCTGTATGAGTTCAAGGCGTATTCGGGCAACTCGGATGCTGCCAATGGTTCCGGCGGTGCTTTTTATGCCGCGCAGGGCGACCTGACGATGGGCAGCACGCCGGTGGACGGCACGCCGCACGCCCCCGCGACCTATTACTTTGATGGCGGTTTGAACATCAGCAATGGCACGAGGACTGTCGTGCTGAATCCAGGGATCTATTATATCCGGAATGGCGATCTGATCATTGATTCCGGCACAAACGTCACCGGTGTTGGTGTTACCTTCGTGCTGGAAGGAACGGCGGCTTATATTTTTAATGGCGGCGCCACGGTGAACATCACCGCGCCCACTGACGACTGTGTTTCTCCCGCGGATTATCCAAAAACAAGCTATGAAAACCCCAATTCTCCCTATGACGGCACCAATGGCGAGGGCATTTGCGGTATTGCGATCTACCAGGCCAGGGGCGATACCGCGACGGATATCGTCAATGAGGGCGCGGCCAGCACGTTTAACGGCGGCATTTATGCGCCGTCGGCGCCGTTGACGATGTCCGGCGCGGGGGCGCTGAATATTTCGACCACCGGGGTTCCCGGGCTTGTCGTTGCGGCAATCAACGATAGCGGTAGCGGCAATATCAAGATTGCGGAGACGTCAGGCGATGGAGGAGGGGGTGGTGTCACCATGTCCACGGCTTTGCTGGTGCAGTAGCGGCACTTTGGCGGGGGCGTTTGTGACATTTTGAAGTCGGGCGGAAAAGATGCTTCCGTTGTGCTAATGTCTGGCTGAATTGTCAGCGTTAACGAGGGTGATATGCGCTACGGTATTCTGGCTTTTGTGGTTCTGGCGGGGTGCGCCACCGGCCCCAGCCTGCAAACCCGCATGGCGGCTTATATTGGCGCGGATGAGCAGACGCTGGTGAACCAGTTTGGCGTGCCGGATAAGCAGATTACGGTGAACGGGACGACCTATCTGGCCTATGAGCAGCGCCGGGCGGTGAGCGTGCCGGGGGCGTATCTGGGCGGGGTTTACGGGCCTTATGCCGGGCCATGGTTTGGCGGCGGGTTTTATCCGCCGGTGTATGATTCAATGATGCCGCCGCGGGTGCTGGTTTATGCCTGCGAGACGACCTTTTTATTGAAGGGCGGCAAGGTGGTTGACTTCACGCTGCGGGGGAATGATTGCGGGTGAGAGCCCCGCGCGGAGCGGTTATGCGGATATAAACGCAGAGCCTGCCGTGCGCGGCCAAGCGGCGGTTTCGCTCACCTCGGCTTCCCAAGGTGAGCGAATGCGATTCGCGGCAAATACGAAAGAGAGATTGCCGCGCGCTGTTACGAGTGCAGCGTGTGCAGATAGGCGATGATGTCCTGCGCCTGGGCGGTGGTGATCCGGCCTTTCCAGGCGGGCATCGGCTGGTCCAGCCGTTCGTTGTCTTCATCATGCGCGGCCAGGATCGCGCGCAGAAGCAGCTTGTTGCTGTGCCGGTAGGTCTTCTCCAGACCCGGCGCGCGCAGATCGGCCGAGACGGAGCCGCTGGCGAATTTCACGCCGCCGGCGCCGCTGGCCAGATGGCATGAGGCGCAGTTGGTGGCATAGAGCTTGGCGCCCATGGCGGCATCGCCCTTGGTTTGCGCCATGGCGGGGCTGGCCAGGGCGGCGGCGGCGAACAGCGCCGCCAGGGATAGGGTAAAGCGGATTTTTTGTGACTTAAACATGCATTCCTCTGGTGTTGCGTAACGAGGGTAGCACGGCTGATGGGGGAGTTTTATGATGATTGCGTGTTATTTTTTCAATATTGCGTTGGCTACCACCTGTTGGATGCCGGTGGCGGCTTCAGTCGCGGCGGCGGCGGCGACATCGCCCCAATAGGGGGTGATGTCCGTGAGGGCAAGCGGGTGTAACTGTGTGACCTGGCCGATCTTGCGGTGATTGGCGTCCTGCACGCTCCAGTCCAGCTCGACCATGACCTGGCCGTTCTGCCCAGGCGTCACCACAATGTTGCCGGTGACGGTGAAATCCGCCAGGGCCGGGTTGGTGACCACCACATCGTCCGGGCCGGGCAGGTCGCGCGCGAGGTTGAGCGGCAAAGAGTGGTTGCCATCGCCCGGCGCGCCGGTGACGGGGCCGATATAAATGCGGGGCGGCCGGTTTTCCAGCGATTGCGGGTTGCTGCCCTGGATGCGCGCGTTGATGGCGGCGAGCATCTTGGCGAGCGCCGGGGCATCGGCGGCGGCGGCGGCGTTGAGGGCGTTGGGGTCGCCCTGGGTC
>NZ_JABEVC010000221.1 GCF_013044125.1 Acidocella sp. | reverse complement strand
GCCCAGATGCTCCGTCGCCCGCGGCTCGATATCGGGGGGGAGCGCATACAGCGCCCCCATGTCCTCATGATAATAGCGGATCGGCCCCTCGGTCACCTGTGCGATGCTCAAGCCCCGCTCACGCGCCCGGGTGTTTATCTTATCGTCGATGTCGGTGATGTTCCTCACATACGTCACCTTCGGATACAGCCGCCGCAGCAGCCGGATCAGCACATCGAAAATCACCACATTGCGCGCATTGCCAATATGCGCGCGGTCATAAACCGTCGGTCCGCATAAATACGCCCGCACATTGCCGGGGTCGATCGGCCTGAAAACCTCTTTGGTCCGGGTCCGGGTATTGTACAGCAAAAGTTCGGTCATGCCTGCGCTCTTCGGCGAGTTTTTGCGGCAAATCAAGCCGCATTGATCTTTTCTCACCCCGCACCCCAAATAGAGCCATGGAACAGATTCTCTCCCACATCGACTCCGCGCTCGAAACCTCGCTGCAACGCCTGTTTGCCCTGCTGCGCATCCCCAGCATCAGCGCCCAGCCGTCCCATGCGGGCGATTGCCGGCGGGCCGCCGAATGGGCGCGCGACACCCTGGCCGAAATGGGCTTTACCGCCCGGCTCTCCGAGACCTCGGGCCTGCCCGGCGTCATCGCCACCCATCACACCGCAGGCCCCGCCGCCCCGCATGTGCTTTTCTACGGCCATTACGACGTCCAGCCCGCCGACCCGCTGAATCTCTGGCACTCCGATCCGTTTGACCCTCAGCTGGTTGACGGCCCGCGCGGCAAGCGCATCGTCGCCCGCGGCGCGGTGGACGACAAAGGCCAGGTTGTCAGCTTCCTGGAGGCCTGCCGCGCGCATCTGGCGGTCACCGGCAAGCTCCCGGTCCGCCTGACCATCCTGCTGGAAGGCGAAGAAGAATGCGGCAGTCCCTCGCTGGCAGAGCTTCTCACCAAGGAGCGCGAGAACCTGAAGGCCGATTTCGTCCTGGTCGCGGACACCAACATGTGGGATTTCACCACCCCCGCCATCACCACCTCGCTGCGCGGCCTGGCGGCAGTGGAGGTCACCATCAAGGGCCCCGCGCGTGACCTGCATTCCGGCCTGTTCGGCGGCATTGCCCTCAACCCCATCAATGCGCTGACCCGCATCCTGGGCGATCTGCACGACGCCTCCGGCCGCATCCAGATCCCCGGTTTTTACGATGGCATATCCCCGGTGCCCGAGGCGCTGGTCGCCTCCTGGGCGCAGCTCGGCTTCGACCCGCAGGAATTCCTGGGTGGTGTGGGCCTGCACACCCCCGCCGGTGAGCAGGAGCAAGTTCCCCTGGCCCAGCTCTGGGCGCGCCCCACCGCTGACATCAACGGCATTTTTGGCGGCTATCAGGGCGAGGGCAGCAAAACCGTCATCCCGGCCCAGGCGACGGCCAAACTCACCTTCCGCCTCGTCCCCGGGCAGAACCCTCAGCAAATCGTGAAAAATTTCGAGACATTCATCACCTCTCGCCTGCCCCCTGACGCCAAAGCCGAATTCAGGCACTTCGGCGCCGCACCAGGATTCTCCATGGACCTGAACGCCCCCTTCATGCGCGCCGCCCGCGAGGCGCTGGCGGCTGAATTCGGCAAACCGGCAGCGCTGGTGGGCTGCGGCGCCTCAATACCGGTGGTCGAGGCCTTCAAGACTCATCTGGGGCTGGAAACACTGCTCGCCGGCTTTGGCCTGGATGACGACTGCATCCATTCCCCGAACGAAAAATTTGAGCTGGCCTGCTTCCATCGCGGCACCCGCGCACACGCCCGCCTGCTTGCCGCCTTCGCAAGTTAATTAATTATAGCGAATGGCGTCCTCAATGTGCGAGACGCCGCCCGGATACACCAACGCGACATCGAAACGGGTACATGGCCGCTCCCAACCCTCATGTGCGGCCAGGGCCACACCGGCGGCCTCCAGCAGCCGCGCCTGCTGCCTTGGCGAAACGGCGTAAGCCGCCTCCGCCATGGTTTTGCGCGCCTTCACCTCAACGAACACCAGCACCTCCGCATTGGCCACCACGAGGTCTATTTCCCCCGCGCCCGTGCGCAGCCGTTGCGCCAAAATGCCAAACCCTTTGCGCCGCCAGTGCAGCGCCACCTCATCCTCTGCGTTCCGGCCAAGGATTTCAGCGGCGCGGTGTTTTGCAAGCGATAAGGGCTCCAGGAATTCGCCATTCAGGGATACCGCATTTTGATTCATGCGTTCATCAACGCCACAAATTAGTTAATTTTTAATTAACACCCCTCTCACGGCTGCCGCCAGGCGCCGCGCGACTCTCCGGCGAACTCTTCCGCCACGGCCAGCCCCAGCGCGAGCAGCACGGGCCCCAGAAAAATCCCCAGCGCGCCAAAGGCAATCGCGCCGCCCAGCACGCCGATCAGGGTCAGAGCATAGGGCAGCGAGGCGCCCTTGGAGATTAGCCAAGGCCTGACGATTGAATCCGCGCCGCCCACGACCACGAAGCAATAGACCGCCAGCATGATGGCGATGACCGGGTGCCCCTGAGCCAGAAGATACAGGCAAAGCGGCACATAAACGATCACCGCGCCGGCGGGGACGATTGAGACCAGCCCCGCGAGGCTGGCCAGCAGCAGCGCCTGCGGCACGCGGGCAATCTCGAAGCCGATGGCATAGAGAATGCCTTGCATCGCCGCCGTACCCAAAATGCCGAACACCACGCCGCGCACCGTCGCCGCGACCAGAACGAAGAGATGCTCCACCCGGCTCTCATTGATAATGCGCACCAACAGCAGCCGGATGCGCATGATGAACTGCTCCCCGGCCAGGAAAAAGAAATAAGAGATGAACAGCGCCACCACCGTGCCGATCAACCCGTGCGCAATCTCACTCAGCAGCCGGATGCCCGAATGCGCCACGGTGCCCAGCACCGGCTGCATCGAAGCCGCGGCGCCGCCCAGATCATCGGCCGAATTGTTCCAAAAATCAGTCAGGATGCTGCCCATCAGCGGAATTTTTGCCAGAAACGCGGGGGCCGGCGGCAGGCCGTTCAGGATCACATCCTGCACCCAACCGCGCCCGGCGCGCGCCTCCTTGGCGACGACCAGCGCCAGATGCACCAGCGGCACCAGCACCACGGTGGCCACAGCCAGGGTAATGAGAAACGCCGAGAGTGAGGGACGCACATAACGGCTGAACCCGATGTAAACCGGCCAGAGACAATAAACCAGGATCGCGGCCCAGAGCATGGCCGGAAGAAACGGCCGAAGGATCAGGAAACACCCAAGGCCTAGGGAAACCGCCAGCGCGAGCAACAGAATTCGTTCAGATTTCATGGCCTTAGTTGATGCACGAAAACGCGCCCCTGACCAAGCGGCGCCATTTGTCAGCCGGCTACAAAATTCTCACGATTCGTAACATTTTTTTGTATTTTTCGACAGTTCATGTATTAGTGGCGCAAATGTCTTTTTCAGTTCATCTCAAGAGCCGATGACACGATCGCGGCGCTGCACAGCGGCGAATTGCTGGAACAAGGGGAGCAACAATGCGTTTTAATGAAATTGGTCAGCAATTGCGCGCTTACCGGATGGAATCTGGATTGAAGGCGGAAGAAATTTCCGCCCGCCTGGGTGTCTCGCGGGCAGCACTTTACCGCTACGAGAAGGGCGAGGTCATTAAACTCGATACCGTCAATCGGCTGGCCGAGTTGCTGAAGATCTCCCCGCTCACGCTGCTGGGCATCGGAGTCGAGTATTACGCCAAGCCGGTTGGCTACATGGAGCGTATTCGCCAGATTGAGGAAACCTCCGACCAGATTTTGCAGGTGTTCGGTCCGGTTTGTTACCTGATCTCATCTGAACAGTACGATTCGGTACTGGCCCAGATATTCGAGGAGCAGGCGGAGGCCATGGGAGCTGACCGCGCCGCCGCCCGTGCCGCCGCCGAACAGTTGCTGGGCGTGATGATGGCCCGCAAGCGCATGTACGCGGCGCGCAAGCCTTCGATCATCGGAATTCTTCCCCCCGCCTCGGTTGAAAAATTCCTCGCCGAGGGCATCGCCGGCAGCATGGTGGTGAGCGAGCGGTTGCGCCAGGCCGCGCGCGAAGCCGCCGCCCGCGAGATGGAGCTGGTGGCGAATTTGATGGAGAGCGAGCCGATCGGCCTGCAGCTTGGGTTGATGGCCCATGGCGAGCCGAACGGGCCGTTCACGTTGCTGCGCTCGCGTGAGCGCGCGACGCTCGCGATCAACCCGTTTCCGGCCGATGCGCCGCCGGGCCTGCAATCAGGCGTGGCGATGATCACCGGTGCGGAGGATGCCGTGGCCGCGCACCAGCGCGTGGCCGAGGTTGCCTGGCGTGAGGCGGTGAAGGGTGCGGCCGCCGCCGAGCGGGTGCGCGCCCTCATCGCCGCCGCGCGCGGTTGATGCCGCCGCTCGTCACGGCAGCCTGGCTGGCGGACGCGCTGGGCAAGCCCGGCGTACGGGTGTTGGATGCAACCTACTATCTGCCCAATGAGAACAAGGACGCACACGCGCAGTTCCTGAGCGGGCATATTCCCGGCGCGCGGTTTTTCGATCTCGATGATGTCTGCGACCATGCCACCGCGCTGGCGCACATGCTGCCCGCACCGGCTGCGTTCGCCGCCGCCATGGCCGGGTTGGGCGTGAGCAACGCGGACCATGTGGTGGCCTACGATCAGCGCGGGCTGTTTTCCGCCGCGCGGCTGTGGTGGATGCTGCGCGTGTTCGGGCATGACAATGTTTCAGTGCTCGATGGCGGGTTGCCCGGCTGGGTGGCGGCGGGCCACCCCGTGCAAGCCGGCGAGCCGGCCGCCGCCGCGCCGGGCGCCTTCAGCGCCGGCTACAGGGGCAGCATGGTGCGCGGGCTGGATGACATGCGGCGCAACCTTGAGACCCATGCGGCCCTGGTGCTGGATGCCCGCGCCGCCGGGCGGTTTGATGCCTCGGTGCCCGAGCCGCGCCCCGGCATGCGCGGCGGGCATATTCCGGGGTCTAAATCCTTGCCGTTCGGCACTCTTCTCGAAAATGGGCATATGCTGGCGCCACACCGCTTACGAGAAATTTTCGCCGCCGCCGGGGTGGGGCCTGGGCAGGGTGTCATCACCAGTTGCGGCTCGGGCATCACCGCCGCTGTTCTCACCCTGGGGCTGGTGGTTGCGGGCCTGCCGGAAGGCGCGCTTTATGATGGTTCGTGGTCTGAATGGGGGGCGCGCGATGATACGCCGGTCGAGGTTTGAATGACAAAGAAGATTGAGACAGCGCTGGTGCATGACGGGCGCAACCCGACACGTTCCTACGGCTTCGTGAACCCCAAGCTGGTGCGCGGCTCAACCGTGCTCTACCCCGATATGGCAACCAAGCTCGAGACCGGCAAACATATTCTGGAGCCGGTTGATATATATGGCCTGTGCGGCAATGAGACGCATTTTGCGCTGGAGCGCATGATCGCGCGGATCGAGGGCGGCACGCATTGCCAAGTCGTCGGCTCGGGGCTGGCCGCCATCACCGTGCCGCTGCTGGCGTATCTGAGTGCCGGGGATCATATATTGGTGCCCGACTCCGTTTACGGGCCGACTCGCACCTTCTGCGAGCGCGTGTTGCGGCGCTACGGCGTGAGCACGAGCTATTACGACCCGATGGTTGACGAGACGGCGGCGCGGGCCATGCTCCAGCCCAACACCCGCGTGCTGTTCACCGAAAGCCCGGGCAGCCACACCTTCGAGGTGCAGGATATTCCGATGCTGGCGCGCGTGGCGCACGCCGCCGGGGCCAAGGTGTTTCTGGATAACACCTGGGGGCTGCACCATTTCCAGCCGTTCAACCATGGGGTGGATGTCTCCATCCAGGCGCTGACAAAATATGCCGGCGGGCATTCTGACATCATCCTCGGCGCGGTGAGCGTGAACAGCGACGAGGACTGGCACTGGCTGCGCCTGGGCGCGCTGGAGCTTGGCTCCTACGCATCGCCCGATGATTGCTGGCTGGCGCTGCGCGGGTTGCGCACGCTGCATGTGCGGCTCAAGGCGCAGGAGGCCGCGGGCCTGCGCGTGGCGCACTGGTTCGCGGCCAGGCCCGAGGTGGCGCGTGTGCTGCATCCCGCCCTGCCCGGCTGCCCAGGGCATACGTTTTTCAAGCGCGATTTCTCCGGCGCCTGCGGGTTGTTCGGCGTGGTGTTCCAGCCCGCCTATTCCGCCGAAGCGGTGGTCGCGATGATCGACGCGCTGCAACTGTTTGGCATCGGCGCGAGTTGGGGCGGGTATGAGAGCCTGGTGCTGCCGACCACGGGGACCATCAAGCGCACCGAGGGAACCGGCAATTTCGAGGGCAATCTGGCGCGCTTCCAGATCGGGCTGGAGAACGTGGATGACCTGATCGAAGATCTGGAGCAGGGGCTGGCGGCGTTGCGGGCCGCATGAGCGAATTGATTCCCCCGCTGCTCGGCGGGTTTCTGGGCACCATCGCGCTTGCCTTTCTCATTGGGCTGGAGCTGCATGCCTACCGGCGGCGCGGCGAAGGGCTGGCCGCCCAGGTGGCCCTGGGCTTTGGCACCACGCGCACCATAACCCTGCTGGCGGCACTGGGCTATGTGCTGTGGGTGGTGGCACCGGTGGTGCCCTTTTGCGCCGGGCTGGTGGTGGCGGGCGCGCTGCTGATGCTCGAATACTGGAAGCGTGTGCAGGCGGGCGACCCGGCGCTGCTGCCCACGGTGATCGCGCTGCTGGCCTACGCGCTGGGGCCGTTTGTGCTGGTGGCGCCGCTGGCGGTGGCCGCTGTGCTGGTGATTGTGATGCTGCTGGCGCTGGGCGAGCAAACCGAGATCCGCAAGCTCTCCGATGCCTTCCCCGCCGAGGAAGGTGTGACGCTGGCGAAGTTCTTTATACTCGCCGGGCTGATATTGCCGCTGCTGCCGCAGGCGGTGATTCCGGGCCTGGCGGGCATTACATATACCAAGGTGTGGACCGCGGTGCTGGTGATCTCGGGTATCTCCTACCTCGGGTATCTGGCGCATCGTTACATGTTCCCCCGCGCGGGCACGTTGCTGACCGGGGTGCTTGGCGGCATGTACTCCTCCACCGCGGCCACCGTGGTGCTGGCGCGCGCGGCGCGCGCGGAACCCGGGCAGGCCGCGCTGGCCCCGGCGGCGGTGTTGATCGCCACGGCCATGATGTATGCCCGGCTGATGGTGATGATCCTGCTGCTAGGCCATGCCGACGCCGCCCGTGCGCTGGCCCCGCCGTTTGCCGCGCTGTTTACCCTTTCGCTGGCGATCGCCTGGCTGCTGGCGCGCCGCGCCAAAAATGGCGCGGGACCGGAACATGCCGTTATAAGCGCAAACCCGTTGGATCTGCCCGTGGCGTTTCTGTTCGCGCTGCTGTTCGTGGTGTTCGCGGCGGTAACCAATTTCGTGACCCGCAATTTCGGCGTGAACGGGCTGCATGTGCTCAGCTTCGCGGTCGGATTCTCCGATATCGATCCGTTCATTTTCTCGCTGCTGGACGGAAAATTCCAGGTCGGCCGGGCGGCCATCGTCAGCGCGGTGCTGATCGCGAGCGGCAGCAATAATTTGCTGAAGGCGGGCTATGCGATGGGCTTCTCGCGCAGCAGGAAGATGCTGCCGGCGGCGGCATGGCTAACTGGGTCGATGGTTTTGTCCGTGGCCTATACTATGCTTTTTTAGGTGGTCTCGCGGGTATAGGCGATGATGGAGAGATAGCTGATCGGCTGCGTCAGCAGTTTTTCCGGCCCGTGCGGGGCGGCAGAGTCGAACAGCAGGGCATCGCCCGGGGTGAGATGATACGCCTGATCGCCATGGCGGTAGACCACCTCACCGCTCAGCATATAGATGAACTCCGTGCCCTCATGCTGAAAAGCCGTGTAGGATGCAGCATCCCTATGCAGAGTGATAAGGTATGGCTCGACCCTGAGCGTGCCGCCCAGGGCCGCGCCGAGCAGGCTGTATTGGTGCCCGGCCTTGGTGCCGCGGCGCTCGATGACCACGCCTGTACCGGCCTTGACGAACGAGCAGTCGCGCTTTTCCTCGAAGGAGGCGAAGAAATTGGTGATCGGCACGTTCAGCGCCAGGGCCAGGGCTTGCAACGTGGCGAGCGAGGGAGAAATCTGCCCGTTTTCGATTTTTGAGAGCATTCCCCCGGAAATACCGGAAGCGGTGGCAAGCTCGGCCACCGTGATACCGATTCGCCGCCGCAACATGCGGACCTGCACGCCGATCGCCTGCTCCAGAGTTTTCTCCGTGACCGCAGCAGCCGCAGAGCCTGTGGCATGAGGCTCCACAGCCGGTACCGTCTTGAGCGGCTTAGCCTTTGAAGAGGCTTGATTTTCCGGAGCCGGTTTGGCTGAGACCTTATGCTTCATATTCGCGTCTTATGACGTGGAAGTTGAAAATGCCAGCCTTCTCTACACTTCAGTGGCGAGGCCCGCGTACGTCTCAATTCGTTTTGCGGCTGTCAGGGTATTTCTCAACAGGCAGGCAATTGTCATCGGCCCGACCCCGCCGGGGACCGGGGTGAGAATACCCGCCACGCCGGCGGCTTCGGCAAAGGCGACATCCCCGACGAGCCTGGTTTTGCCAAGCGTTGCGGCGGGAACGCGGTTGATGCCGACATCGATGACGGTGGCGCCGGGTTTGATCCAGTCACCCCGGATCATCTCGGGCCGGCCAACGGCGGCGATGAGAATATCCGCGCCGCGGCAAATGGCCGCCAGGTTGCGGGTTTTTGAATGCGCGATGGTAACTGTGCAGTTCTGTGCAAGCAGCATCTGCGCGATCGGCTTGCCGACAAGGTTGGAGCGCCCGACCACCACGGCATTCAGCCCGGCCATGTCGCCCAGGCGCGCGCGCAGCAGCAGAATGCAGCCAAGCGGCGTGCAGGGCACCAGCCCCGGCAGGCCGTTGGCCAGCAGCCCGGCGTTGGTCACGGTCAGGCCGTCAACATCCTTTGCAGGAGAAATCTCGGCGATGATCGCATCCGCGTCCAGATGCCGGGGCAGCGGCAGTTGCACGAGGATGCCGTGCACCGCGGCATCGGCATTAAGGCGCTGCACCAGCGCCAGCAGACCGGCCTGCGTGGTGTCAGCGGGCAACCGGTGCTCAAAGGAACGCATGCCTGCCTCCACCGTCTGGCGGGCCTTGTTGGCAACGTAGACTTTTGAGGCCGGGTCATCGCCCACCAGCACCACCGCAAGGCCGGGCTGAAATGAAAGCCCCGAGACCTCCGCCGCAATGCTCGCCCGCAGAGAGGCCGCAAAAGCCTTGCCGTCGATAATATCAGCCAAAATCATGCCTCCTGATCACGCGCCGCGCTCATACTCCCGCAGCCGCGCCCGAGGCAAACCGGCGCCGGGTCACCGGCCAGCCGGCAACATCCAACCCGGTCAGTTGTGAGAACGCCCGCATGTCATCGCCCAGCAGCCCGGCGATGTAATCCAGGTCGGCGGCATCGGGCTGCACGGCCGGCGGGGTAAATTCAAACGGCTGTTCGCGCTTTGGCGCCGTGGCGGCGAAGGGAGAGATGCCGAGAAAACCAGCGATTTTGCACAGCACCCCGGCGTGGTCATGCAACAGATCCTGCGAGCGCAGGAACAACAACTGTTCACGCGGGAAATAGCGCAGCGCCCGCCGCACCTGCCCGGTGTAGAAGCCGCGTTCAATGTAGGTGTGGATCCGCTGCGCGCGCGCCAGCGGCGGCAACCCCGCCAGGCGGGCGCGGCCGGCCCGAATCGCCTCGGAAAACGGCAAGGTCTCAAAACCGCGGGCATATTCCATGCACCAGTGAGACCAGGCGCGCTCGAAGGGGTCCCTGAACAGATAAATCAGCCGGGCTTGCGGGTTATAGGCATGGATGCGCGCGATGGCGGGCGGCCAGAAGCCGTAGATGGGCGTGATGTCAAACCGCTGCCGCGCGCCGGAACTGGCGGGAAAGAGAGCCTCCAGCGCCGTATAGGCGGGCGCGGACCAGTCACGGGATTCATCGTCGAAAAAATGCAGCTCCTTTTGCACCGGGGCGCAGAGGTCCGGATGTTCGCGCAGATAGGCAAACAGGCTGGTGGTGCCGCCCTTTTGTACGCCGCAGCCGAAGATGGAGACCTTGGCCGGCAAAAATCAGCCGTCGCGGTTGGCGGCGGGCGCCCAGAGGACATCCCCGGCGCCCTGGCCGTTCTCCACGCGCGAGAGCACGAACAAGAAGTCTGACAAGCGGTTGAGATAGACCAGGACCAGCCGGTTCACGGCCTCGTGCGGGCTGGAAAGCAGATGCACCGTGGCGCGCTCGGCGCGGCGGACCACGGTGCGGGCCTGGTGCAAAAACGCCGCCGCGGGCGTGCCGCCGGGCAGGATGAAGGAGTTGAGCGGCGCCAGACCGGCATTCAGGCTGTCGATCTGGGCTTCCAGCCAGTCCACCTGCGGCTGAGTGATGCGCAGCGGCGGGTATTTGGGAGCCTCCTCGATCGGCACGCAGAGATCGGCGCCGAGGTCGAACAAGTCGTTCTGGATGCGCGCGAGCAGTGCATCGCTCGCCGGGGTGGCATGCAGGCGGGCCAGACCGAGCACGGCGTTGGCTTCGTCGACCTCGCCGTAAGCGGTGACCCGCACCGAGGATTTGGCGACGCGGGTGCCATCGCCAAGCGAGGTTTCCCCGGTGTCGCCGCCGCGGGTGTAGATTTTATCGAGTTTGACCATGGCGCCATTCAGCCACGGCCGGGCGGGCCGCGCAACCCGCGTTAAGCAACCGGGCTGCCGCGCCGGGGGGCGGCCTCGGCGTGGCGCGCCGGGCGGTAGCAGGGTTGCGGGTTGGCCGTGCTCAGCCGGTCCCAGTTGTGCAAGATGAGGTCTATCTTCCTGAACACCACGGCGAGGTCCGCGAATTCGCGCTGCAGCCGCGCCGCCCGGGCCAGGCCACGGTGCGAGGGCTCGCCCGAAAGCAGCCGCGCCCCGGCGGAAACCCGCAGCGCGCCTTGCGGCTCCGCGCAGCCGGGCTGGGGCAGCGGCACCGGCTGGCCGATATGGCAGATGCGCGCGGCGATCTGCTGCTCGGCCGGGAACAGGGCCGAGAGGTCAGTGTTCAGCCAGAGATACACATTGCGGGCCTCGGCCGGGGTGAGGCAGCGGCCTGGCGCATGCGGGGCGCGCAGGGAGAAGGTAAAAATACTTGGCAGATGCTCCCAGGGTTCAGCCTGCGGGCCTCGGTGGATTTCTGGCGTGCCGAGCAGGCCAAGTGCGGGTTGGGCGGCCACCGCCGCGCGGACGATCTGGCCAAAGCCCTCCAAAATTTCGGCGCGCTGGGCCGGGGCCACGCGCAGCAGCGCCTGCATCTCGGCCAGGGCCGCGTGCCAGCGCAGGGCCAGGCCGTAATTGCCGACCGGGGGCAAATTGGCTGCGGCGCGCGCGCGGGAGGGGAAGTCGTCACGGCCGAAATAGGCGTCCAGCCCGGCGGGAAGGCGCGCGCTGGCCAGCCGGGCGGCGATGGGCGCCGGCAGCAAGGCGGCGCCGGCGAAGGGAGGGCCTGTGAAGAATTTGGAACCGGTGATGAGCACCACCGCGCCCAGCGCCAGATAGGCGCGCACCGAGGCTGGCGAGAGCCGGGCCTGGCAGGCGTCCACCACGATGTCGAACGCATCGCCGTACAGCGCACGCATTTGCGCCAGAAACGCCGGGCGCGGGGCGAGCAGCCCGGTTTTGGAGAGATCCAGCACATGCAGGATCACCCGCTGCCCCTGCGCCATGGCGTTTGCCATCACCGTGGCGGTCTCTGCCTCCACCGCGGCCGCCGCGCGCAGGGCGCCGTCAGCCTCGCGCAGAGGGATGTTGGCCAGCGCCGTATCCGCCCGGAACCCGGCGACGGGGGCCTGAAAGGTGACATCATGACCCAGGGCGGTATCCACCGCGAAATGCAGCCCGCGCGCGGCCATTGGCACGCCGCGCCCGGTTTCCTCAGGCGCGATGAGGATGTTGAGGATCGGCTGCGCCGCGCCGGCGAGATGGGTCAGCGCCAGGGCGAGCAATTCAGTGTCGGTGCCCGAGGCGGCGAGGATGATCTGCTCGTCTGGACGCAGGCCAAAAACCTTGGCAATGCCGCGGCGCACCGCATTGAGCGATTGGCGCACCGCGTTGCGGCTGGTGGTGCCGCGCAACAGCGCCAGCGTGGCGCGCAGGCGGGCGCGGTCAGCCGCGGTGTAGCCGCGCTCGGAGGAGGAGGAGGCGGTGGAGGACGCGAAGGTGATCGCCCAGGGGCGCGGGCGGTGGCTGCAACCGTAGCCGTTGAGGGCGCTGCGCGGGTCACGCGCCAGGCGAATGTCGCCGCCGGTCTCCATCAGCCCCTCGGCGGTGCCCAGCAGCGGCCAGATGCGGCGGATGAGGGCAATCTGCGCCGCGGTGGCGGGGAAATGGGCGGCCAGAACCTCGGCGCCGGGAGCCACATCGGCCGCCATGGGGTGTACCCAGGCGGGCAGCGCGGCGCGCTCGGCCGGGGCCAGCGCCTCGGCCTCGGCCATGATGAACTGGGCGGCGGCGCGGGCAGCGGCGAGCGAGGCCAGGGCCGGGGCAATGCCGCGCGCGGTGAACCAGGCGCTCTCCAGCGCATGGCGCAGATACAGGCCCGCGAGGGCTTGATGCGCGCAGGGCTGGGACGGCAACGGGACGCTAATTCCCTTAAAAACGGTAAATTCCGGTTGCTGGCGGATCACCCCGGCAAGAAGATCACGCTCAATTTCCAAAAACGCCGCAGCTTGCATTTTCTCACCCGCTCCTGAACAGAGAGAGATTTAGCGTAAAGGCTGCGAAAAAGCCAATTTCATCCTCCAACCCCCGTTTTAAGGCCGGAATCGAGGGATAACCTCTCCACGCGACGGGCTGGAATGCCCAAAAGAGCGGTTAACATTTGGCCCCTTCCCGTCTAAGTCACGGCCAACGATTTCTCTAGGAGCAGTATATTGGCGACGATGTATACCGAGACGGTGCTGACCGTCCGGCACTGGACTGACACGCTCTTCAGCTTCACCGCGACGCGCGATCCGGGCTTTCGCTTCATCAGCGGGCAGTTCACCATGATCGGCCTGAAGGTAAATGGCCGCCCGCTGCTGCGCGCCTACTCGATGTGCAACGCCAACCACGAGGAACAGCTTGAGTTCTTCTCCATCAAGGTGCCGGATGGGCCGCTGACCTCGCATTTGCAGAAGCTGGCCGTGGGCGATGAGGTTCTGGTGGGCGGCAAGCCGACCGGCACGCTGATCCAGGATAACCTGCTCCCCGGCAAAACGCTGTATCTGCTGGGCACCGGCACCGGGCTGGCGCCGTTCGTCAGCATCATCAAAGACCCCGACACCTATGAGCGCTACGAGCATGTGGTGCTGGTGCACGGCTGCCGCACCATCCCCGAACTCGGCTACGGCGAGATGATCGTCAACAGCCTGCGCGAACACGAGTTCTTCGGCGAGCTGGTGGCGGACAAGCTGCTGTATTACCCGACCGTGACGCGCGAGCCGTTCCGCAACATGGGACGCATCACCACGCTGCTGGAAACCGGCAAGCTGGAGGCTGACCTCGGCCTACCGCGCCTGAACGCGCAGAGCGACCGCGTGATGTTGTGCGGCAGCCCGCATATGCTGAACGATCTGAACCAGTTCTTGCTGGCACAGGGCTTCCATGAGGGCAGCCACCACGGCGCGGGCGAGTTTGTCATCGAGAAGGCGTTCGTCGAGAAATAACGCCGGGGGGCTGGCTATCGCAGGCCAGGCCCGCGCGCTACACTCGCCCCGGTATTTAGCGCGGTTGCGCGCAAAAGGGGCCGGTGATGCGGGTTTTGCTGGTTGAGGACGACCAGATGATCGGCGCCGCGCTCTCTCAGGCCCTGCGGGATGCGGCCTATGCGGTTGACTGGGTGCGCGAGGGCACCATCGCCCTGGAGAGCGCGCGAAGCCAGGAATACGGCGTGGTGCTGCTGGACCTGGGTTTGCCCGGCAAGGATGGAATGCAGGTGCTGCGCGCCCTCCGCGCGCGGCGAAACCCGGTTCCCATCCTCATCGTCACCGCCAGGGACGCCGTGGAGGAGCGCATCAGCGGCCTCGATGGCGGGGCCGATGACTATATCGTGAAACCGTTCGAGATGGCGGAGCTGCTGGCGCGCATGCGGGCGGTGATCCGGCGCAAGGGCGGCGCGGGCGGGCCATTGCTCTCTAACGGCAGCCTGGCGTTGAACCCCGCGACACGTGAAATAACCCGCGACGGTGTGACCACGCGGCTCTCCGCCCGTGAATTCGCGCTCCTGGAAGCCTTGTTGATCCGCCCTGGCGCCATCCTCTCGCGCGGCGAACTTGAAGACAGGCTCTATGGCTGGGGCGAAGAGGTGGAAAGCAATGCGGTGGAATTTCTGATCCATGCGCTGCGCAAAAAACTGGGCCGCGACGCGATCAAAAACATAAGAGGCGTGGGGTGGATGGTTTCCAGAGAAGCATGAGACAATCGCTGCAGTTCCGGCTTTCGGCCTCGCTCTCGCTGCTGATCGCGGCGATGGCGCTCATCTCGGGCGCGGTTTCCTTCGTGCTGGCGTTCCAGGATGCCATCGAGCTGCAGGATAATCAGCTGCGCGAGGTCGCGGCTTTGATCTTCCGGCAAAACCTGCCGCTGGCGCTTGGCGTCTCAAACCATGGGGTGGCGGATATAGACCCCGAGGCGCGGGTCATCGTGCAGCTTCTGCGGCAGCACGCCGCGCCGGAGGCAACGGGACTGCCCGCCAATCTCCCCGATGGAATGCAGACCGCCACGGAGGGCGGCGTTACCTGGCGGGTGTATGTGCGGACACTGGCATCTGGAACACGCATCGCCGTCGCACAGCAAACCGCCATGCGCGACGAAATCGCGATCAACAGCGCGATCCGCGGCGTCATCCCGGTTCTGCTGCTGATCCCGCTGCTCGTGCTCACGTTGGCGGCGCTGGTGCGCAAGACGCTGAGGCCGCTGAAAAAACTCGCGGCGGAGCTGGATGGACGGGGCGAGGATGATTTGCAGCCGCTCCCCGATACGCCGATGCCATCGGAGATCCGCCCGTTTGCCGTCGCGATCAACCGCCTGCTGGCGCGCGTCGCGCAATCGGTGGCCGTGCAACGCCGTTTCGTGGCGGATGCCGCGCACGAGCTGCGCTCACCGCTCACCGCCCTGTCGTTGCAGGCCGAGCAGCTGGAGGCAACCGGCCTGCCGCCGCTGGCCAGGGAACGGCTGGCGGCGCTGCGCGGGGGAATCAAGCGGGGGCGCAACCTGCTGGAACAACTGCTCGCCCTCGCGCGCGCGCAGGAAGTGCCGATGGCGGCGGCCGGGCCGATGGCGTTGCTGCCGGTTCTGCGCGAAATCCTGGAGGAGCTGATGCCGCTTGCGGAAGCGAAAGCGCTGGACCTTGGGGTGAGCGGCGCGCCGGGCAGCCGCGTGCGCGCGGCTCCCGCGGAGCTGAAGACAATGTTCAAGAATCTCGTGGAAAATGCGATCCAGCATTCGCCCGTGAACGGCCGGATCGACATACTGGTGCGCCAGGACCAGGCTGGGACGGTGGTGCGCGTTGATGATGAGGGACCGGGAATCGCGCCAGAATATCATGAGCGCGTGTTCGATCCGTTCTACCGGCTTCCTGGCAACCGCGCGGAGGGCGCCGGCCTGGGGCTCTCGATTGTTAAAACAATCGCCGGGCGGAGCGGCGCGCAGATCACGCTGGGGTATGCCGGCACGCGAAAGCCTTCCGGGTTGCGGGTTGAGGTATTTTTTCCCGCATGAGAGTGCGATCGTTTGAGGTTCGCTCAACCAAGCGAGCCGAAAGCGATCGGGCGCGAGCGCGCAGGCAGATGAGATTACACCGCGCGCTTTCTGAACAGCCACCCGGCGGCGGCCAGACTGACCAGTGCCAGCGCCGCCATCGGCAGGTATTGCGGCAGCAGCGAGGTAAAGCTCGGGTGTTCCAGAAAGCTGCGGCGGATGATGACCAAGGCGTAGCGCATCGGGTTGATCCAGGTGAGGTCCTGGACGATCACCGGCATGTTGGAAATCGGCGTGGCGAAGCCGGAGAGGATGATCGACGGCACCATGAAGAGGAATGCGCCGAGCAGGGCCTGCTGCTGTGTCGCTGCCAGTGACGAGATCATCAGCCCGATGCCGGTGACGGAGAATACGAACAGCAGTAATCCAAGGTAAAGCGGCGCCAGCCCGCCATGCAGCGGCACCTTGAACCAGAACACCGTGGCCAGGATGATGACGCTGCCTTCGGCCAGCCCGATAATCAGGCCGGGGATGGATTTGCCGAGCAGAATATCGAGCGGGCGCATGGGTGTGACCAATATCTGGTCAAACGTGCCCGCCTCGCGCTCGCGCGCCACGGAAAGCCCCACCACCAGCAGGGTGACAACCTGGGTGAGCAGCGCGACGATGCCTGGAATGATGAACCAATGGGAATCCAGATTGGGGTTGAACAGCGCCCGCGGGTCCAGCTGCGCCGGGGGCGATGGCAGGCCATGCGTGGCGGCCCAGCGTTGGCTGTACGCGGTGATGACCGCATTGGCATAGCCGAGAATGAGCAGCGCCGTGTTGGAGTTGCGGCCATCGACAATGACCTGCACGGGCGCGGCCTTTCCGGTCAGCAGGTCGCGGCTGAAGCGCGGGTCGATAACCAGCACCATTTCGACCTGGCGTGAATTGATCAGGGATTTTATCTCATGATCACTCTTGAGCGAGGCGACTTCTGTGAAGGCCGGCGAGCCGGTGAAATGCGCCACCAGGTCCTGCGCGGCAACGCTGCGGTCCTGGTCATACACCGCGAAGGGCACATGGTTGAGATCAAAACTCGCGGCGTAGCCGAACACGACCAACTGGATCAAAGGCGGACCGATGAGCACCATGCGGCTTTTGGCATCCCGCAAAATGGCGAGAAATTCCTTGATGATGAGAGCGAGAATACGGTGCAGCATTAGTCAGTCCAGCCGCTTGCGCGCGGCCAGCCGTGCCGCGCCAAGAAAAAAGACAGCCATGAGCAGCAAGGCCAGCAGATTTGGCAGGATGACCGGCCAGACCGTGCCCGCGAGAAACAGGCTTTGCAGGATGGAGACGAAATACCGCGCGGCGACGATATGGGTGATCACCTGAATCGGCGCCGGCATGCTGCCAATATCAAAAATGAAGCCGGAGAGGATGAAGGCTGGCAGGAAGGTTGTAATGATCGCGATCTGCCCCGCGACAAACTGGTTTTTGGCAATGGTTGAGATCAGCAGTCCCATGCCCAGCGAGGCGAGCATGAACAGGCTGGCGGCCAGGGTGAGCACCAGCAGCGAGCCGAGCAGCGGCACGCCGAAGAGAAACACCGCGATGGTCACGGATACCGCCATGCCGCCCATGCCGAGCAGAAAATACGGCACCACCTTGGAGATCAGGATTTCGTGCATGCTGACGCGCGTGACCATCAGCGCTTCCATCGTGCCGCGCTCCCACTCGCGCGCGATCACCAATGCGGTGAGCAGCGCGCCGGTGAGGGTCATGATCACGGCGATCAGCCCGGGCACCAGATAATCACGGCTGCTAACCGCCGGGTTGAACCAGATGCGGGGCTCCACGTTGATTGGCACCGGGTTAGAGGCGCCGGCCAGATCAGCCTGCGAGGTGATCCAGTCCGCCCAGCTTTGTTGCACATAGTTTTCGATGAGGCGGGCGTTGTTGGCGTTGATGCCATCGACATAGACGCCGATATCCGGGTCCTGCCCGGCGGCAACGCGGCGGGCGAAATCACTGCGCAGCCAGACGAAGCCGTCGATCGTCTCGTGCGAGAGGGCGGTTTGCGCGGCGGCGGCATTCGGGAAACTCTGTGGCGCGAAATAAGGCGAGTTGGAAAACTGCGCGGTAAAGCTGGCGGCGGCGGCGCTGGGTTGTTCCACCACAATGCCGAGCGCCACATGTTTGGCATCAAGCGAGACGCCATAGCCAAACAGCAGCAGCAACATGGCGGGAAGCAGAAAGGCGATGGCGATGGAGGACGGATCGCGCAGGATTTGCAGGCTCTCCTTACGGATCAGCCCGCGCAGGCGCATCCATATTCCGGCCTTCATGCCGCCCTCACTTGCGCCGCGCTGCGGGCGCTATCCGCCTCGATCAGCGCCACGAAGGCGTCTTCCATGCTTGGGTCTGGGTGGGTCGCATCCCGGCAGGCGGATTTTAAGGACTCCGAAGTCCCTTCCGCCAGAACTTTCCCTTGCCCCATAATCACCAGGCGGTCGCAATACTCCGCCTCGTCCATGAAATGCGTGGTGACCAGAACCGTGACCCCGGAATCGGCAAGCGCGTTGATGCGCTGCCAGAATTCGCGCCGCGCCAGCGGGTCCACGCCGGAGGTGGGTTCATCGAGAAACAGTACATCGGGCTCGTGCATCAGCGCGCAGGCCAGGGCCATGCGCTGCTTGAAGCCGAGCGGCAGGTCGCGGCTGGTGGCATCGCGCATCGGGGCCAGCTCGAATTCGCGCAGCGCCCAGTCGATGCGCGCATTGCGCTTCGCACCGGTCAGCCCGTAGGCGGCGCTGAAGAAACGCAGATTTTGCAACACCGAGAGATCGCCATAGAGCGAGAATTTTTGCGCCATGTAGCCAAGCCGGCCGCGCGCCGTGGCGGCGGCGGTGCGCAGGTTGAAGCTGCCGACCTGCAAGCTGCCCGAGGTGGCGGGCAGCAGGCCGCACAACATGCGAAAGGTGGTGGATTTACCCGCGCCATTGGCCCCGAGCAGGCCGAATATCTCACCGCGCGCGACGGTGAAGCTGATGTCATCAACCGCACAGAAATCGCCGAACCGCTTGAGCAGATGCGAAACCTCAATCTCCGTGCCGGGTTGCGCTGCAGGCGCGCGGGCCGCTGCGGGCGGCTTGGCGGACGGTGCCGGTTCAATTGCCATGGCTGCCGCCTTGGCTTTCAGCAAATCGATGAACCGGTCCTCAAAACGCGGCGGCACCGGCGTGATGACGGCATCCGCTTGGCCGGATTCGCCCACAATCCCAGGATTTATACCGGCATCAAGCACCATCCGCACCGCCTCGCCCTGGATGATTGCGTCGGTGACGCCAGGGAGGCGCGATAATGCGCCCTGGAGCGCACGTTTGGATATGTTGGCCGCGCGCACCTGGAAACTGCGCCCGGCCATCGCCTGGGTGAATTGCGATGGCTTTCCCGCGCCGATCAACTTACCCTCATGCAGCAGCAGCACCTCGTCGCAGCGCTCGGCCTCATCGAGATAGGCGGTGGAGAGTAGCACGCTCATGCCCTGGCCGCGCACCAGATGATCCACGATCGCCCAGAGTTCGCGCCGGGAGACCGGATCGACCCCGACGGTCGGCTCGTCGAGCAGCAGCAGGCGCGGCGGCTGGATGAGCGTGCAGGCGAGGCCGAGCTTCTGCTTCATCCCACCGGAGAGCTTGCCCGCGAGCCGCGTGGTGAACGCCGCCAGCCCGGTCATATGCAGTAGCTCCGCGTAGCGCGCGGCGCGGGCCTCCGGCGCAACACCTTGCAGATCGGCATAGAGATCGAGGTTTTCCTGCACGCTCAGGTCTTCATAAAGGCCGAAACGCTGCGGCATATACGCAATCATGCCCTGCACTTTGAGCGGATCGGCGGCCACATCGGTGCCGAACACGCGGATGTTGCCGGAATCGGCGCGCAGCAGCCCGGCGATCAGGCGCATCAACGTGGTCTTGCCCGCACCATCCGGGCCGATCAGCCCGATAACCAGCCCTGGCGCTGTGGTGGCGCTGACCGCGTCCAGCGCGACCACGACGCGTTTGCCAATTTTGAAGCGCCGCGTGAGCTGCTCCAGAACCAGCGGCGCGGCGTCAGTTTCCGGCGGCATCGCCGCCACACACAGCCGGGCCGCGCGGCGCATTGGCCGCTGCGGTGTGGGTTAGATTGAGCGTGACGGTCGCGGGCATGCCCAGGCGGAGCTGATTATGCGCGTCGCAGACATAGACGCGCAGCTGGTATACCAACTCGGCGCGCAGATCCGGCGTCTCCACATTCTTGGGCGTAAACTCCGCCGTGGGCGAGAGATAGCCGGCCCAGCCGTGATAAACCTTGCCCGGATAGGAATCCGTGGTGATGTCCGCCGCCATGCCGGGGATGATTTTGCCCAGCGAGGTTTCCGGCACATAGGCGCGCACCCAGAGCGGGTTGGTCAACGCAATGGTGTAGACCGGCGTTTGCGGGGTGGCCATGTCACCGGGTTCCAGAATCCGTTCTTCGATAATACCATCGGCGGGGGCGTAGAGTTTTGTGTCGGCAAATTCCACGGCGGCAAGAGTGGCCTGCGCTTGCGCGGCATCAAAAGCGGCCTGGGCGGCGGCGATGTCCTCCTGGCGCGGGCCTTTCACCGCCAGGATATAGGCTTGCTTGGCGGCTTCATAATTCTGTTTGGCGTTGTCATACGCGGCCTTGGCGTCATCACGCTGCTGGCGGCTGGCGGCACTGCTCAGCACCAGGGCGGCATAGCGCTGATAGTTGGCGGCATCATTCTGATACACCGGCTCAAGCGCGTCCATCTGCGCTTTGGCCTGCACGATCTGTTCCGGGCGCGTACCCGCCAGCAGCGCCGCCAGAATCTGCTTCTGGTTTGCCGCCTGCGCCTGCGCCGCTGCCAGAGATGCCGCATAACGCTGGTCGTCCATTAGCGCGATTAACTCACCCTTGTGAACCTGATCCCCTTCCTGCACCAACAACTTCGTGACAAATCCGTTATCATTGAACGCGGCTTCAACCTCGCGGATGTCAACGTTACCGTAAAGGGTTAGTTTATCTGTCCTGGCGTTATCTCGCAAAAAATAAAAAACAGCGCCGCCAATGAGCAGTATGGCAAAAAAAACGGCCACAAAAATACGAATACGTTTAGACATGTTCGCGATCGCCCACCTGCTGTTGCCGGTTCATTACGCGCCTACGTTGCCGCGCAACGCTATGCCGCAACCAGCCATTTTGCAACGTCCACCAGCTTTGGTGACCAGCACGGATTGCCGCCAGCCATTCGATTCCCGCATTGCCGCCATTGCGCGATGCTGGACTCGTGAATTTTCAAAGAAATGGTGCGGGCGGCCGGAATCGAACCGGCACTCTGTCACCAGAACCGGATTTTGAGTCCGGCGCGTCAAAATATAAAGCATTGATTTGACACAGAAAATCTTAGAAAAACTACGGTCCGCGAAAGAATTTGTGGAAAAATCGCTCTATCATTAATCAACCGTTCTGATTTTTTCGTGCGTCCAGGCGCCTGTAGTGCGTCAACTGCTCTATTGTTAAAATCCGCACAATGCCCTATATATTGCCCCACTATGAGGCAATATATAGGGCAAAATTATGTCTGACACATCTTTTCTCAGTGAAACCGCTGGCCAAACCGGCTTTATCGCGGCGGATCAGTTGAGCGACATGCTGCATATCACCCGCGCTGAGCTTGCCGTTGCCGTTGGCCTGTCTCGCGATGCTGTCACGAAAGCCGCCCGAGTTGGTACGCATGCCACCCAGGCCCGGCTGCGCGATATTGTCGAAATCCTGAACCGCGTGCGGCCTTGGGCTGGCTCTCCGCAGCAGGCGTTTGCCTGGTATCGCTCGCAGCCCCTCCCCTCCTTTGGTGACCAAACCGCCGAGTCCCTGGTCAAGGAAGGCCGGGCCGAGGCGGTGAAGCGCTATCTGGATCGGATTACCGTTGGCGGTTACGCTTGAGGTTTCGCGGCACGGTTTTCCGCGCCCATAACCCGCGCTGGGCTTTTTCTCCTCTTTCCGGGGATGGCGCCGCCCGCTACGGCGGCCGGTTTAACCCAACCGGCCTGCCCACACTCTATACCTCTCTGCGGATGGAAACCGCCTGGCTTGAAGCCCAGCAAGGCTTTGCCTTTAAGGTCCAGCCGCTGACGATCTGCGCGTATGAGATTGACTGCGACGACGTTGCCGACCTGACCGACCCGGAAACGCTGGCGGGCTTTGGGCTCACCCCTGCGGCGCTTTCATGCGCCTGGGAAGATATTGCTTCCCGCGGCAAAACGCCGCCAAGCTGGGCGCTGGCAAAGCAGCTTATCGCCCAGGGCACCGCCGCTATTATCGTCCCCAGCTTCGCCCCTGGCGCGATTGAGCGGGACCGCAACCTCGTCTTTTATAAATGGTCCGGCACGCTCCCCCATCAGGTCCGCGTTATCGACGATGAAATGCGGCTGCCGAAAAACCCGGCATCATGGATGTGATGATCCCTCCCGCGCATCCCGGTTGAACAAAAACTCCTGAAACCCGACAAAAGCAGTCCGGATACCCGGCGCGGCTTCGCCAACCAACAGGATCGGCACCGCGTGTGCGGGGAACGCCAGATATGTACGCAATGACCCGAATATCAACACGGTTCATCCCCGCGTGTGCGGGGAACGCGTTATACACGTCGCCCTTACCGTGCCGCAGCTCGGTTCATCCCCGCGTGTGCGGGGAACGCGTATTTTTAGCAATTCTTCAATCGTTATTTTACGGTTCATCCCCGCGTGTGCGGGGAACGCGCTAGCCGCGGGTGACGTTGTGTTATACCAGCAGCCCTAAAGATTGACGCATGCCCAGTCTCTGGTTCCGATTGAGGTAATTCGAGCTGCGTCATTGGCGATGAAATTCCAGGCTTCTTTG
>NZ_JABEVC010000220.1 GCF_013044125.1 Acidocella sp. | reverse complement strand
TCCTCAATCTCTTGGCACAGCCTCCACCTCGACGATGCCCGCACTGTGACACGCCCCTGACAAAAAACGCTAATAAAAATATGCCAAAGTAGCGCTAGCGTCATATTTAGCGCGCGCCGCCCACCAA
The DNA here is from genome assembly GCF_013044125.1 of Acidocella sp. Classification (GTDB taxonomy): domain Bacteria; phylum Pseudomonadota; class Alphaproteobacteria; order Acetobacterales; family Acetobacteraceae; genus Acidocella. The sequence goes on along the minus strand of NZ_JABEVC010000220.1, from coordinate 61,722 downwards.
CCCGCGCGCAGTACCCTGCGTCATGAATGACGCAGGGTACTAGTGATTAGGCATATGGGTTCCGAGGTGACGGCCGGCGATGTAGCCGAAGGTCATGCCCGGGCCCAATGTTCCGCCGGCGCCGCCGTAGGCTTCGCCCAGCACCGCGGCCATGGCGTTGCCCGCCGCGTAGAGACCGGGGATCGGGTTGCCGCTCCAATCCAGCACCTGGGCGTCGCCGTTGGTCTTTGGCCCCCCGCAGGTGCCCAAAGCGCCGGACTCCATTTTGACGGCGTAATAGGGGGCCTGGCCGATCACGCCCAGGGTGCGATACGGGGGCTCGAAGGCGGGATCACCCCACATGTAGAAATTGTCGTAAGTATTGCCGCCACGGTTGAAGTCATCGTCATGGCCCTTGCGGACCATGGCGTTGAACCGCGCGACGGTGGCCTTCAGGCCTTCGCCGTCGATCCCCGCCTTTGCGGCCAGCTCCTCCAGCGTAGCGGCCTGCATCATATAGGGCGGGATGGGAGATCCCGGCGGGGAGGTGAAGGTTGGGTATTTGTCCTTGTAGTGCTGATCGATGATCAGCCAGTAGGGCAGGTTGGCGTAGGTATGGCGCCCGGCGTCGAAGGCGTGCAGCGCCTTGCCCATGGCGTTGTAGTTGGCGGCCTCGTTCATGAACCGCTTGCCCGCGCGGTTGACCAGAATGGCGCCCGGGCGGGCGCGTTCGTCCGAGCCCAGCATGTAGTTGGGTTTGGCGTTGCGGTGCTGGGGTTTGAATTCGAGCACGCTCTGCTGCCAGAAGGCATTTTGCATGTTGCCCAGCTGGGCGCCGGCCTCGATCGCCATCAGCAGGCCGTCGCCCTCGTTCTCCGGCACGCTCACCGGCCCGGTCAGCGGGCCGCGCAGGAAGGTTTTGACCAGCGCCTCGTTCCACTCGAAGCCGCCGGTGGCGATGACCACGCCGCGGCGGGCACGCACGCGAAAGTCGCGGCCGTTGGCATCTCCGGCGATGACGCCGATGACCCGCTCACCATCCTTCACCAGCTTGCGCGCGCGTTTTTCGAATTCAATCGGGATGTTGCGATCCAGCACGGCCCTGAGCAGGGAGCCGACCAGCGCCTGTCCCAAACCCCGGTAATCGTGTTTTTCGCGCTCGGCGAGGGAGGCTTCATCCAGCGTGCCGTTGATCGCCTCCATCAGGCTGCCGCGTAATGGGTAGGCCATTTTGGATGGGTTCACCCGGCTCGCCCATTTGCCGAGCAGCTCGAAGGAGAAGGCCTCGTTGTCGAGCGAACGCCCGCCATCGGCCTTGGCGCCCGGCAGGTAGGGCTGATAGTCGGGGAAGTCGGCATAGGCATGGAAGCGGACGGGGGTTTTGTCCGTGAAATAACGGATCATCTCCGGGCCGCTCTCCATGAACGCGCCGAGGGTTTCGGGGTCCAGCCCGTCCGGCGCAAGGGCTTCGAGGTAGGCGACGATGTCGTCGTCGGACTCCTCGATCCCCGCTTCGCGCTGATAATGGTTGTTGGGGATCCAGAGCATGCCGCCGGACATCGCGGTTGTCCCGCCGGCCATCCCGGATTTTTCCAGGATGACGACATCCTTGGCGCCGAAATCATGCGCTGAGATCGCCGCTGTCAGGGCGGCGCCGCCGGAGCCCAGAACGGCGACGTCAACCTCCAGATCCCATTCGAACTTCTCAGTCATCGTTCATCTCCCTGGTCATTCGTTTTTGCGGGCGCGTCTGGCGGTTAGCGCCGCCGCGTGCCGATTTTGGTTGAATTCATCATAATTTTCATCCGCGCGCGGCGGCTACTCGCACATCTGATAGGGCGGCGCCGCCCGGTCAGAGGCTTCGCGGCGGCGCGCTGGCATTCAGGCGCCGGCTTTTCCGGTCACGTCCTGGGTATACAGCATCTTGAAGGTGCGCCGGTGGATGTACCAGCGGCCTTCCCGCTTTATGTACTCATCCTCATACCGGCCGGAGACCCGCTGGGTTGTGCCGTCCTTGGAACGGGCGACCTCGCTGGTATAAAACCGGCCGGTCGCGTGGTTTCCCTCCACCTGGATCGCGCCGGGGGAGGAACTCATGAGCACGAACTCATAACCCGCCATGGCCTGGACCCAAAGCGCCACGATGGCTTTGCGCCCCTCCACCTTTTCCAGCCCGGGGAGGTTGAGCGTCCACACCGCATCCTCGGTCCAGTTCTGTTCCCACGCCTGCTGATCGGCGCGCGTTACGGCGTCGCCATAGGTTTCGACCAGTTCACGAATGGCCAGCCGGTCTTCGATTGGTCCTGTAAACATCACGTTTGTTCCATTTTTGAAAGACTTCGCCCGGAGTGGTTTTGTTCAGTTGTGGATGCCGCAGGCCTCGTTGAGGCGCTCATGGAAGGCCTGGATGCGCTTCTCCTGCTTGGCGAGAATGCCGCCGCGGAAGCCGCGCGAATGCAGCCCGAGCTGCTGGCCGATGGCGACCGAGAGATCCTGATCCGCGACCTGCCCCAGGGTTTTTTCGCCAAAGACGATGTGTTCGCGGTCCATCGCCTGAAACGGGGTGGGGCCGTTGGGGCCGATGACCACATCGCTGCCGCCGATCTGGTGCGCCATGAACCAATGGTCGAAGATGCAGCGTTCGGGGTCTTTCGGGTCCGGCTCGGAGCGCAGGATCTGCACGCCGTCGGGCCACATGGTGAAGGTGGTGTTGGGCCAGAGGGTGAAGTGGAAATAATCGACGATTTCCTCATCACCCATCGCCGCGTAATGCGCATAGCCCATTTGCGCGCCCGCCGCGCGCTTGCGGGCGATGATCGCCGCGCGCACGGCCATGGCGTTGTTGGCGAAAGGTGCTGGGTCCAGCCCCCAGTATTCCAGCGCCTGCACCAGCGGGGCGTCCAGCTTGTGGCAGTCCGCGTAGCGCGCGGAGGGTTGCAGCCCCTTCATGCGCATCATGTTATGGCCGACATCCGCGTAGATGCGGAAAACGCAGTCGGTATGGTCATCGTTGATGACGGTCGAGATTTGGGGGTGCAGGGTGGGCAGGTGGTAGCTCTCGTTGAAATTGTCGCGGACGATCTTCCAGTTGCAGGGCACGTTGGAAGAGACCGCGTAGACGCGGGTCATTTTATCCATCTGCCATTGTTCCATATGGTTCGCGACATTTTCGCCCAGCCATTCGCGCAGGCGGGGGCCGCTGCGGTCCATGTTGAACCAGACGAGCCCGCCCCAGACCTCGCAGGCGATTTCCGTGAGGCGATGCTTGCCGCAGGGCGAGCCGCCGGGAAAATCGTCCGGGTCCTGCACATGGGCCAGCATGCCATCAGGATTGTAGCGCCAGCCGTGATAGCCGCATACGAGTTGCGGCGCGCCGCCAACCTCGGTCCAGGCCAGGCGGTAGCCGCGATGCAGGCAGGCATTGTAGAAGGCGCGGATTGATCCGTCCGTCTGGCGCAGCATCACCACCGATTCCTGGCCGATGTTGTGGGTCAGGAAATCACCGGGATCGAGCAGGTCAGCCGCCATGCCGCCAACATGCCAGACCCGGGTCCAGAGTTTGTTCCACTCCGCATCGGCCCAGCGCGTTGAGTAATAGCGTTCGCCTGTGATGGGATCGCCGCGCAACGGTGGATCAAACGGGGTGGGATCGGAGTCTTTCACCGCAAGTGCCATCGTAACCCTCTCTTGGTTCTTTACTTATATCTCTTGGTTGTTTTTTATTGAACGACCGACTAAATAGTTGCGTTGGGCTTGTGAATTGTCAAGATCTACTTGAAACAAGGCGTGCAAATGAGGGGCAACCTATTAAAAATGTCAGGTTCGGTGGATGCGGCGGTGCCCAAGGTTGACCGCCGCCGGGCGCCGGAAACGGCGGCGCGGATTCTGGATTCCGCCGAGGCGCTGTTTGCCCGCCGCGGCTTTTATGGCGTGAGCCTGCGCGACATCGCGGCCGAGGCCGGGGTGCCGCTTGCGCTGTCGCATTATCATTTCGGGTCCAAGGAGAATTTGTTCAGCGCGGTCATCGAGCGGCGGGCGGGCGAGCATGCGGGCGGCATCGCGCAGGCGCTGGCCGGGGCGATGCAGGTGAGGGGCAGCGCCCGGGTGCGGCGCGAGGCGATTATCGCTGCGCTGATCAGCCCGATTGCGGAGCGGCTGCTGCATGGCGGCCCAGGATGGAAAAATTACATCCGGCTGCTGGCCTTCGTGGCCAACCACCCGCAGGAGGAGGATTACGTCTCGCCGTTCAGGCAGCATTATGACAGCCTGATTCAGGCCTTCGTGAAGGCGCTGGCGGCTATTCATCCTGAAATGGCCGCGCTGGATGTGCAATGGGGGTTCTTTTTCTATCAGGCGGCGATCACGCATATTCTCGTGGAGAGCGGCATGCTGGACCGCCAGTCGGGCGGGGCGCTGAAATCGGGCGATTTCGCCGCCATGGTTGAGCGCCTGGTTCCGTTTTTCAGCGCGGGATTTCTGGGCTTTGGCGCCCGCGACTGAGGGGGAGCCTACAGGCCGAGCACGGTTTTGGCGATGATCGTGCGCTGGATCTCGTTGGTGCCGCCGAAAATGGTCCAGGCGAGGCTGTTGAGATAGCGCGGGGCGGCAAGCTGGGCGGCCTTGTGGTACAGCGGGGCGGGGGCATTTTCGCCATACAGCGGGCGCTGCCGCTCCAGCGCCAGCCCGGCATAGCCGTAGAGCCGGGCGGCCATCGCGTCGATTTGCTGGCGCAGGCCCGAGGCGGTGAGTTTGGCGAGCGAGGTTTGCGGACCGGGCGGCCGGCCCTGCGCCAGATCGGCCAGGACGCGCAGCTCGGTCATTTCCAGTGCTTGCGCGCTCAGCTCCAGCCGGGCGAGATCGGCCATGAAGGCGGGGTCATCGGCCATGGTGGCGCCCTCGCCATTGGGCTCTCGGGCGGCGCAGAGGCGTAGCTTCTGGATACCCCAGAGCAGCTTGGGCGCGTAGCAGGCGCCGCCGCGCTCATTCTCAAGGAGGAATTTGGCGATGGTCCAGCCCATGCCCGCCGCGCCGACCAGGTTTTCAACCGGGGTCACCACATCATCGAGAAATACCTCGTTCACCTCATGGTCGCCGGCCAGACCCTTGATCGGGCGGACCTCGATGCCGGGCTGGTTCATGTCCACCAGCAGGAAGCTGATGCCCTTCTGGGGCTTGGCGCCGGGGTCGGTGCGGACCAGGCAGAAGATTTTATTCGCATGGTGCGCGTGGGTGGTCCATAATTTGCGGCCGTTGATGACGTAGACATCGCCGCGCCGCTCCGCCCGGGTTTTGAGGCTGGCGAGATCCGACCCCGCGCCCGGCTCCGAGAAGCCCTGGCACCAGTAGTCGCTGCCATCGAGGATGCGGGGCAGAATCTCCGCCTTCTGCCTGGGGGTGCCGAACTTGCAGATCACCGGCCCTAGCAGCTTGAGGCTGAGCAGCGGCAGGCTTGGCGCGCCGGCGAGGGCGCATTCCTTCTCGAAAATGTAGCGCTGCACCGGCGTCCAGCCCGTACCGCCGCAATCGGCCGGCCAGTTGGAGGCAAGCCAGCCTTTTTCATGCAGGATGCGCTGCCATTCGCGGCCGATGTCAGGCTCCACGAACCCGCCGGGTGTTGCCACCGCGCCCGCGCGCAGATGCGGCGCCAGATGCGTTGCCAGAAACGCCCGCACGCTCTGCTGGAAGGCGTCTTCCTCATGCGTGAACTGCAGATCCATTTTTCCTCAAATTCCTGTCATACCGAAAATGATTGCCCGCCCGCGCGCGCTGCGGCCGATTATGCAAGCCCTGCGCCGCGCTGGCTTCTGTGAATTTAGCTAGGTTGTTTAAGTGGGTTGCCCGCGCAGGCGCGCCGCTCAGCCGTGCGGCTGCGCGGGCGCTGAGGATATGGCCGCGACGCTGCCGAGATAGCCAAGCTGCGTTGCCTTGAAGACGGTCTGGCTACGGTTCACGGCTTCCAGCTTGGTTGCGGCGTTATGGATGTGAAAGCGCACCGTGGCGCAGCTGCGGCCCAGAATCGTGGCGATTTCCGCATCGGTCTTGCCCAGGGCGGCCCAGCGCAGGCATTCCACCTCGCGCTTGGAGAGACGGCAGTTGCGCGCGATCCACGGGCGCTGGCTGGTGACCCGCGAATAGCCGTTGATGAAGCGCCGGCCGTGATATTCCAGAATATCGGCATAGAGCGCGAATTCGCGCGAGAGATCCTCGCGTCCGGGCTCCATGGGCGAGTAGCTGATGGCGCCGATCTGGCCGAAGGGCAAATGCACGGGCACCACGATGAAGGATTCGGCGTTCACCGACTCCCGGAAATGCGACAAATCAATCTGGCTGAGCAGCGGATTGGGCGCGCGCGTATGGATGCCGCGCGCATTGGCCCAGAAGGGTTCGCTCTCATAGCGGCAGACGAAGATGAGGGGCGAGCTGAGGGCCAGCAGCGGTTTTTTCCACCATTGGTCTTTGGAGCAGGGCCAGCCGAAAACGGTCTGGGCCAGGGCGTTGCCCTGCGCGTCAGTCACCGGCAGTTTGGAGGCGATGTTGGCGCAGACGGCGACCCGGAAGTTGCTCAGATCCCGCGCCATGTCGCGCAGTGCCTCTGCGGCGGGGCGGATGTCCTGGAGCGAGGATATGTCAATGCCGCGCCGCCCGAATGGCAGCGGATCGGCCGGGATGATGTGGTCCGTACCGGCGGACACGGGTTCGCGCGTTCGCTCCATGGTGGTGACGCTATCCTCCCCAACTTACTTAGACAAGCGTTCAAAACCTATAACTAGTGGCAGGTAGGAATGGCAAGCTGACAGGGTCAGATTTAGCATAACGTCGCGGACAAAAGGGCCCTCAAACGGCGGCTGCCGGATTGGGAAGCGTTAGGGGAGACACCAGCGTGAACTTCGATCTGAACCAAGAACAGATGATGCTGCGGGATCTGGTGGAGCGGTTTGTGGCCGGCCATTACGATCCGATCCGCCGGTTGGGCTATATTGCCGGGCCGCGGGGTTATTTGCCGGAAAACTGGAAAATTCTGGCCGGGACGGGTCTGCTGGCCTTGCCGTTTTCGGAGGCGAACGGCGGGATCGGCGGGGGGGCTGTTGAGTTGATCACTGTTGCCGAGGCGCTGGGCAAGGGGGTGGCCGTGGAGCCGTTTCTGCCTGTTGTTCTCATCGCCGCTTCGCTGATCGAACGTGGCGGGTCCGAGGCGATGAAGGCGGAGTTGCTGCCCCGGATTATTGCCGGTGATTGCCTGCCGGCGCTGGCGCATCTGGAGCGCGCGGGCCGGTTTTTGCCGGCGCGGCCGCAAACGAGGGCGGCGGGGCTGCGCGGTGCGGTGCGGCTCAACGGCCAGAAGATTTGCGTGATCGGCGGCGGGTTCGCGGATGTTCTGCTGGTGAGCGCCTGCGATGAGGCGGGGGTGACCGGGCTGTACCGGGTGGAGGCACAGGCCGCCGGGGTGAGGCGCACGGACTACCGGCTGGTTGATGGCGCGGTTGCCAGCGACATCAGCTTTCAGGAGACCCCGGCGCAATACATGCCAGGCGCGGCGGCGTGTTTCGAGGAGGTGCTGGACCAGGCGCGGCTTGCGATCTGTGCCGAGCTGGTGGGGTTGATGACCCATATGTTCGAGGCGACGCTGGAATATGTGAAGACGCGCCAGCAGTTCGGCCAGCCGATCGGCCGGTTTCAGGCCGTGCAGCACCGCCTGGCTGACGGCTATGTGCTGTTGGAGCTCAGCCGCTCGCAGCTCTACCGCGCCGCCGCCCAGACGCCGGGCACGGCCGAGGCGCATCGCGCGATCATTGGCGCGAAGGCCCTGATCAGCGGGTTCGCCCGCAATATCGCCGAGGAGGCGGTGCAGCTCCATGGCGGCATCGGCACGACCGAGGAGCTGATGGTGGGCCAGGCCTTCAAGCGCACGCTGCTGCTCGCCTCGCTGCTGGGAGATTCCGAGTGGGACCTGCGCCATTATGTGCAACTGACGAAGGCGGCCTGAGACCGTGTTCACGCGCATCACTTTGCTCAAGCGCCGGCCGGGCATGACGGCTGAAGCGTTCCGGGATTATTATGAGACCCACCACCGGCTGGTTGGCGAGCGGGTGCTGGCCGGGTACGCGCGGCGCTATGTCCGCCGGTATGTTGCGCCGGTTGGCCCGGATTTGGAGCTGCCCGATTTCGACGTGATCACCGAGATCAGCTTCCCCGACCGCGCCGCGCATGACCGTTGCATCGCCGCGCTCAGCGCGCCAGCGGTGGCGCAATGGGTGATGGCCGATGAGGACCGCCTGTTTGACCGCGCGGCGATGCGGGTCTTCACGGTTGAAGAAGCAGAGAGTGCGCTAGAGACGTGAATTGTTGAGAAGCAGTCACGCCGGAGTGGAATACCAGAATGTCTCATAGTTTTCATCGGGTTATCATGGCCGCCGCCATTGCGGAGAGGTCGTTGCAGGCTTTTGTCGTCAACCGCTGGCCGGTGCTGGTGGTGCGCGATGAGGGAAGGCTCCATGCCCTCATCAACCGCTGCACGCACCAGGCCGCGAGTTTTGCGCCCGATGGGCGGGTGCGGCGCGGCGCCATCATGTGCCCGTTGCACGGAGCGCGCTTCAAGCTTGAGGATGGCAGCTGCATGGGGGCGGTGGACTACAAGCCGCTGATGCGCTTCGAACTACGCGAGGATGCCCAAGGCTGGATCGAGGTTGCCGTGCCCGATGAGGCGCCGGGGCCTGAGCATCTGCCGGTGACCCGGCCAGAGCCTGATCGCCTTTAAAGCGGCCGGGCTCTGGCTGTTTTTTATCCGGCGCTCAGGAAAGTTTGAGATCGGCCAGGGTTGAGACATCATCGCGCAGGCGCACGATGGTTTTGCCTTTGGTCTGGCCCGACATCAGGCGGATAAAGGCATCCGGCGCGCGCTCAAGTCCGGTGGCGACGTTTTCGGTGGCTTTGAGCTGGCCTGATTTGATCCAGCCGGCCAGCGTTGATTCCGCTTCGGCCAGCATGTCCAGATGCTCATAGGCCAGGAAGCCGCGCATGGTGACACGGTGGACCAGCACCTGCCACAAATTACGGAAGGCGTAGACATCCTTGCCCTGGTTGTAATCAGCCACCATGCCGCAGACCACGATGCGCCCGAAGGCCGCCATCAGCGGCAGCATGGTGTCCAGGATTTTGCCGCCGACGTTATCGAAGAAAACATCGGCGCCCTTGCCGCCGCAGGCCTCGCGGATGGCGGCGGCGAGATCGGGGGCGGTTTTGTAGTCAACGGCGGCGTGCATGCCGAGCAGGCCGGTGACATCGGCCAGTTTGTCCGTGCTGGTGATGCCGACGGCGCGGCAGCCGCTCAGCCGCGCGATCTGGCCAGCGGCGCTGCCCACCGCGCCGGCCGCGGCGCTAACAACAACGACGTTGTCAGCCTTCATCTCGCCGATGCGCTTGAGCCCGATATAGGCGGTGATGCCCGACCAGCCGAGCGCGCCCATATAGGCGCTCAGCGGTATGGTGGGATCGACATGGACGTTCTCGGTGGCGAAATTGTCAGCGGGGATGATGCTGTGCTCCTCCCAGCCGATGAAGCCGCGGGCATAATCGCCAACCTTGAAGCCGCGATTGCGCGATTCGATGACCCGGCCGAGCACCATGGTCGGGATCAGCCCGTCCAGCGGCACGGCGGGCAGGTAGCTGTCCTCTTTTTCATCGAGCATGCCGCGCACCGCGGGGTCGATGGCGAACACGAGGTTTTCGGTCAGCACTTCGCCTTCCTGGAGCGGGGCGATCTCTTGCTCCACCGTTTTGAAATTGCTGGCAACCGGCACGCCCGAGGGGCGTGAGGCGAGCACGATGCGGCGGGTTTTCATGGCGCGGGGTCCTCTCTGTGTTATTATGCTTCGGCGTTATTATATAAAATCGTGATTTTAATATATACAAAAAAACAATCACTATATATCATCGGCTCACCTGTCATAAAGTCAAAAAATTCCGGGAGGAGGCGCTGCCGTGGAAACGCCGATCAAACTGCTGCTCATCGCTGGCGGCAAGTATCACGATTTTGATTTCGCCCGGCTCGAGCTTTTGAAGCTGATGGCTGAGCATGAACGTCTGCGTGTTCAGGTGGTTGATGATTACGAGAATTACGACGCCATTGAGAGCGCCGATGTGGTGGTGAGCTACACATGCGATGTGCAGCCAAGCCCGCGCGGCCTGGCGGCGCTGAAAACCTTCCTGGGCAAGGGCCGCCGCTGGCTGGCGCTGCACGGCACCAACTCGGTTCTGGTGCAGCGCGATGATGGCCGGTTCGACGCGCCGGACACGCATCCGGAGTTCATGGAGGTGCTGGGCAGCCAGTTCAAGGCGCATCCGCCGATTTGCAAATTCCAGGTAAGGGTTTGCGATGATGGCCATGATCTGAGCCGCGGCATTGCGGATTTCTGGGTCGAGGATGAGCTGTATCTGGCTGATTGCCACCCCGGCAACCATGTGCTGATGACCACGCGCTACGGCGGCAATGCCGATCCGTTCGTGCGCAACGAGTGGCCGGAGACGGATCATCCGGTGCTGTACCATCGCGCGCATTCAGGCGGCGAGATTGTGTACTGCACGCTGGGCCATTGCCGCGGCAAGTTTGATGTGCCGGAGCTGATCGCTGTGTATCCCTATATCGAGCGCGGCGCCTGGAACGCCCCGAGCTATTACGAAATTCTCCGTCGCGCCCTGCGTTGGGCTGCCAAGCTGTAAGGCGAAAGACTATGGATCTGCTTCCCGCGGAAGAGCAACTCCTGCTGAAGGAAAGCGCGCGGCGGTTTCTCGCTGAGCAATACACGAGGTTTCGCGAGGCGCCGGGTGCGCGGCCGGGCTTTGCGCCGGGTGCCTGGGCGGGGTTTGCGGAAATGGGCTGGCTGGCTCTCGCACTTCCTGAATCGGTTGGCGGCTTTGGCGGCAAGATGGAAGATGTTGTGATCATCGCCGAGCAGTTCGGCGCGGCGCTGGTTGTTGAGCCGTATATTCCGGTTATCATCAGCGCGCAGCTGATCGCCAAGCTGGGAGACGCGGCGCAGCATGCGGTGCTGGAGGGCGTACTGGCCGGGACGCATTTGCTGGCCTTGGCTGTTGGCGAGACGCCGCGCCGCGCCGCGCTGGAGGCAATCGCGACGCGTGCGGCGCACAGCCAGGGGGCGTGGGTGCTCAACGGCGCCAAGACGGCTGTGCGCGGCGGCGGGCTGGCCGATACGCTGCTGGTGCTGGCGCGGCTGGACGGGATGGGCGGGTTTGGCCTTTTCATGATCGGCCCCGATGCGCCAGGCGTGACGCGCAGGGCCTGGCAAGGGGCGGATGGAGCGGATTTCGCGGATATGGAATTTCGCAACGTGACCGTGCCGCCCTCTGCGTTGCTTGGCGCAAGGCGCGATGTTCTGCCCTATGTGGAGGCGGCGCTCGACCGCGCGGCGATTGCGCTGTGCGCGGATGCGGTGGGGGCGATGAAGGTGTTGCTGAGCGCGACGGTTGAATATGCCAAGACGCGGGTGCAGTTCGGCAAGCCGATCGGCACGTTTCAGGCGCTGACGCACCGCATGGCGGATATGGCGGTGAAACGTGCGGAGGCCGAGGCGATTTTGCTGCTGGGCGCGCTCAAGGCGGAGGCGCCGCATTACGAGCGGGTGCGCGCGGTTTCGGCGGCGCGGGTGAAGATCGCCGAATGTGCCCGTTTCATCGGCCAGCAGGCCGTGCAGCTGCACGGCGGCATGGGCGTGACCGATGAGTTGCCGGTTGGCGCCTACTTCAAGCGCCTGACCGTGTTTGAGCTGGTGCTGGGCGACATTAATTTTCACCTGCGCCGCTATGCCTGGGTGGGGCGCAGCGGGGTGTTGCGCGAGGGGCTGCTTTCGGTTCCCGAGACACGCCCGGAGTATGCATTATGAACAAAATGAATCTGACGCTCGATGGGGATGCGGCGGCGTTTCGCGAGGAGGTGCGGGCTTTTCTGGAGGCGAAGCTGGCGCCGGAGATGGCGCGGGCGCAGCGGTTGACGACGACGGTTTTCTCCGAATACGAACTCTCCCACCCCTGGCATGAGATTTTGGCGCGCAAGGGCTGGGCGGCGCCTGACTGGCCGGTTGAACATGGCGGCACCGGCTGGGATGCGACCCGCAGGTATATATTCGCCTCCGAAATGGAACGCGCGGCGAGCCCCTATATTTCACCCATCGGCCTGCATATGGTCGGCCCGGTGCTGATCAAGTTCGGCACCGCCGCGCAGAAGAAGCGGTTTCTGCCGCGCATTCTTCAGGCGCAGGATTATTGGTGCCAGGGATTCTCCGAGCCGGGGGCGGGGTCTGACCTGGCATCGCTCAAGCTGCGCGCGGTGCGGCAGGGCGATGATTATGTGCTGAACGGCTCGAAGATATGGACCACGCACGCCCATGTGGCCAATTGGATGATCGCGCTTGTGCGCACATCCGACGGGCCAAAGCCGCAGGCGGGAATCTCATGCCTGCTGGTGCCCATGAGCGCGGCGGGGGTGCAGGTCCGCCCGATCCGCACCATCGGCGGAGATCATGAGGTCAACGAGGTATTTTTCGGCGATACGCGCGTGCCGGTGGCCAATCTCGTGGCCGATGAAGGCCAGGGCTGGGCGATTGCGAAATATCTGCTGGAATTCGAGCGCGGCAGCGTGATGGCGGCTGCGGCGCTGCGGCGCTCGCTCAATGAATTGCTTGACCGGGCGCTGGCCATCGACATCGACGACCCGGACATTGAATATTCGCTCTCACGGCTTGGGATTGATATCGACACGCTGGAGATGATGGAGCTGAGAATGCTCTCCGGCCTCGCGCGCGGGGAGCCGCCGGGTGCGGAATCCTCCATTCTCAAGCTGCGTGTCAGCCAACTGCAGCAGCAGGTGACGGAAATGGCGTTGCAACTGGCGGGCGAATCCGCGCTGCGCTGGGAAACACGCCGGGCGTTTCATGAAATTTGTTCAACGCCTGATGAGGACGCCAACAAGCCGGCGCTGTCGCGGTATTTGAACACCAGGGCGAATACGATTTTCGGCGGGTCATCTGAAATTCAAAGAACCATTATCGCCAAGCAATTGCTGAAACTTTAGAAACAAGAAGGAATGGGACATGGGGCGGGTATCAGGCAAGGTTGCCATTGTGACGGGTGCGGCGCGCGGGCTCGGTGCCGCGGATGCGCGTTTGCTCGCCAAGGAGGGGGCGAGCGTTATCCTCACTGACATCAGCCCGGGCGTTATGGAAACCGCGGCAGGGATTGAAGGCGCGATCGGGGTTGTGCAGGATGTCAGCTCTCCGGAAGGCTGGGCGGAAGTGATCGCGCTGGCGGAGACCAGATTCGGGCGGCTGGATGTGCTGGTCAATAACGCCGGGATTGTCGATTTCACGACCATCGAGGAATCGACGCTGGAGAATTTCAGAAGGGTCTATGCCATCTCGGCCGAGGGGACGTTTCTGGGGTGCCAGGCAGCCATACCGCTGATGCGCAAATCGGGCGGCGGATCGATTATCAATATGTCGTCGGTGGCGGCGCTGAACGCCTATCCGATCGTATGTTCCTATGCCGCCGCCAAGGGGGCGGTGCGTTCGATGTCGCGCAATATCGCGGTGTATTGCCAGGAGCAGGGCTACAATATCCGGGTGAACGCGATTTTGCCTGGAATTATCGCCAGCGATATGACCGCTGCGGCCGCCGAGGAGGTGAAACGCCGCGGGTTGGAAGTGCCGGCGGCCGACCCCGCCAAGGCGCCAAAGGTTGGCCAGCCTGAGGATATCGCGAATCTGGTGCTGTATCTGGCCTCCGATGAGAGCCGCATGGTTAATGCCGCGGAACTCGTCATCGATGACGCGGTGACGGCGAAGTAGTTTTGTAGAGCCAGGAAAAACAAAAGGACGCGGATGGATGCGCGAAAATCTGATTGGCGGGATTGGCGGCGCCATGCAGCTGGCTTTTGTTCCGGGGGATGTGGACGCGGCGCTGACATATTGGACGCAGACCATGGGCGCGGGGCCATTCGTGGCGCTGGAGCATCTCCAGATGGATGCCGCAACCTATAAGGGCGCGCCGGCGGCGATCGATTTCAGCGCGTATATCGGCTATTGGGGCGATTTGCAGATCGAGATCATCGTGCAGCATGACGATGCGCCCTCGATCTACAAGGCGTGGCGCGATGAGGGGCGCGAGGGGCTGCACCATGTGTGCCTGGTCACCAGTGACATGCCCGGGGCGCGGCGGATCATCGCCGATGCCGGAGGCACCGTGGTGCAGGAAGCGTTTCTGCCTGGCGGCGCCGAGGTGATTTATGCCGAGACGGGCGGCGGGCCGGGCTCGGTGGTGGAGGTGTTGCAGCCAACCCAGGCGGTGCTGGATTTGTTTGCCCGGATTAAGAGTCTGTCAGTGGACTGGGATGGCACCGGCCCGGTGCGGAGGCTTGGCTGAATGGCCGCGATTCTGGTGCCGGTCAAAGGCCATCCTTATGACCGCAATGCATTTTCGCAGATGCTGGCGGCGCTGCCTGGCGGGCATGAGTTCACGCTGGTTGAGCATCCGGCGGTGGAGGCGGCCCTGGCGCCGGATTTCGTGACCCGTTTCGATACCGTGCTGTTCTACGACATGCCTGGAATTGACTTCCGGGTTCCTGAGCCGCCGGTTTTTGAACCGCCGGGCGCTGCGTATCGGGCGCATGTAGAGGCGCTGCTCGCGGCGGGCAAGCCGCTGCTGTTTTTGCACCACGCCATCGCCGGATGGCCCGCCTGGCCGCGTTATGGCGAGATTATCGGCGGGCGGTTTCTCTACCAGCCGGGTGAGGTCCGGGGGCGGTTGCGCCCGGATTCCGGTTATCGCCATGCGGTGAGGCATCATGTGCGCCCGCTGGCGCGCCACCCCGTGCTGGAGGGGCTGGAACAGGGGTTTGAGATTACCGACGAGCTTTATCTGTTCGAGGTGTTCGATGACAGCATCGTTCCTCTGCTGGCCAGTGACCATGTGTTTGCCGCGGAGAATTTCTGGTCCGCGGCGGCGGCGATGCGCGGCGCGTTCCATAGCCGCGAGGGGTGGACGCATCCGCCGGGGAGTCATCTGATCGCCTGGACGCGGCGCGAGCGCAACAGCCCGATCCTCTACATCCAATGCGGTGATTCAGCCGAGGCCTACGCCAATGAGGGGCTGCGGCGCCTGCTCGGCAACGGGCTGGCCTGGCTGCTGGGGGATGCGGCATGACGGATCCGGTTCTGCTGACGCGCGCGGGCGCTGTGGCGAGGCTGACGCTGAACCGCCCCGAGGCTGGAAATGCCATAGACCCCGCCATGGCCAGGGCGCTGCGCGAGGCGGCGATTGTGTGCGCCGAGGACCTGGCGATACGCTGCGTGGTGCTGGGCGCGGGCGGGCGGATGTTTTGCGCGGGCGGGGATATCGGGGCGTTTTCCTCGCAGCTTGAGAATTTGGGCGCGCTCACCCGGGCTTTGACCGCCGATTTGCACGCCGCGATGGCGATTTTCGCGCGGATGGAGAAGCCCCTGATCACGGCGGTGAACGGGCCGGCGGCGGGGGCGGGATTCAGCCTGGCGCTGGCGGGCGATCTGGTGTTGGCGGGGCAAAGTGCTGTGTTCGCGCCGGCCTATGGCGGCATTGGCCTCTCGCCCGATGGCGGGGCGAGCTGGCTGTTGCCCAGGCTGGTGGGGTTGCGCCGCGCGCAGGAGATGTTGCTGCTGGGGCTTCGCCTGAATGCTGAGCAGGCGCTGGCCGAGGGGATGATCACCCGGCTTTACCCCGATGAGACGTTGCAGGCCGAGGCGGACGAGATGGCCGCGCGGGTGGCGGGCGGGGCGGTGCGCGCCTGGGGGCGCACGCGCGCCCTGTTGCTTGAGAGTTTTGCCGCCACCTTGCCCGCCCAGCTTGACGCCGAGGCGCGCGCCATTGCGCAGAGTGGCAATGACGCCGAGGCGCGCGAGGGGATTGCCGCGTTTCTGGCCAGGCGCAAGCCGGATTTTCCGGCCGGGGGCTGAGCCGCGGCGCGGGGATGTGTTTGTTTTTGAAAGGGTGTGATGTGACCTACGAGACTTTGCTTGCCGAGACGCATGGCGCGGTGACCCTGCTGCGGTTGAACCGCCCTAACGCGCTGAATGCGTTGAACAGCCAGGTGCTGCGTGAGCTGATCGCCGCGTTTGCCGCCTATGATGCCGATGAGAGCCAGCGCTGCCTGGTGCTCACCGGTTCCGAGAAGGCGTTTGCCGCCGGGGCGGATATCAAGGAGATGCAGCCCAAGGGCTTCTCGGCCATGTACGGCGAGAATTTTTTTGCCGGATTCGAGCGGGTGAGCGCCGCGCGCAAACCCTGGATCGCGGCGGTGGGCGGGTTCGCGCTGGGCGGCGGTTGCGAGCTGGCGATGATGGCTGATTACATTATTGCCGCTGACACCGCGAAGTTTGGCCAGCCAGAGATCAAGCTGGGGGTTGCACCGGGCATGGGTGGCTCGCAACGGTTGACGCGGGCGGTCGGCAAGGCGAAGGCGATGCAGATGTGCCTCACCGGGCGCATGATGAATGCCGAGGAGGCGGAGCGGGCCTCGCTAGTGGCGCAGGTCGTGCCGGCGGCGCGGCTGCTGGAGGAGGCGCTGGCGCAGGCGCAGGCGATCGCCGCGATGGCGCCGCTGGCCGCGATGGCCAACAAGGAAATGGTGAACGCCGCGTTTGAGACCGGGCTGGCGCACGGGCTGCTGTTTGAGCGCCGGTTGTTCAACGGGCTTTGCGCCACGCAGGACAAGGTGGAAGGCATGGCCGCCTTTGTAGAGAAGCGCGCCCCGCAGTGGCACGGCGCGTGAGCGTGCGGCGGCGCGCTTTGCGGGCTGGGCCCGGGCGCCAGGCTTATGACAGGCTACAATGAGGCGCCATGATGATCGAGACTGGCCAGTTCGTCGGCAATGATCTGAAGCTGGCGGGCGGGTGGCCAGAGCGCGGGGGAGAACAGCGCCTGCACGGCCACGCCGAGCAAGACGGAGAGAATCCGGCTGGCCAGGTGCTCGATCATGGCCTCATCGGCGGTGCGCAGGTGGGGCCGGTCGCGGCGCAGCAGCGCGCCGATGAAACCGATGGTGTCGCTCACCCGCGCGCGCTGGCGCATGCCGAGCTCCGGGTCGGCCACCGCCTCGCCCCAGAAGCAGAACCAGACGTTCCAGTCATCCGCGCGCGCTGCATCGAGCGGCAGCAACACGGCGAGGCAGCCGGCCAGATCCGCTCCGGCCTCGCGCGCGGCGAAAAACCGCGCGGCGGCGCCCTCGGCGCTCAGCTCGTAGGTCTGGATCAGGAGTTGGCGCTTGTTCTCGAAGTAATGGCTGACCACGGCGGTCGAATAGCCAACCTCATCGGCGGCGGCGCGCACGGTGAGCGCCGCCAGACCGCCTTTCGCGATCAGCCGGAAGGCGGCCTCTGTCACCTCGCGGCGGCGCTCATCATGGTCGACTATGGCGGGCATCTGTGTCTCCGGGCCTGATGGTTCTGGCGGGCGCACGCTGGGGCGGGGCTTTGCCTGAATTGTAATCGTGTTGCATTCAACAGGAAAGGATTGAAAATATCATGCGTGGTGTCATCGTAACGGGAGCTGGCGGCGGCATGGGCCGGGCCATTGCCGAGGCTTTTGCAAAAGCCGGGGATAGGGTTCTGGTGGCGGATTTGAACGAGGCCGGGCTGGCGCAGACCGTGGCCGCGATTGAGGCGGCGGGCGGGCGCGCGATTGCGCAGCGGGCCAATGTCGCGCAGGAGGCCGATGTGGCCGCGCTGGTGGAAACCGCGAAACAGCGTTTTGGCCGGTTGGATGTCATGGTCAACAATGCCGCCATCCTCGGGCCGTGGGTGCCGATCCATGAGCAGAGCGCCGAGGCGCTGGATGCCGTGCTGGGGGTGAATGTGAAGGGCGTGGTGTTCGGCATGAAGCATGCGCTGCTGGCGATGCGCGCGGCGGGCCGGGGGGCGATTGTCAACATCGCCTCGGTGCAGGGGGTGCGGGTCGTCTATCCGGGGGCGGCGTTTTATGCCGCCAGCAAATCGGCCGTGGTCGCATTGACGCGCGCGGCCGCGCTGGAGAATGGTTCCAGCAATATCCGCGTGAACGCGATCGCGCCGGGGCCGATCGACACGCCGATGCTGCGCGCGGCGGCGGGGGATGCCTGGCCGCCGGCGATCGTGGGCGATGTGCCGCTGGGCCGGCTGGGCATGCCAGAGGATATCGCCAAGGCGGTGTTCTGGCTGGCGGGGGATGAGGCCGCCTATGTCAGCGGCGCGCTGCTGGCGGTCGATGGCGGGTTTCTGGCCCCGTGAGGCAGGCGGCGCAGGCGGCTCAGGCCGCCTGCGCCCCGGCCAGGGCCATCAGCTCGGGCAGCACCTGCACCCGCTCCAGCGCCTGCGCAGAGGCCGCCGTGCCGCGCAGCACGCGCCCCTTCACCCCGTGAAAGATCGCCGCGATGCGAAAGAACGAGAACGCCGCGTAGAATTTGTAATCCGGGATGCTCGCGCGCCCGGTATTGGCGCAATAGGCGGCGATGTAGTCTGCCTCGGCGGGAATGTTGAGCGCGGCGAGATCCGCGCCCTTCAGCCCCGCCACGATATGCGGCGGCATGCGGTACATCATGGCGTGATAGGCGAAATCAGCCAGCGGGTGGCCGAGGGTTGAGAGCTCCCAGTCCAGCACGGCGAGCACGCGCGGCTCGGTGGGGTGGAAGATCATGTTGTCGCACCGGAAATCGCCATGGACCAGGCTGGTGGTGTCGTCAGCGGGGATATGGGCGCGCAGCCAGCTGATCAGCCGGTCCATGTTGGCGTCGCGCCCGGCCTCATGGTCTGCCTCATACTGCCCGGCCCAGCGTTCGATCTGGCGGGAGAAATAATTCCCCGTGCGGCCGAAATCACCCAGACCGAGCGCCGTGTAATCAGCCTTGTGGAGCGCGGCGATGGCGCCGTTCATCGCGGCGAAATAGGCGGGGCGGGATGCGCGCGCGACATCGGGGAAGGTCGCGTCCCAGAAGATCCGCCCTTCCACCATCTCCATGATGAAAAACCAGGTGCCGAGCACGCTCTCATCGGTGCAGAGGCCAAAGACGCGGGGCACCGGCAGGCCGGAGCCGGAGAGCGCGCTCAGCACCCGCGCCTCGCGCTCCACCGCGTGGGCGCCCTTGAGCAACTGCCCCGGCGGCTTGCGGCGCAGCACATAGCGCCGCCCGGGTGTGACGAGCTGGTAGGTGGGGTTGGACTGCCCGCCCCTGAACTGGCGTACGCTGAGCGGCCCGGAAAACCCTTCGACATGCGCTTCCATCCACCCGGCCAGACGAGCTTCATCGAAGCCGAAGCCGGGGCGGACCGCGGTGGTCCCCTCGTTTTCAGTCCCGCTCATGGCTGCTTCGCGTGGTCGCGGCGGATTTTGCGCGCGAGAGACCATTTATGCACCTCGGTCGGACCGTCATAAATCCGGAACGCGCGGATTTCACGGAATACCTGCTCGACGATCGTATCCCCGGTGACGCCGGTGCCGCCCATCACCTGGACGCAGCGATCGGCGATGGCAAAGAGTAGTTCGGAGACCGCAACCTTGGTCATGGAGCTCTCCACCGTGCCGGATTCGCCAGTATCGAGCACATCGGCGCACCAGTCGATCATCAGCTCCGCCTGCTTCAGCGCGATGAGGTTTTCCGCCAGCATGAAGCCCACGCCCTCATGCTCAATGAGTTTTTTGCCGAAGGCCTCGCGCGTGCAGGCGTATTGGCTGGCGATCTCCTGCGCGCGCGCGGCGGTGCCCCACCAGCGCATGCAATGCGAAAGCCGCGCGGGCGAGAGGCGGACCTGGGCGTATTTGAAGCCCTCGTCCACCTCGCCCAGAACATTGGCGGCCGGGACGCGCAGATTTTCGATGTCGAGCACCGCATGGCCGCCGGGCATGGAGCTGTCGATGGTGTTCAGGATGCGCTCGATGCGGATGGCCGGGTGCGGGAGCCTGACGAGGAACATGGTGGCGGCCGGGCGCTCGCCGTCGCGCGTGCGGGCCATCACGATGCCGGTATGCGCGCCGTCAAACCCGGTGATGAAAGCCTTGCGGCCGTTGATGACCCATTCATCGCCCGCGCGCACCGCGTGGGTTTTGAGCATCGAGGGGTCGGAGCCGGCGCCGCCCTCGGCGGCGGGTTCGGTCATCAGGAAGGCTGAGCGCGCCCGCCCCTCGACGACGGGCTGCAGGAATTCCGCCTTTTGCGCGGCGCTGGCCACGCGGCCCATGAGGAACATGTTGCCTTCATCGGGGGCCGCGGTGTTGCACGCCAGCGGGCCAAGCGGCGAGAGGCCGGATTTTTTGAGGATGGCGGCGGTTTCACGCTGGGTGAGATGCGCGCCGCCGGGGCGGATGTGCGGGGTGAGCACCCCGGCCGCGCGGGCTTTCTCGCGCAGTTCCAGCACCAGTGAATCGAGCGGGCCGTGCGGGCCGCGGCGCGGGTCTGTCTCATAGGGGATCACCACCTCGCGCACGAAGCGCTCGACATCGCGCGTCAGCCGGGCGGCCAGTTCGGGGTCTGGGTTGGACATCCGATTAACTCCTTACAACGTGTTGACGAGGTGTCCGCCATCGACGGCGAGCACCGCGCCGCTCATATAGGCCGACGCCTCGGAGGCGAGTAGCAGCAGCGGCCCGTCAAGCTCCGCGAGTTGGCCGAGGCGGCGCGCGGGAATGCGCTTAATCAGCGCCTGGCCGGTTTCGGTTTCCCAGAATTCGCGGTTGAGCGCGGTGTCCAGGTAGCCCGGCGCCAGGGCGTTCACGCGGATATTGTAGCGCGCCAGCTCCAGGGCGAGGGTTTTGGTCATCTGCACCACGCCTGCCTTGGAGATGGCATAGGGCGCCACACCGCCCGCCTGGCGCAACCCCAGGATGGAGGCGATGTTGACGATGGCTCCCCCGCGCCCATGCGCCTTCATCGCCCGCGCCGCTGCCTGCGCGAGGAGGAACATGCCTTTGAGGTTGGTGTCGATCACCGTGTCCCAGTCCTCTTCGGTTTGGGCCAGAGCGGGGGCGCTGCGCACGATGCCGGCGTTGTTGATCAGCACGTCCACCTGCGCGATGGCCGGGGCGAGTGCCGCCACCGAGGCTGAGGAGGTGACATCCACCGGGAGGGCGGTGACCGTGGCGCCAAGGCGGCGCGCGGCTTCGGCGGTCTCCTCCAGCGCGCCCTGGCGCCGCGCCGCCAGGATGAGGCTGGCCCCCGCCTTGGCCAGAACGGTGGCGAAATGCGCGCCAAGCCCCGAGGAGGCGCCGGTTACCAGCACTGTTTTGCCGGTGAGGCCGAAGAGGGTGCTCACGCTATTGCGCCGAGTAGCCGCCGTCGGCGGTGTAATAGGCGCCGGTGACGAAACTTGCCTTATCGGAGGCGAGCCACAGCGCCACTTCGGCGATCTCCTGCGCGGTGCCCCAGCGCCCCAGGGCGTGCTTGGCGGCGATGGCGTCAATGCTCGCCTGATCGAGCGAGGCCGCCATGGGGGTGGCGATGAAACCCGGCCCGACGGCATTCACGCGCACCTTCTGCCCGGCGGCTTCAAGCGCCGCGGCGCGGGTGAGCCCGACGCAGCCATGTTTGGAGGCGACATAAGGGGCGGAATTGGGGATGGCGACGCTGCCGAGGACGCTGGCGATGTTGACGATGGCCCCGCCCCCGGCGGCCGCGATGGCGGGGATCTGTGCGCGCATGCCGAGGAACACGCCGGTGAGGTTGACCGCGATGACGCGGCCCCAGTCTTCATCGGTGGTCTCGGTGAGCGCGCGCCCGCCCCCGGCGATGCCGGCATTGTTGCAGGCGATGTGCAGCGCGCCGAAATGCTGATGCGCCGCGGCGACCAGCGCCACATGCCCCGCCGCTTCCGCGACGTCAGCCTTCACGAACACGGCCTGTCCGCCTGCAGCCTCGATTGCCGCCACGGTCCCGGCGCCCAGGGCCGCATTCACATCCGAGATCACCAGCCGGGCGCCCTCGCGCGCGTAGCTCTCCGCGATGGCCCGGCCAATTCCCGCGCCCGAGCCGGTCACCAGCGCCACTTTTCCAGTCAGCATCGTCATTCATCCCCCCATTTTCATTTTATATTGGGCCGTTCAGGCCATGGACATACCGCCGTCGCAAACAAACTCCGAGCCTGTTGAATAGCTGCTGTCATCCGAGGCGAGGAACAGCGCCATGGCGGCGACGTCATCGGCCGTGGCAAGACGGCCGAGCGGCGTGCCGGCGGCAACGCCCGCCAGCGCCGCGCCCTGGATCTGGGCGGTGAGCATGGGCGTATCCACCCCGCCGGGATGGATGGAGTTGACCCGCACCTTGAAGGGGGCCAGCTCGGTGGCGGCGCATTTGGTCATGCCGCGCACCGCCCATTTGGTGCCGGAATAGGCGATGTTGTTGGGCGAACCGAGCAGCCCGCCGACCGAGGAGATGTTGATGATGCTGCCCGCACCTTGCGCCTTCATCACCGGCGCGGCCGCGCGCATGCCCAGAAACACGCCGAGCTGATTGATGCGCACGGTCTGCTCGAACATGGCGACGCTGGTTTCCTCCAGCGGCGCCATTTTGAATATCCCGGCGTTGTTCACCAGCACATCCAACCGCCCGAAACGCTTGATGGCCTGCTCCACCGCCGTGCTCCAGCCTGCCTCATCGGTCACATCAAGCTGGAGTGTGAGGACGCCGGGCGCGGCGGCGAGGGGGGCTACATCCGCCAGAACGAGCTGTGCGCCCTGGCTGGCGAAGAGCTTCGCCGTGGCGGCGCCGATGCCGCCGGCCGCGCCAGTGATGAGCGCCACCTTGCCGTCAAGTCTCCCCATTATGAAAATCCTTTTTTGTTTTGCTTGCTTGATTGAATATGCGCGGATGGCGCGCCGGGCCGGGTGCGGCCGCCTTAAGGGTTGGGGCGCGGCGCGGCGGGGTTGTTGGCGAGGTAGTAGTCGACCCATTTATGGAACACCTGATTGCCGCGCTCGTTGCGGCCGAACACGACATGCTCGAGCGCGCCGGAGGCCAGGCCCTCCTGCACTCTCAAGCCCAGCATGTAATCTTCCTCGTTCACCACATCGCAGATGAACTGGCTGAAGCTCTGCAGGCGCGCTTCTTCTTCCTCGTTCTTTGGCGGAATCTTGGCCAGATAATGCAGCACCGTCCGATTCTCGCCGGCGGTGGGGCCGGGCAGGAGTTGGGCGATCTGCGTCAGCTCCGGCGCCACGAAAATAGACACATTGGGGAAGAGCGTGCGCACGAAATCATAACCGTCGTTTTCATGTTGACCCCATTCCTCGCGCGGCAGATCCTTCAGCTTGCCGATGCTGAAGGTCGGGTAGCCGACGCGCATATGGGGGCCGAAAACATCAAAATGCATGATGTTGGTGTAGGAGCGGGGCGCGATGGTCTTGGGGTGGGCGGCGGAGAAGTGATACCCCTCCAGATAGCCGTCGTAGGCGATCTTCCAGTTGGCGCCGTGGATCTCCTTGGACCCGACGTAATACCAATCCTTGAACTTCTGCCCTTCGAGATCCTCGAGCATGCCGCCCAGGAAGGAGGTCATGTCCATCTCCACCCCAGGGGTGAGGGCCACGAAGATGAGCCCGGCCGCTTCCTGGCAGGGCAGGGCGGTAAGGTTGAGGGTGCTGGCATCAACCTCGCCGAATTTGGCGCGCTCGGCGATGCCGAGCAGCCGCCCGTCGTTTGAATAGGTCCAGGCATGGTAGGCGCAGGAGAAACGGCTGCAGTTGCCGGATTTTTCCATAGCCAGCTTGTTGCCGCGATGGGCGCAGACATTCAGGAACGCGCGCGCCACGCCATCCTTCCCGCGGGTGAGGAGCACGGGCTTGCCGACCATGGTAAGCGTCTTGAAATCGCCGGGCTTGGGCATCTCGATGGTGAGCGCGGCAAGCAGCGGCAGCCGCTTGAAGATGAGGTCGAGCTCCCGCTCGAAAATCTCGGGGTCGGTGTAGTTTTTCACAGGCACGGGCATCACGCCATCGGCAAGATCGGTGGTGTGGTTGTCAACGTAGGAGATCATTGCCTCCGCCGCGTTCCCATAAGCTTGGATAAGGCTCATCTTGGACGGTGTTCCTTCCTTTGTGCGCCGGTGGTTGGCGTATTTTTTGTATACAAAAGACTTTTAGTATTATATTTATCTGCGTGTAAATCGTCAAATAAAAATGCCGGCGGCATCGCCGGGGCGAAAACGGAAGAAACATCTTGACCCATGTTGATGAAAATCGCGAATCCGGGCCAGCCTGCCGCCGGTTTGTTGGAGCGGGATACGCAGGGGCAGCTTGGGGCGCGGCCGGCAAAATCTGCGAAATAGAGTTTGGGGAGAGATCCGGGAGTTCGAATCCGGTATTTCGCGCAGGCGGGGGCGCATTATCTCGGTAGTTGATTTGAAAATTATATACAAAACTCTATTATATGTGTAATCTGAAGCAACATAAAAAATATTGAAAGGAACGCCCGTGCCTGATGATACCGTTTCTCCGCCGCCCATGGTGGCACGTTGCCCCGGTATTTCCTGGGATGACCTGATGGCCAGCGACACGCGCGGCGCGCCGGAGTTTTTGAAACGCGATGATTATGTCTATCTCGGCTCCGAGCCGCTGGATGTGGAGCGTTATATCAGCCCGGATGTTTTCCGCGCCGAGTGCGAGAAGATGTGGCCGCAGGTGTGGCAGTTCGCCGCCCGCGAGGAAGAGCTGCCTGATCCCGGCGATTATGTGGTGTATGAGAACGCCGGGCGCTCTTATCTGGTGACGCGCCAGCAGGATGGCGGCGTGCGGGCGTTTTATAATGTATGCCTGCACCGGGGCCGCAAGTTGCGCACCGAGGACGGCTGCGCGGCGGATTTCAAATGTCCGTTTCACGCTTTTACCTGGGAGATCGACGGCAGTCTGAAGGATATTCCGTGCCGGTGGGATTTTCCGCATCTGACGGATGAGAAGATGCAGCTGCCGGAGGCCACGGTGGCGCGCTGGCAGGGGTTCATTTTCATCCGCGAGGCCAAGGAGGGGCCAAGCATCGAGGAATATCTCGCGCCGCTGCCCGCGCATTTCAAGGATTGGCATCTGGAGCAATGCTGGACCTCCATCTGGGTTGCGAAAGTTGTTGATGCGAACTGGAAGACCACGGCGGAGGCCTTCATGGAGGCGTGGCATACCATTGAGACGCACCCGCAGTTGATGGATTATCTGGGCGACGCCAACACCAAATATAACATCTATGGCGACAACGTGAATGTCGCGCTGACGCCCTACATCACCAATTCGCCGCATATTCCAGCGGGCACGCTCACCGAGCAGCAGATTGCAGATATCGCCGCCGAGCGCACCGGGCTTGATAAGATGTCAGGCTATGAGCGGGTGATCGTAAAGCCTGGCCAGACCGCGCGGCAGGCCATGGCGGAATATAATCGCCAGCATTACGGAACGGAGCTGGGGTATGATCTCTCCGGCGTATCCGATACGGAGATGGTTGATCTCTTTACCTACAACGTATTCCCCAATTTCTCGCCCTGGGGCGGGCGTTCGCTCAATATCGTATATCGCTGGCGCCCCTGGCCGGACCATGAGCGTTGCCTGATGGAGGTGCGTATTCTCAGCCGCGCGCCGGCCGGAGAAAAACCCGCGCGCGCCGTGCCCATGCACTTGCTGGGCGAGCATGAAGCCTGGGCCGATGCGCCCGAGCTTGGCCGGCTTGGGTTTATTTTCGACCAGGATATGTTCAACCTGCCTTTCGTGCAGGAAGGCATGAAGGCCTCCAAGAACCGCAAATTGGAGCTGGGGGATTATCAGGAAAGCCGCGTGCGCCATTTCGCCCGGACGCTGGACAAGTATCTTGGCTAAGCGCTTAAATATATCGCAAGTTACATATAATCCCGGAAAAACCGGGGTTATATGTATTTTTTTGGAGGTATGAAATAAACCGATGACAAGCGGGGGCGCGGGGTGTAGCCAGATTGTGAACCGCGTGACCAACCCAGGAGTGACAACCAGCCGTGAGCCGCAAGACCCAAGCCCAGCGAGTCCGTGAAATACTTGAGAACGAGATGGCCAGCGGCCAGCTGCCGCCGGGATCGCGGGTTGACGAGGATAGCGTGGCCACCCGGCTTGAAGTTTCGCGCACGCCGGTGCGCGAGGCGGTGCTGCAGATGGTGCAGGATGGGCTTTTGGAAAAACGGCCGCGCCAGGGCGCTTTCGTGCCCAGCCTCGGGCTGCGCGAGATGGTGCAGATGTTCGAGTTCACGGCTGAACTTTCAGGAATTTGCGGCAAATACGCGGCGCGGCGCATGACGCCTGATAATCTGCGTGAACTGCGCGCCATGCATAAAATGATGGAATCCCTGCTCGGCAAGGGCGATATTCACGCCTATGCCGATATGAACACTGATTTTCATGTGTTCATCATGCGCCTCGCCCGTAATAATTATATGTTTGATACAACGCATAATTACGGTCTGCGCTTGCTCGGTTATTTTCGCACGCATCTGTTCTATCCTGGAAAAGCCGAGCAGGATTACCACGACCATTGCACCCTGATGGGCGCGTTCGAACGCCAGG
Source organism: Acidocella sp. (assembly GCF_013044125.1). Lineage (GTDB taxonomy): Bacteria > Pseudomonadota > Alphaproteobacteria > Acetobacterales > Acetobacteraceae > Acidocella. Next base: position 35,178 of record NZ_JABEVC010000220.1, on the reverse strand, counting down.
ACGGTGATCTCGCCTACGAGTTGCTGCGCCAGCACGCCACCATCCATGGCGATGTGCTCGCCGAGTATCTGCTGCACTCCGAGCCCTCGCCCGTTGCCGCCATGCGGCCCTCGCCCGTTCGCATGCCAAAACCTGCGGCCTGAGGCTTTCAGCCAGTCGTTGCAGGCGCCGCGCGCCGGGGGAGATGCCGCCCATATGGGTAACCCCCTGCCCGTGGCACGGATAAATCCGCCGGACCCCTTTTTGTACCGATAAACCTTGTGCTTGGCCGGTTGCGCGCCGGCCGCGGCGGCATGCCGTTCCGCCGGGGTGTATCTGGGCCGTTTGCACACAGATTTTTTGCGCCCATACAAAGCTTGGCCATTTTTATATATGTACAACTACATTTTTGTATATTAAAACGTGGCTAACGATACAGTACCGCCTGCGCCAAAACAAATATGCGGGCGCGTGTGAGGGAGCGAACAGAATGACAGCTAGAATCGAGCAGCTGGTTGTGGCCGGCGGGGCGGGATGCACATGCAGCTAAGCCGTGAACAATTGCTCCAGGCTTTTCGCAGCATGGTGAAGATCCGGGAGTTCGAGGAGCGTCTGCACATCGAAAATCCCAAAGGTGAAATCCCGGGATTTCTGCATCTTTACGCCGGGCAGGAAGCGGTTGCGGCGGGTTTGTGCGAACAATTGACCGAGCGTGATTATATCATCAGCACCCATCGCGGCCATGGCCACTGCATTGCCAAGGGCTGCGACATTCCGGCCATGATGCTGGAAATTTATGGCCGCGCCGAGGGACTTTGCAACGGCAAGGGCGGCTCGATGCACATTGCGGACGTGACCAAGGGCATGCTTGGCGCCAATGGCATCGTCGGCGGCGGGCAGCCGATTGCGGTTGGCGCGGCGATTGCCTGCAAGATGCGCGGCGATGGTTCCGTGGCCGCCTCTTTCACCGGGGATGGCGCGGCCAACCAGGGCACGGTGTTCGAGGCGATGAACCTTGCGGTTGTGCTCCAGGTGCCAAAAGTATTTGTGTTCGAAATGAATGGCTATTCGGAGCACACCGGCGGCAGTTACTCAACCGGCGCGAAGGATCCGGTGCAGCGCATCCGTAGTTTTGGAATTCCCGTGTTTGAAGCAGATGGATTTGATTTCTTCTCGGTGCATGACGCGGTACGCCAGGCGCTCGAAATTTCACGCAACGGCGGCGGACCCACGGCCGTTTACGCGCAAACAACACGTTATTACGGGCATTTTGAGGGCGACCCGATGCTCTACCGCGCGCCGGGCGAGGTGGAGCGGCTGCGTGCCGGAAACGACTGCCTGCAAAATTTCCGCCGCCGCGTGACGCAGGCCGGGCTTCTGGCGGTGGATGATCTGGACGGAATCGAGATCGAAATCAGGGCGCTGGTCGATCATTCAGTGACGGCGGCGAAAGCGGGGCGCGGGCATGCCCCGGCCGAACTGCTGACCAACGTTTACGCCAGCTACTGAGGAGATCGTCAATGCCGGTCAAGACAATGCGAGAGGCTATCAATGAAGCGCTGCACCAGGAGATGGCGCGCGATCCACGGGTGATCGTGCTGGGGGAGGATGTCTCCGGCGGGGCGGGCGGAACGTCTGGCCAGCGCGAGGCGGCGGGTGGTGTGTTTGGCCTCACCAAGGGGCTGCTGCCGCGTTTTGGCGAGGCGCGGGTGATCGACACGCCGATTTCGGAATCCGCCATCATCGGCGCAGCCAACGGCGCGGCGCTGGCGGGGCTGCGTCCTGTCGCGGAGATCATGTTCGCTGATTTCGTCGGCGTCTGTTTCGATCAGATTCTGAATCAGGCCGCGAAATTCCGTTACATGTTCGGGCCGAACGCGAAGGCGCCGCTGGTCATCCGCATGACCATGGGGGCCGGTATGGGCGCGGCGGCGCAACATTCCCAGACGCTCTATCCCCTCTTTACGGCGATTCCGGGAATCAAGGTGGTGACCCCTTCGAACGCCTATGACGCCAAGGGGCTGATGATCGCCGCGATCCGCGACGATGATCCGGTGATCTTCCTTGAGCATAAGATGCTTTATGGCGAATCCTGCGAGGTGCCTGATGAGCCTTATGCGCTGCCCTTCGGCGAGGCGGCGCTGGTGCGCGCGGGCGATGATGTGACCATTGTGGCCTTTGCCCGCATGGTGAACTTCGCGCGCGCGGCGGCGGAGACGCTGGCGGCTGAGGGCATCCATTGCGATGTGATCGATCCGCGCACGACCTCGCCGCTGGATGAGGATATGATCCTGGAGAGCGTGCGCGCCACCGGGCGGCTTGTGGTGGTTGACGAATCACCGCCGCGCTGCTCGCTTGCCGCTGATGTTGCCGCGATGGTAGCAGAGCGTGCCTTTGGTTATCTCAAGGCGCCGGTGCGCCAGGTCACCGCGCCGCATACGCCGGTACCGTTCGCGGCGGATCTTGAGAACCTTTATATTCCGTCGCCGGAAAAAATCGTCCAGGCCGCGCGCGCCACCATGGCCAGCCGCTAGGAGGGGGAAGATATGCCGCAAATATTTGCCGTGACCATGCCCAAGTGGGGACTGGAAATGACCGAGGGTCAGCTTGCCGCATGGCATGTGGCCGAAGGCGCTGCCGTGGCCAAGGGCGTTGAGCTCGCCGATATCGAGACCGCCAAAATCGTCAACACGCTTGAGTGTGAGGACGATGGTGTTGTGGCGCGTCTGCTCGGCAAGGCCGGCGAGATTTACCCTGTGGGCGCGTTGCTGGCGGTGATTGCACCGGCGGGCGTGAACGCCGCGGAAGTTGACACCTTCATTGCGCAGAAAACCGGCGCCGCGTTGCAGGAGGCGGCACCTGTGCCGCAGGTGGCCGCGCAAGAGCCCGCAGCCCCCAAGGCGACGCCGCTTGCCAAGCGGGCGGCGGTTGAGCTTGGCGTGGACCTGGCAGGGCTCACGCCGGAGGGCGCGCGGATTCGCCTGGCTGATGTGCAGGCCGCGGCGCAGCCGCCCCGCGCCACGCCGAGGGCCTTGCAGCGCGCCGCCGCGCTGGGCATTTCCCTGGCGGGCATCACCGGCACCGGCCGTCAGGGGCGCATCACCTGGGAGGATATAGAGCCCGGCGCAAATGCCGCCGCGCCCGTATCGCCCAAGGTTGGTGCTGCGGCCCAGCGCGATGAGCTGCTGCCCCTGAGCGGCATGCGCCGCGCCATTGCCAGCACGTTGCAGGCGGCCAAGCAAACGATCCCGCATTTCTACCTGACGATGGATGTGGAGATGGACCGGTTGCTTGCGCTGCGCGCCGAGGTGAACGCGCCGGCAAGTGCTGCAAAATTCTCGGTTAATGATTTTTTGCTGTGCGCCACCGCGAAAAGCCTGACCGCCTGTCCGGATATGAATGTGCATTTCACGCCTGAGGGCATCCGCCGTTTCGCGCGGGTGGATCTGGGCGTCGCCGTTTCCATCGAGGGCGGCCTGCTGGTGCCGGTCATCCGTGATGCGGCGCAGCTCTCGCTCTCCGCTCTCGCGGCCGGCGCGCGCGATCTGGCGGCGAAGGCCCGGGGGCGCGGCCTACAGGCGGAAAATTTGCAAGGCGGCACCTTCACGGTTTCAAACCTCGGCATGTTCGGCGTGCGTCAGTTCGAGGCGATCATCAACCCGCCGCAGGGCGGCATCCTCGCGGTGGGCGCCACCCGGCGCGAGGCGCGCGAGACCAAGGATGGCGGCGTTGGTTTTGTGACGGTACTCTCGGTCACGCTCTCCTGTGACCACCGCGCCATCGACGGCGCGCTTGGCGCCCGGTTCCTGGCTGATTTCAAGGCGCGTGTCGAAGCGCCGCTCTCCCTCCTGGTTTGAGGTTTGATTTGAACGCGATGTCCCACAAGCTTCGTCCACTCTTTGATGCCAAGACTCTTGTCATCGTAGGGGCCAGCCAGAATTATGAGCGTACCGGGGGGATTCCGGTTAATACCGCTCTGCGCCTCGGTTTTGGGCCTGATCGGCTGGCGCTCGTCAATCCGCGCTATCGCGAGATCGCGGGGTTTGCCTGCCATTCTGATATCGCCTCGCTGCCCTTCACGCCGGATCTGGCGGTGCTGGCGGTGCGCGCGAGCGAGACCATGCAGACCTTGCGCGCAGCCCATGCTAAGGGCATCCCCGCTGCCGTTCTGTTTGCTTCAGGTTTTGCCGAGGAACATACCGAGCAGGGCGAGGCGTTGCAGCGCGAGGTGGTTGAATTTGCGCGCGAGACCGGCATGGTCATCTCGGGCCCGAATTGTCTGGGGCATGCCAATTTCCGCACGCAGCTTTTCGCCACCTTCCTGAAGGGATTTGAGACGCCGCAGCCTGCCGGGCCGGTGGGGGTGATCGCGCAAAGCGGCAACATGGCGGCTATTTTCATGATCATGGGCGCGCGCGCCGGGCTTGGCTATTCCTGCTTTGCCAACACCGGCAACGAAGCGTGCGTCGAGTTTTCGGAATATCTTGAGTATCTTGCTGATGATCCTGGAACAAAAGCGGTGCTCGGCTATGTTGAACAGCTGCGCGACGGCCCGCGTTTTCTGGCGGCTGCCGCGCGCATGCGCGAACAGGCCAAGCCATTGTTTCTGCTCAAAGTAGGCGATTCCGAAAAGGCGGCCGAGGCGGCGGCCTCGCACACGGCGGCGATGGCGGGGAATGCGGTTGTCTACAAGGCAGCACTTCGCCAAGCTGGGGCGGCGGTGGGCGGAGATCCTGGCCAGATCATCGACTTCGCGCGCCTGTGGCGCACGGGCCGGCGGCCGGCCGGGCTGCGCACCTGCATCGTCTCCGTCTCGGGGGCCGGGTGCGCCATTCTCTCTGACCGTTTCGCCGAAGCGGGGCTGGAAATTCCCACGCTCCCAGCGGAGGTGCAGGCGAAGCTCGCGGCGCTGCTGCCGCGTTATGGCATGTGGACCAATCCGGTTGATCTGACCGGGCAGGTGACCAATGACCTCAGCTTCTTCACCGCCGCGTTGAATGCGCTGCTCGAGACCGATGCGCTGGATTGCATAGTTTTTTATATCATGGGCTATCTGCTGGATCTGGTGTCCCCCGCGCTCATCGAGGCGGCAGGAAGAACCGGCAAGTTGCTGGTGGCGATTGACCCGACCGGTGCGGAACGCGTGGCGGAGCTGGAGGCGGCCGGTGTGGCCGTGCTGCCTGAAATTGGCCAGACGGCGCGCGCCCTCGGCGGCTATCTGGACTGGGCGGCCCGCTCCCACAAGCCCGGCTGGGTGCCCGTGCCGCATGCGCCGCTCTCCACCGCCCCTTATAGGACGCTGAACGAGGCGGAGGCAAAATCATTCCTCAAGCGCTACGGTCTGCCGGTGGTGGAAGAGCGCATCGCCACCACGGCCGATGAAGCGGTGGCGATGGCGGCAGAGCTTGGCTGCCCCGTTGCGGTGAAGGTGCTGAGCGCCGATATCTTGCACAAGACCGAGGTTGGCGGCGTGCGGCTGGATTTGAAGACGCCTGAGGCGGCGCGTGAGGCTTTCCTGAGCGTCACAGAATCGGCGCGCAAGGCGCTGCCCGATGCGCGCATTGAGGGGGCGACGGTTCAGCAGCAGGTTAGTGAAGGTGTCGGCATGCTGCTGGGCGTCACCCGCGACCCGGTGTTCGGCCCGGTGCTGACAGCGGGCTTGGGTGGCGTGCTGACCGAGCTGTACAAGGACATCTCGCTACGCCTGCTGCCCATAAATCGCGATATTGCCTGTGAGATGCTGCGGGAATTGAAGGCGCACCCGCTGCTCACCGGTTTCCGCGGCGCCAAACCCGCCGATGAGGAAGCGCTGATTGAGGTCATGCTGAAGCTCTCCGATATGGTGATGCAGGCGGGTTCTGCCCTGCGTGATGTTGAAATCAATCCGGTCCTCGTGCGCCCGGACGGGCAGGGGGCGGTTATTGTCGATGCGCTGATCAGCGCGCAAATCTGACGGCCAGGGGGAGTTAGTGATGTCTGCAACCAATAAGCAATGGACTTTAATCCGCCGCCCGGTTGGCGATGATGTTGATGCGTGCTTGCGCTTTGAGGAAAAGCCGAAGCCGGTGGTGCAGCCTGGGCAGATGCTGGTGCGTACCGGATATTTGTCGCTTGATCCGGCCAATCGCTTATGGATGAAGGATGAGCCGAGCTACATGCCGCCGGTACCGCTGGGCGGGCCGATGTATGGCGGCATCATCGGCACGGTTGAGGCCTCCGCGGCGGAGGGTTTCGCGCCGGGCGACCTGGTGACAGGGCTTGGCGGCTGGGCGGAATATCATCTCTTCACCCCTGCCGAGGTGGGGCGCGTAACGCCGGTTGCGGGCGTGCCGCTGAGCGCGTGGATGAGCGTGCTGGGCGCCACCGGGATCACCGCTTATTTCGGCCTTCTCGAGGTTGGCAAGCCCCAGGCTGGCGAAACACTGGTGGTCTCCGCGGCGGCGGGGGCGGTGGGTTCCATCGTTGGGCAGATCGGTAAGATCATGGGCTGTCGCGTGATCGGTATTGCCGGTGGTGCTGAGAAGTGCCGGTATCTGAAAACGCGGTTTGGATTCGATGAAGCCATAGACTACAAAAATGAGGACGTAGCCGCGCGTCTGGCACAGCTGGCGCCGCCGCGTGCGGATGGCGGTGGCGGTGTTGATATGTATTTTGAGAATGTTGGTGGTGAGATCGGCAATGCCGTCATCGAGAACATCGCCCTGCGCGGCCGGGTTATGCTGTGCGGGCTGATTTCGCAGTATAACGCCAGGGAACGAGTGCAGGGTGTGGATTTGACCAAGATCCTGATGCGCCGCGCGACGATCGAGGGCTTCCTGGTGCTTGATTATTTCCCGCGCGCGGCCGAGGCGGTGAGCGCCCTCTCCGGCTGGATACGCTCCGGCCAGCTGGTTTATGACGTTGATGTGCGCGATGGGATCGAAAACACGTTGAGCGTCTTCCAGAGCCTGTTTGCGCCCGGTGGCGGGCATACTGGCAAGTTGATGGTCAGGATCGATCCGGGCGTCGCTTAGCCGCACAGAAAAAGCGCAAAACATTATACAAATGTCTTGCAATATTATTTTCTATTTGGCATTCTTTATATAAATAAATGAAGCTGATTCCGCCCGAGGGGCGGCCGGCGTTGGGGGAGCGGGGGAGGATAGCGGCGATCCCGGTTTCTTTTGGCTTCTGCCTCTTACCGGGGCGGTGGAGAGAGACTGCAATATAAAACAAAAAGGGAAGCGAGGAGCTCAAGGATGATAACCAAACCACATTCTGGGAATAATCTACGGACGCTATTGCTGGGCGGCACGGCCCTGCTAGGCGGATTGTTGATGTCAGGCGCGCCTGCCTGTGCGTTCAATGTATATAGCAATGGCGGCGGCACGGAAATCAGCCTTGATACGACGGCTGAATGGTCCGCCATATACCGCGTGAACAATCCCTCGGCCATTCTCACGAACAATATAAATGGCAATGATGGCGATCTGAATTTCCGCCATGGCATCGTTGACAATACATTTGATCTGCTGCCCGTGCTTGACATCAAGGATGGAAATTACGGCGCGCATGTCAGCGGTGAGTTCTATCTCGACACGCCTTATCTCGGCACGACGCAGAACAACTCGCCCGCGACCTACAATCCCTACTCCACGCCGAGCAATAAGGATTTCACCAGCGCCACGCGCAACATCAACGGCCAGAACGCCGTTCTGCTGGACGCCTTCGTCTATGGCTCGACCTCCTTCGGCCGGGGTGACCAGCAGACCCTCACCGTGAAGCTCGGCCGCCAGACGCTGCTTTGGGGCCAGAGCCTGTTCTTTGCGACCAACGGCATCTCCGCCGGCCAGGCGCCGATTGATGTCATCAAGGCCGAAAGCCTGCCCAACGCCCAGGCGCAGCAGATCTTCCTGCCGGTCGGCCAGGCGGTGGTCACCTATCAGCCGAACATGACCTATACAATCCAGGGTTTTTATCAGTTCGAGTGGGAGCCTGACACGTTCCAGGGCGTGGGCGCTTACTTCTCCAGCGCCGATATCCTCGACAAGGGCGGCCAGCGCCTGATCGCGGGCAACAATGCGTATCTGTACCGCACCAAGGATATCCGGCCGCCGATCAATAACGGCGAATTCGGTCTCTCGGTGCAGGCGACCTACGGCAATTATGACGTTGGCCTCTACGCCGAACGCTTTGATGCGAAAGCGCCATCGCTTTACCTGACCGGCCCGCAGCCTGGCCAGCCGAGCAACTCCGTTGGCAGTTATTATCTGGTTTATCCGCGCGATATTCAGCTCTTTGGCGCGGCATTGTCCACCACGGTTGGGCCGGTGAACGTGGCGGGTGAAATTTCGGGCCGCCGCAATATGCCTCTGGTCAGCGGCGCGGCGTTCACTCCAACCCCCGTGGGCCCGGCCAACGGCGGCGCGCTCTATGCCAAGGGCAGCACGATGGCGGCTCAGGCCTCGTTCATCTATGTCTCGCCCGGCCTTCCGCTCGACCCCGGCGGCATGACGATTGATGGCGAAGTTGCCATGAACCATGTGCTCTCGGTTGACTCCGGCGCCGCCGAATTGACCCCGCATCGCGATGCGACAGGTGCTGCCTTCGACGTTGTGTTCTCGCCAACCTACTACGAGGTTCTGCCCAACCTCACGGTTTCCTTCCCGATCGGCTTCAAGTATAATTTCCTTGGCCGCTCACAGATCGACGCGACCATGAATCACGGCACGGGGACGATTAACTTTGGTGTAACAGGAACCTACCGTTCCGTTTGGACTGCGGGCATAACCTACCAGGAATATCTGGGCCGGCCTGATCCCAGCCTGAACCCGCTGGCGGATCGCGGTTATGTGGCCTTCAATATCCAGCGCACATTCTAACTAAAATATAAATGGCGAGGAACGACGCATGAAGAGAAGAACTTTTAATACCCTGATGACCAGCAGTGCCAGCGCGCTTGCCGCCGGTATGGCGGTGCCGAAAGCGGCCCGCGCGGCCGTGACGCCGGATATGGCGGCGCAGCTGAAAACCACGCTCACCCCCTTTGGCGCCGAGCGCGCCGGCAATGCCGATGGCTCGATTCCCGCCTGGACGGGCGGACTGACCACCACGCCCGACGGCTGGACTCCGGCCCAGCCGATGCCGGACATGTTCAAGTCCGATGCCAAGGTCGTTTCGATCAACGCCAGCAACATGGCCCAGTATGAGGACAAGCTGTGCGAGAGCGTGAAGTTCATGATGAAGAAGTGGCCGGAGTTCCGCATCGATGTGTATCCCACACATCGCACGGCCGCCGCGCCGCAATGGGTGTATGACAATACCTATCAGAACGCGCTGCGCACCAAGCCGGTTCCCGGCGGCTCGCGTCTCGGGTTCGTGGATGCCTACGGCGGCGTCCCCTTCCCGATCCCCGACCAGAGCGACCCGCTGGAAGCCGGAGCACAGGTGATGTGGAACCACAACACCCGCTGGGAGTCCTGCAATTATAACCGCATGATTTCATCATGGGTGGTCAGCCAGGGGCAACTGACGCTGGCGCTGGGCTACCGCAACATTGAGACCAGCCCATATTATCAGCCGGATGGAACGCTTGAAAACTACAACGGCTACATTCGCCAGTATCACGAGCATTTCTACTCCCCGGCGAATTTCAACGGGCAGGAGCTGATCGAGTGGCAGCCCACCAATACCACCAACCAGCCGATGCAGGTCTGGCAGTATCTGGCCGGGCAAGGGCGCGTGCGCAAGGCGCCGGAGCTGACGTATGACACGCCAGCCTCCACGCTGGATGGCATCGGCGGGTACGACGAGTATTATGTGTTTTACGGTGCGCTCGATCGTTACGACTGGAAGCTGCTCGGCAAGCGCGAAGTGTATATCCCCTACAACAACAACGCGCTGTTCCTCTCCACGCCGCAGAATGCACATCAGCCGCACTTCATGAATCCGGATATCGTGCGCTGGGAGCTGCATCGCGTATGGGTTGTTGAAGCCACACTCCACCCGGGCGCGCGCAACGTGCTGCCGCGGCGCGTGTTCTATGTTGATGAAGACACTTGGCATGCCGTGCTGGGCGATGCTTACGATGCCCAGGGCAATCTGTATCATCACCAGATCATGTTCATGGAGACGCGGCCTGATGTGCCCTCCACGGCCTATGGCAACTCGCTGGTTTATAATCTGCAGGCTGATGAATATGTCTCAGGCGGCGGCGCGTGGGATATGCCGGCGCCCTACAACGAGCCCGTGAGCTTCGCGCCGTTGACGCCCAACACGTTCAATCCCCAGACCCTGGGTGCCCAGGACTCCTTCTAAGGCGCTCCTATCCCCGCGGCAGTCAGGGCCCCGATGGTTGCCGCGGGTTTGGTTTTTCTGAAGATTGCAAAAGGAAGCCTGGCGTTGGTTCTCAAGAGTCTCCTGCGTGTGTTATTCAGTATTCTGTTGGCAGCGCCGCCTACTCTGGCGATGGCCGGCACGGGAATCCGCGATCTTGATACCCCGGCGATCAAGCTGAAAGCGCCCGGCAAGATCGTTCTCATCGCGATCACCCGGGCTGGCAACCGGCTGGTGGCGGCTGGCGAGCATGGCGGCATTGTTTATTCTGACGATAACGGAACCAGCTGGACCCAGGCCCAGGTGCCGGTTGATGTGACCATGACCTGCGTTGCCTTCGTTGATGCGCAGCATGGCTGGGCGGCCGGGCATTATGGCGTTATTTTGCATACGAACGACGGCGGCGGAACCTGGCAGGAGCAGTTGAACGGCCTGCAGGCGAATCAGTTGACCATGGACGCCGCGAAGCAGGCCGCGGCCGATGGCGACCAAAGCCCGGGCGCGCCGCTGGCGATGCGCCGCGCGCAGTTCTTTCTTGATGCCGGGCCGGACAAGCCATTTTTTTCCATTCTGGCAACAAGCCCGCAGGATGCGATGGTATTCGGTGCATACCGCATGGTCATGCGTACACAGGACGGTGGCAAGACCTGGCAGGACTGGTCCTTGCACATTGATGACCGGCTGAGTCATAATTTATACGATGTCGCAACGGATGGAAATTCGATCTTCATTGCCGCCGAGACGGGACTAACATTTGTCTCCACCGATGGCGGCACAACTTTTCCCGAGACAACCCAGCCGACTGATGCCAGCCTGTTTGCGGTATCGCCAACGGGTGATGGCGGGATTTTTGTTTGCGGTGTCGCGGGGCGGGCCGCGCTCAGCGAAGATGGCGGGCAGGACTGGACAAAGATTTCAGTCGGCTCAAGCAGTAATCTGACAAGCGCGCATCTGTTGCCCTCGGGCATTCTGGTGGTCACGGCTGAATCCGGGCGTGTGTTCATCAGCCGCGATCATGGCCATAGTTTCACGCAGTTGCCGGATGCGCCGCCGATGTCAGTGTATGATATCACCCAGGCCGCGGATAACGATCTCGTTGCGGTCGGGAGCGGCGGTGTTTCCATTATTCCCGCTAAATTTCTAAATAATTAAGGAATCTTGGCTTTGGCTTCTCACAACTCAAGTCCAGCGCCAGTTATCGCCGACATCGCCGATTTCGATCGTCAGTCCGGCTCGCTTCTCGAGCGTTTGCTGTTCAATAATCGCCCCGTGGTGCTGCTGCTATGCCTGTTGACCACGCTGGCGCTGGGGTTTCAAATTCACAAGTTGAAGCTCAACGCAAGCTTCGAGAACATGATTCCGACGCATCAGCCTTTCATCGTGAATTTTCTCAAGCACTATAACGAGCTCCAATCTCAGGGCGATGCCATCGAGATTGCGGTAACGGCTGATCATGGCAGTATTATTTCCAAGAAGTATCTGGCGACGCTGGAGCATATAAGCGACGAAATTTATCTGCTGCCAGGGGTGGACCGTCCTTTCATGACCTCGCTCTGGACACCATCGACCCGCTGGCTCGCGGTCACGCCTGATGGGCTGGAAGGCGGACCCGTCATCGATGAGACGTATGACGGATCGCCAAAGGCGCTCGACATCGTGCGTCAGAATATTCAAAAAACCGGAAAAATCGGCCAGCTCGTCTCGAACGATTTCACCTCGAGCATGATCTATGTGCCTTTGATGGAAACCAACAACCTCACAGGCAAGCCACTCAACTATGGCCAACTCGCCCGCGAGTTGAACGCCATCCGCGCGAAATATGCCGCGCAGGGTGTGAGCCTGCATATCGTCGGCTTCGCCATGGTCATGGGTGACATGATCAACGCGATCAACAAGGTTCTGGTCTTTTTCCTGATCTCGATTGCCATCGCGACCATCGTGCTCTTCTGGTACACGCGCTGCGTTCGCTCAACGGCGCTGGTTGTCACCGCCTCTCTTGTCGCGGTAACCTGGCAGATGGGGCTTGTGCCTTTGATGGGCTTCGATCTGAATCCCTATTCCGTCCTTGTGCCGTTTCTGATCTTCGCCATCGGCATGAGCCATGGCGCGCAGAAAATGAACGGCGTGATGCAGGATATCGGCCGTGGCACGCATCCGCTTATCGCCGCGCGCTATACATTCCGGCGGCTCTTTCTCGCGGGCCTTGCCGCGCTGGTCTGCGATGCCGCCAGCTTCGCGGTGCTGATGACCATCCGCATCGAAGCGATCCGCGAACTGGCCCTGATTGCCTCCGTTGGCGTCGCGATCCTTATTTTCACCAATCTCATCATGCTGCCCATGCTGTTGAGCTATACCGGCGTCAGCAGGACCGCCGCCCTTCGCAGCCTGCGCAGCGAGGGCGCCGAAGGGCGGGTGAAGCATCTGCTCTGGGATTTCCTCGATCATTTCACACGCCGCCGCTGGGCCACGGTGGCGCTGGTGTGTGGCGTCGCACTTGGCGGAGGGGGCTGGGCCATTGGGCGCCATGTGCAGGTTGGCGATCTGGACCAGGGTGCGCCCGAACTGCGCGCAAACTCGCAGTATAACCGTGACAACGCCTACATCCTTTCGCATTATTCAACCGGTTCGGACACGCTGGTCGTGATGGTTGATACCCAGCCCTATCAATGCAGCAACTTCAAAACAGTCAACACGCTCAACGCGTTGGAATGGCGCCTGGATCAACTGCCGCAGGTGCAGTCCACCAGTTCAATCGGCTCTTTCGCGCAGATGGCGACCATGCTGATGACCGAGAATTCGCCCAAATGGTACGCCATCGTGCGCAACCAGGCCTCGATTGACGATTTCGCGCAATTTGTGCCGCGATCGCTGGAAAATTTCGGCTGCTCGTTCCTGCCGCTGTATGTCAACCTGAATGATCACAAGGCAGCAACGCTAACGAGCGTGACCAACGCCGTCCAGACATTCATCAATAATCCGAAGAACCAGAGCCCGAATTTCAAGATAACCCTGGCAGGTGGCAACGCCGGTATCGCGGCCGCCACCAACATCGTGATCGAGCAGGCGAACAGCCAGATGCTCTATCTGGTGTACGCGACGGTGATTCTCTTCTGCTTCATTGCCTTCCGCTCCTGGCGCGCCGTGCTGTGCGCGGTTCTGCCCCTGATGCTCACTTCCACCCTCGCGCAAGCGCTCATGGTGATGCTGCATATCGGCATCAAGGTGGCGACGCTACCGGTGATTGCTTTGGGTGTTGGCATCGGCGTGGATTATGCGCTCTACGTTCTCTCCATCGTCCTCAAACAATTGCGTGCCGGCGCGAGCTTGTCGGACGCCTATCATCAAACCCTGCTTTTTACCGGAAAAGTCGTTCTGCTCACGGGCTTCACCCTGGCGGCGGGCGTTGTTACCTGGGTTTTCGCGCCGATCAAATTTCAGGCGGACATGGGTCTTCTGCTGGCCTTCATGTTCCTGTGGAACATGCTGGGGGCGATGATTTTGCTGCCCGCGCTGGCCTATTTCCTGCTGCCGCCGCGCCTTTTTGCAACTCATGACGACAAGAAAGCCGAGCAGACCGTATCTGAGACGATGCCCTCCAACTCCATGCTGATGAGCCAGTGAAACACATGTCACCACAGGAAATTATTTTTCGTTTTTATGATCTCGTCGTTAAAGGGGATCTTGCCGGGGCGGAGGCGCTGGTTCACCCTGATTTCCACGGTGAGGAGGCGGCGAGCCTGCCCTATGCGGGCACCTACAACGGCCTGGAAGGCTGGCGCCGCCTGCTCGCCAACGTCGGCTCGGTTTTTACCGAGTTCATGCCGTCGGTTGAATATGCGCTCACCGATGAAACCGGGACGCGCGTGATCGTCATGGTAGGGCTTACCGGCCGCTCGATTAAGACCGGTGAGCGTTTTGAGACCAGCATGCTGGAACTCTGGGAACTCCGCGACGGGCTCATCAGCCTTGTCCGGCCGTATTATTGGGATACGCATTTGCTGCGGCGGGTGTCGGGAATGGAGGGATGATCATGGAAAGCAACAAGCAGATTTTGCAAAAATTCATCGTCGCGGCGCAGACTCTCGATGATAAAACCGTGGCGGCGCTGATGCATCCCGCCTTCGTGGTGCATGAGGCGGCGGGCCTGCCCTATGCCGGTGAATATCGTGGTCTTGAAGGCTGGCAGCGGCTTTTTTCAACCGTCACCGGCATCTGGCGGGATGTTTCGATCAAGACCGAGATGTACATGGGCGCCGATGATGCTGAGGATTTTGCGATACTGATGATTTTGTCTGGAAAATCCCCGGATGGCCGGGAGGATTTTCAGACCCGTATCCTGGAGCATTGGCGCTTGCAGGACGGAAAGGTGATCGAGGTTTGGCCTCATTACTGGGATACGCACGCGATGCGCGTTTTGTATGAAAAGGGCCAGCCGGCCGTTTGATGAAGTTCGGCGCCGGGTTGCGGCGCCGATTTTATTCTACGCTTCTGGAGCCATGAATGCCGCGGAAATTTCAGAAGCCCGTGGATTGCGCCGCAGCGTCAGCCCGCCGTTCACCTGCAAATTCTGCCCCGTCATGAAGCAGCCGTCCTGCGAGAGCCACACGGCGGCATCGGCGATGTCTTCCTTCGTGCCGACCCGGCCAAGCGGATATTCCCGTTCAAAGCAGGCAACAACAGCGGCTTTCGCGAAGGCACCTTCCGTCATCGGTGTATCCGTCAGCCCCGGGGAGATGGAGTTGGCGCGAATGCCCTTTTCACCAAACTCATTGGCGATGCATCTGACGACATGGTCGGTGCCGGCTTTCGTTCCCATATAAGCGGCGTGATTATCAAGCATGATGGTGGCGGTGGCCGATGAGATCTGAATGAGCGAGCCGCCCTTGGGCATGTGCGGAATCACCGCCTGGTAGAAATAATAGGGGCCGATGAATTGCAGCGCTGTCATTTTCGCAAGCTGTTCCGCGGTGGTTTCAAGGAAGGGCACCAGCAGGCCCCAGCCGGTGGAGTTGATGGCGATGTCCACACGGCCATATTTGTCCTGGGTGAAGGCGGCCAGCGCCTCGCAGTCAGACTTCATGGTGATGTCGCAGGGCTTATAGGCGCAGCCGTTATCTTTCGCGAAGGTGGTGAGTTCATCCTCGCGCCGGCCGGAGACGACGACATTCGCCCCCTCGGCGAGAAAACGTTTCGCCAGTGTCTGGCCGAGATTACCCTTTGCGCTCGCTCCCAGGATGATCGCGGTTTTGCCGTCGAGTTGCTTCATGGTATTTCCTTTCGTTATGCGGCGTTTTTGTAATATACGAAAACCCGGTTTTAATATATACAAAAAATTGTTTATTATATATTTGAAGGCTAAATTTTATGAAGCCGGCAGCGCGGCGCGCCGCATAACGCGGAGTCCCGCGAAGCCTCCCGTTGGGGCTATGCGCGCCGGGAATAAATCGTGATGATGCTCTCGCATTCCGCGATCAGCCGGTGGGCGCGCTCTACCGCCTGGGCGTGCGCGGCCTCGGCGCTCTGCCCCGCAACCGGGGGATGTTTCTCCTGGGCAAGGCTTTTCAACTGGTCCTTCAAAATCGCGCGGATCTTGATCCAGTCGGCTTCCAAGGCTTCATTCAGGTCCATGGCATCATCCTCAATTTGGCACGCATTGCTGGTTGAGGCGGCCTTGCCGCGCGGGCAAGCGCCCCGGGCGCCATCATATAGCCATGGCTTGAGCCGCGCCACGCTTCTTTCGGGCGGCCTGGCGCCGGGCCGGCGTGCCCGTATTTGACATCTGCCGCGCGGCATAGTTTGCTGGGCGCACCGAGGGGTGTTCCGTGAAGGAACTGAGACGTCGCTTGGGGACATGTCCCGCCGCGATAAACCCTTTGAACCTGATCCGGATCATACCGGCGGAGGGACGGGGGTTTGCAGCTTATCTTTGCACCCGCTCTCTGTTTTTTGGAGGGCGTACCGCGTGACCATTCAGCAGAAGCTACATGAAGTGACCACCGGGCCGATCATCGGCTCGAGCAAGATCTATTCCGCGCCACAGCAAAGGCCCGATATTCTGGTGCCGTTCCGCGAAATCGCGCTGCACCCGAGCGCCAACGAGCCGCCATTGCGGCTTTATGACACCTCCGGCCCCTATACTGAAGATGCGGCAAAAATCGACCTGGACGCCGGCCTGCCCAAACCCCGCGCCGGATGGATCGCCGGACGCGGCTATGCGGCTGCCGCCGGGCGGGAGGTTAAACCCGAGGACAATGGTTTTACGCCCGTTGACCGGCTGGTGCCCCTTTGCCCGGCGCCGCACCAGATTCATGTGGCGCGCGATAGCCAGATGGTCACGCAATACGAATTCGCCCGCGCCGGGATCGTCACCGAGGAGATGATCTATGTCGCGCACCGGGAAAACCTGGGGCGCTACGCCGCGCATGAGCAGGCGGCGGCCCTGCGGGCTGATGGCGAGGATTTCGGCGCGGCGATTCCGGAATTTGTCACGCCGGAATTCGTCCGCGCGGAAATCGCTGCGGGGCGCGCCATCATCCCCGCCAACATCAACCACCCGGAGTTGGAACCCGTCATCATCGGGCGCAATTTTCTGGTGAAGATCAACGCCAATATTGGCAACTCCGCGGTGACATCCAGCGCCGCCGAGGAGGTGGAGAAGCTGGTCTGGGCCATCCGCTGGGGCGCGGATACGGTGATGGACCTCTCCACCGGGCGCAACATCCACAACATCCGCAGCTGGATTCTGCGCAATGCGCCGGTGCCGATCGGCACGGTGCCGATCTATCAGGCGCTGGAGAAAGTCGGCGGTGACGCAAGCAAACTTGATTGGGAAGTGTTCAAGGACACACTGATCGAGCAGGCCGAACAGGGCGTGGATTATTTCACCATCCATGCCGGCGTGCGGCTGGGCTACATCCCGCTCACCGCCCGGCGCGTCACCGGCATTGTCTCGCGCGGCGGCTCCATCATGGCGCATTGGTGCCTCTCGCACCACCGCGAGAGTTTTCTCTATGAGCATTTCGGCGACATTTGCGACATCATGCGCAAATACGATGTCTCGTTCTCATTGGGTGACGGCTTGCGCCCCGGCTCCAACGCCGATGCCAACGACGCCGCGCAATTCGCCGAGCTGGAAACCCTGGGCGAGTTGACGAAAACCGCCTGGGCGAAGGGTTGCCAGGTGATGATCGAAGGCCCCGGCCATGTACCGATGCACAAGATCAAGGCCAATATGGACAAGCAGCTCGCCACCTGCGGCGAAGCGCCGTTCTACACGCTGGGGCCGCTGACGACCGACATCGCGCCGGGCTATGACCATATCACCTCCGCCATCGGCGCTGCGATGATCGGCTGGTTCGGCACCGCCATGCTCTGCTATGTCACACCCAAGGAGCATCTCGGCCTGCCGAACCGCGAGGATGTAAAAACCGGCGTCATCACCTACAAACTCGCTGCCCATGCGGCGGATCTGGCAAAAGGCCATCCTGCCGCCCGGCTGCGCGATGATGCGGTTTCGCGCGCGCGGTTCGAGTTCCGCTGGGAGGATCAGTTCAACCTGAGCCTGGACCCGGACACGGCGCGCAGTTTCCATGACGAGACGCTGCCCAAGGAGGCGCACAAGACCGCGCATTTCTGCTCCATGTGCGGGCCAAAGTTCTGTTCCATGAAAATCAGCCACGATATTCGCGAGGAGGCGGCGCGCATCACCGGGCTGGAGACGCAAAAAGCCTTGTTCCAGGAGACCGGCAAGCAGCTCTACATGCCGGTGGCGCCGGCCAGCTCTGGCGTGTAGGCGGCGGGGGTTTTACCCAGCAGATGGCAGATCGCGTGGCATAATGCCGCGCGGTTGAGCGTATAGAAATGGAAGTGGCGCACCCCGCTCTCATAAAGCTTCATGCACATTTCAGCGGCGATGGTGGCGGCCACGATCTGGCGTGTCTCGGGGTGCTCATCCAGCCCCTCGAGCAGCCGGTTCATCCATGGCGGGATTGCGGTGCCGCACTGGGCGGCGAATTTGCGCGTCTGCGCGACGTTGGCGGCCGGAAGAATGCCGGGGACGATCTCGGCGTTGATACCGGCGGCGGCGGCGCGGTCTCGCAGGCGCAAGAACGCCTCGGGCGAGAAGAAGAACTGCGTGATGGCGCGGTCCGCCCCGGCGTCAATCTTGGCCTTCAGGTTGTCGAGATCAGCCTGGATGCTGAGGGACTCCGGATGGCATTCAGGATAGGCCGCAACCGAGATTTCAAACGGGGCAACGGCTTTCAGCGCCGCGGTCAGCGCCGTGGCGTTGGCAAAGCCCTGCGGGTGCGGGGTAAAGCGCTGGCCCGCCTGTGGCGGGTCGCCGCGCAGGGCGACGATATGGCGGATGCCCGCCGCCCAGTAGCTCTGCGCGATCTCCAGCACCTCGCGCTTGCTGGCCCCCACGCAGGTGAGATGCGCCGCCGCCGGTATCGGGGTCTCATGCGCGATGCGGGTAACCGTGGCATGGGTGCGCTCGCGCGTGGAGCCGTCCGCGCCATAGGTCACGGAGACAAAACGCGGGCCGAGCGGCGCCAGGTTTTGCACGGTCTCCCATAACGCGGCGTCCATTTTATCGGTCTTTGGCGGGAAAAACTCGAAGGAAACCTCAATGTCCCCCGCGGCGTGAGCAAAAGCAGGGGCGCCCTGGCGCATCGGAGAGAGCGAGTTCATGCGGCAATGTCTTTCATATCAGCCAGGGCGGGGCGCTGGCCCAGCCAGAGTTTCACGGTTAATTCGCCACCCGCGAGCGGCTGGGGCGGCGTGGTCTCAAGTCCCGCGCCGGCGAACCAACCGGCGATCTGCTCATCGGTGAAGCCCAGCCGGGCGTGCGCGTGGCGGGTGCGCAGCTCTTCCTTCTCGTGCGGGCCGAAATCCACCACCAGCAGCCGCCCGCCGGGGGCAAGCAGGCGCGCCGCCTCGGCAACCGCCGTTTCGGGCTGCTGGGCGTAGTGCAGCACCTGGTGGATGATCACGGTATCGGCGCTGGCGCCCGGCAGCGGCAGGGCATGAAAATCCCCCTGGCGCAGTTCCGCCTGTTCCAGCCCGGCGCGGGCCAGCTTGGCGCGGGCGAGGCGCAGCATCTCGGGGCTGCGCTCTATCCCGATGACGCTGCGCGCCGTCTCCCCGAAAAGCTCGATCATCCGCCCGGTGCCGGTGCCGATATCAACCAGCCGGCCGATGGGCGCGGCGCTCAGCGTGGCGCGGATCGCGGCCTCAACCTGGCTCTCCGCCACATGCAGGGAGCGCATTTCGTCCCATTCGGCGGCATGGGCGTTGAAATATTCCTCCGCGGCGCGGGCGCGCTCGCCCCGCACGGCGGCGAGGCGGGCCATATCCGCAAGCGCCCGGTCATCGCCCTCCTCCAGCCCGCTCCAGGAGTCGATGGCGGCCAGCAATGGCGCCATCCGCGCCGCATCGCCCAGGCTGAGAAAAACCCAGCTCCCCTCCTTGCGCCGCCGCGCGATCCCGGCATCGGCCAGGATTTTTACATGCCGCGAGACACGTGGCTGGCTCTGCCCTAGCACCTGCGCCAGCTCACCGATGGAAAGTTCCATCGCCCGCAACAGGGCCAGCATCCGCAGCCGCGTGGGATCGGCCAGGGCACGGAAAATTTCAAGCGCATCGTTCATATCAGTTGTAGATATAAAGATATGCTTATGTCTTTGTCAACGCTGGCCGCAAGCCGCCAGCCGCAGCATGGGGCCGGGCATCGCGGTGTCTTCAATGCGGGTAAAAACCAGCGGATCGGCGGTTTCCTGGTTTTGTTTGCCTGGCCTGGTATTTCCGCGCTGGGCCGCGATTTCACTTGGTTTGGAAAAGATATTGATATCTGAGCGCTGTGGTGACAGCGGCATTACCATTTTTTTAACAGGTTTCGCCCCCCTGGCCATGCCAGTTTTATGCGCTTACAAATTGCGCCAGCGGAATACCGAAGGGCGAACTGGCGTGATCAATCTGCATGGATGAAACAGTAAAGCCGCGCCAGCTGTGCAGGGTTGTTTTTTGCGCCGTGCTGGCCGCCTTCGCGGGCGGCGCCGCGCTGGCCGCTCCCGCCAGCGTGGACTGGGTGGCGGCGAAATCGGCGCCGCAGACTCCCGAAATTTCAGCCTTCGCAAGTGAGCAGCCGGGCGGGGTTGTCATGGTCACCTCCGTTCAGCCCGGGGTTGTTTCCGGGCTTGCCGTGCTGCCCGGCCAGAGGGTCGCGCCGGGGCAGGTCATCGCCCGGCTGGGCGGCCCGCAGGTTGCCGCCGCCCTGGCCCAGGCGCAAGGCGCGCTGGTGGATGCCACGGCCGCGCGGGATGCGGCGGCCATATCCCTGGCGGCGGAACAGCAGAAGCTGCAACAACACCTCTCCACCCGCCAGCTGGTCGCGCAGGCCAGGGCCGCGCTCGCCACCGCAACGGCGCGCCGCGCAACGGCGGCGGCGGATTTAACGGCGCTGCGGCAAGCGGTGGTTTTGCGCAGCCCGCTGGCGGGGGTGGTGCAGAGCGTACCGGCCGTCAGCGGTGGGTTTCTGGCGGCGGGGCAGGTTGCCGCCACCATACAGCCCGCAGCGGGCAACTGGCTCCGCGCCGTGTTCTACAACGCCGCCGCGGCGGATATCGCCCCCGGCGCCCCGGGCATATTCACACCCGGCAGCGGCGGCGCCCCGGTGCCGGTGCGCGTGCGCGGCGCGCTTGGCACGGCGCAGGCCGATGGCGGCCAGCCGGTGGCCTTAACGCCGGGCAGCCCCCTGGCGCCGGGGGTGTTCGGCACGGTCACGCTCGCCCTGCCGGCGCGCGAGGCGGTCATGGTGCCCTCCAGCGCCCTGATTCTCGACAAAGGCCAATGGTGGGTGATGCTGCACACCGCGTGGGGGGATCATCCGGTCCCGGTTGTGCCGGGCCCGGCGCAAGGCGCTGACACGGTGATAAAATCCGGCCTGAAGCCGGGCTGGGATGTGGTCGTGGTGAACGCGTATCTGCTTTACCATCGCGGCATCGCCGCCTTGTATCAGCCGCCTGATTAGCGCCGCGCCCATGATGTCTTCATTCATCCGCGTGTTGCTGCGGCCCGCGCTGTGGATTTTGCTGTACGGCGGGATGATCGGCTACGGCGTTTACGCGCTGGTGAACATTCCGGTCGAGGTTCTGCCGGCGTTCAATTTTCCGGCGATCAGCGTCATCACGCATCTGCCGGGCACCACGGCCACCAGCATGGAAACCCTGGTCGCCACCCCGCTTGAGGGCCAGCTGCTCGGCCTGCCGGATGTGACGCAGGTGCGCTCGGCCATCGGCGATGGGGTGGTTGAAACCGATTTGCGCTTCCGCGCGGGCACGGACCCTAACGCCGATCTCCAGGCCGTCAACGGCGCGATTGACCGCGTGCGCGCCAGCCTGCCGCCCGCCGCCCAGCCTTTGTCCGAGATTATGGGCAACGCGATCAACGAAGTGGCCGACTATGCGCTGCAAATCCCCGCCGGGGTGCCCCATGAGGAGGTTTCCCGCGTGGTCGCCGCCACCATCGTCCCCGCCTTGCGCGCGATATCCGGCGTGCAGCTGGTTGATAGCGCCGGCATTGGCGATGCGGCGCTCTGGGTGCAGCCGGACCTGAACGCCCTGCGTCAGGCGCATATCCCGGTGAGCGCGCTCACCGCCGCGCTGGCCGGGCAGGTGAGTCTGGCGCCCGGCGGGTATCTCACGCTCGGGCATCAGGATTCGTTGATTGAGCTGCATAACCTGCCCACGCGCATTGCCGATTTAAACGCAACGCTGGTCGCCGGGCCAAACGGGCCGGTGGCGCTGGGCAGCTTGGCGCGCATCATCCATGCCACGCTGCCCACCCATCAGCGTGAATTGCTGGACGGCCAGCCAAGCATCGCGCTGACGATTTTCAAGCAACAAGGCGCCTCCACCCTGCCGGTGACGCAAGCCATCGCCCGCAGGCTGGCGGCGTTGCGCGGCCAGCTCCCGCCCGGCGTGCGGTTCATCCGCATTTATGACCAAGGGCATCTGGTGCATGCGGTGGGGGCGGATCTGCGGCGCAATCTCATCATCGGCGGCGTGCTGGCGATTGCGGTCATGCTCTTCGTGCTGGGCGCGCGCAGCGGCGCGTGGCTGCTGGCGTTGAGCATCCCGGTCTCGCTGCTGCTGGGCATCGCCGGGCTGTATGCCGCCGGGCAGAGCCTCAATTTGATGACGCTGGGCGCGATCACCGTGGCGCTGGGGCTGGTGGCCGATGACGCAATCATTGTGCTGGAGAGCATCTGCCACCGCTGGGAGGCGGGCGATGCCCCCGCCGCCGGTGTTTTGCGCGGCCTGCGCGACATCGCGGCGCCGGACATCATCGGCACGCTGACCACCATCCTGGTGTTCGTCCCCTTGTTGTTCACCGGCGGGCTGGCCGGGCTGTTTTTCATCCCCTTCGCTTTGGGCATGGTGTTCTCTCTGCTGGCCTCCCTGCTGGTGTCGCTCACGCTCATCCCGCTCGGCCTCAGCCTGGTGCGCCATGGCGGCGCCATCCCGCAGCCCTCGCGGCGCAGCGAGCAGCTCCTGGCCGCGCTGCGGCGCCACAACCGCCGCCTGTTCAACTTTGTGCTGCGCCATCCGCGCTGGGCCATCGGCGGCTGTTTCCTGCTGCTGTTGGTAAGCCTGGCGGCGATGAGCCTGGTCTCGGTGAATATTCTCCCCTTGCCGAACGAGGGCGTGCTGCTGGAATCCTTCACCCTGCCTCCCGGCACCGCGCTGCTGGACACGCAGGCGGCGGTCAATTCAATCGTCACCCGCATCAACGCCAACCCCGCAGTGGCCCACAGCCTGGCGCGCATCGGTTCGGCCGCGGGCAGCAACTACACCGAGCCAGCCTACGCTGGGGAGATCGAGATTCTGCTGAAACCCGGCGCCGGGGCAAACAGCCTGGATGCGATTGCCGCCCAGATACTCGCCGCCAGCCAGACCCCCTCGGTGCAGCTCGGGGTGGACACGCCGACAGTCGAGCGCCTGGGCGAGAGCCTCTCGGGCCTGCCGCAACCCTTTGAAATCCAGCTGTACGGCACGAAATTCGCTGAGATGGCCACGCTGGCGGATGCGATCACTTCCCGGCTGGACAAGGTGAACGGCCTCTCTGGCGTGTTCAATAACGACGGCTATCCAGAAACGCAGATCAACGTGCAGCCGCGTCCCGCCGCCCTGGCCGCGGCCGGACTCACGCCCGCGCAGTTGAGCCATGAGCTGGCCGCCCTGCTCGCCGGGCAGGTGGTGGCGCGCGTGCCGGACGGCAACATCGCGCTGCCGGTTTATATCCGCCTGCCTGATCCGGCTGCGTTTTCCCTCAATGACCTGGCCGCCCTGCCTGTTGGCAGCCAGAGCGGCACGCCGCTCGGCCAGCTCGCCAGCATCAGCCTCGTCACCAGCCCGAACCAGTTTCACCATATCGACGGCGCGCGCGCCTTCGATATTCTGGCAACCCCCACCACCGCGCCGGGGACCGCCATCGCCGCAGCCAAGCGGGCGCTGGCCAGCCTGAAGCTGCCGCCTGACTACCGCATTGCGTTCGGCGGGTTGTACCCCATGCTGGAGAGAGCCGTCCTCGGCCTGGGCATCGCCTCGCTCGCCGCGGTCATCCTCATGGCCGGCGTGCTGGTGCTGCGTTTTGGCGGCCGGCGTGCGCCAGGATTGCTGATGATGCAGATTCCCCTGGCGATGACCGGCGGCGCGCTGGCCCTGGCGGCCAGCGGGCTGGGGCTGAACGGGATCGGCCTGGTCGGCTTCCTCACCCTGGTGGGCGTCAGCCTGAACCACGGCATTGTGCTGCTTGACCGCGCCCAGCAAAACGAGAATGCCGGGCTGGCCCCGGCGCAGGCCATGGAGGAAGCGCTGAATGTGCGCTTCCGCCCGATTTTTCTCACCACCGTTGTCGCCGTGCTGGGCATGCTGCCCACCGCTCTGGGGTTTGGCGCGGGCGCCGCGCCCGAGCAGGGGCTGGCCGTCGTCATCGCGGGCGGCATCGTCTGGAGCGCGCTGCTCAGCACCAACCTGATCCCGGCTTTATACATTCGCTACCGCGGCAAATAAGCGCCGGGTATGGCCGGTTTTTATACCGGCCATCTCTCTCAACAGGCTTGGCTCAGGCGTGGCGCAGCGCGTATTCCAGCGTATCGAGCGCTTCGGCGAACACGCTATCCTGGATCGTCAGCGGGTAGAGGAAGCGGATGACATTGCTGTAAACGCCGCAGACCAGCAAAATCAGCCCGCGCTGCTGCGCGATGGCCTGCACCTTTTTCACGAACTCCGGCTGCGGCTCGCCATCCTTGGGGTTGATGAACTCGGCCGCCACCATGCTGCCCGGCCCGCGCACATCGGCGATGAACGGCACCGCCTCGCGCAGCGCGTTCAGCCGGGCTTTCAACCGCTCGCCCAGCACCGTGGCGCGGTGCTCCAGTTTCTCATCCTCGATGATCTCCAGCACCGCATGGGCCGCGGCAACCGCCAGCGGATTGCCGGCATAGGTGCCGCCCAGCCCGCCGGGGGCCGCCGCATCCATCAGCGCCGCGCGGCCCACCACACCGGCCAGCGGCAGCCCGGCGGCGATGCTCTTGGCGAAGGTAAGCAGGTCGATACGCACATCATGCTGCGCGGAGGCGAAGAACGTCCCGGTACGCGCCGCGCCGCACTGGATTTCATCGGCGATCAGCAGAATGCCGTGCTCATCGGCAATTTCGCGCAGGCCGCGAATAAACGCCACCGGCGCCGGGTAGAACCCGCCTTCGCCCTGCACCGGCTCGTAGATGAACGCGGCGATACGCTTGGGGTCGATATCGCTCTTGAACAGCCGGCGGACATGGGCCAGCGAATCCTCGATGCTGACGCCATGCAGCGGGTTGGGGAAGGGGGCGTGGAAGACATCGCCCGGCATCGCGCCAAAGCCGGTCTTGTAGGGAACCACCTTGCCGGTCAGCGCCATGCCGAGCAGCGTGCGGCCATGGAAGGCGCCGTCGAACGCGATGACGCCCGAACGCCCGGTCGCCGCGCGGGCGATCTTGACGGCATTTTCCACCGCCTCGGCGCCGGTGGTCACCAGCATGGTCTTCTTGGCCTCAGCCCCCGGCGCGCGGCGGTTCATTTGCTCGGCGAGCGAGACATACCCCGCATAGGGCACCACCTGATACGCGGTGTGGCTGAAGCGGCCGAGTTGTTCGCTAACCGCGGCGATCACGCGGGGGTGGCAATGGCCGGTGTTCAGCACCGCGATGCCGCCCGCGAAGTCGATATAGCGGTTGCCCTCGATGTCCCATAATTCGGCATTGAGCGCCCGCTCGGCGTAGAAAGTCTCCAGCACGCTCACGCCGCGCGGTGTCGCGGCCTGGCGCCGTGCCTCCCAGGCGGCGTTGCTCTGGGTGGTGTCTGGTTTGGAAGCTGTATTCAACATGAGATATTTCCTTGGCTCTGGTGAAAGTGGTTCTGGTGAAAGCCCCGCCCTTATCCCGCGGCGTAACCGACAACGCCTTTAATTTCGAGGAACTCTTCAAGCCCCCACTGGCCCCATTCGCGGCCGTTGCCGGACTGTTTGTAGCCGCCGAAGGGTGCGTTCAGATCGCCTTTCGGATAATTGATGTACACATTGCCGCTGCGCATCTTGCGCGAAATTTCCTGCGCCCGTTCGCGGCTGCCTGATTGCACATAGGCGGCCAGGCCATAAACCGTATCATTCGCCAGCGCGATCACCTGCGCCGGGGTCTCATAGGTGAGGATGGAGAGCACGGGGCCGAAAATCTCCTCCCGCGCGATGCGCATATCCGGCGTCACATCGGCAAACACGGTCGGGCGGACATAATAGCCCCGGTTCAGCCCGTCCGGGCGGCCGGTGCCCCCGGTCACGAGCGTCGCCCCTTCGTCGATCCCGGCCTGGATCATCGCCTGGATCTTGTCATATTGCAGCTGGCTGATCACCGGCCCCATATAAACCTGCGGGTCCGCCGGCGCGCCGACCTTGATGGCCTCGGCGGCACGCCGGGCGGCGTCCACCGCCACGCCGCGGAACTGTGCGGGGACAAACATGCGCGTCGGCGCATTGCAGGACTGGCCGGTGTTCTGGAAACAATCCACCACGCCGGTGGTCACCGCGGCTTCGATATCCACATCGTCGAGCAGGATATTGGCCGATTTTCCGCCCAGCTCCTGGTGCACGCGCTTGATCGTATCCGCCGCGGCCTTGGCGATGAGAATCCCCGCGCGCGTGGAGCCGGTGAAGGAGATCATGTCTATATCAGGATGCTCGGACATCGCGGTGCCCACGCCGGGGCCATCGCCGTTGACCAGATTGAACACGCCGGGCGGAACCCCCGCCGCATGCATCACCTCGGCGAAGATGATGGCATCCAGCGGCGCGATTTCGGATGGTTTGAGCACCATGGTGCAACCGGCGGCAATCGCCGGGCAGACCTTGCAGGTGATCTGGTTGATCGGCCAGTTCCATGGCGTGATCATGCCGACCACGCCGATCGGCTCCTTGGCGATCAGCGTCGTGCCCTGCATGTGCTCGAACTCGAAAGTCTCCAGCACCGAGATCATCTGGGTCAGATGCCCAACACCGATGGCCGCCTGCGATTTATGCGCCAGCGTCACCGGCGCGCCAAGCTCCAGCGTGATCGCGTTGGCGATATCCTCATAGCGGGCCTGGAAGGCCGCGAGAATCCGCTTGAGCAGATCGAGCCGCTCCGCGCGCGTCGTCTGGCTGAATGTCTCGAACGCCTTGCGCGCGGCGGCCACGGCGAGGTCCACATCGGCTTTGGAGCCCAGCGAGATCTGCGTGAACGCCTCTTCGGTCGCGGGGTTGATCACATCCATCGTGCGCGGCGTCACCGGGTCCACCCATTCGCCATTGATATAAAACTGCCGCTCATGTGCCATCGTTGTTATTCCTTATAAAAAAACTTCAAACGCCGGTTTCATGCGTCCCGCCGGGCGCGCACGGCCTGGCCAAAATGCTCAAACAGCGCGCGGTTGGGCGCGCTCAGCTCGGGCCGGTATTCCGGGTGCCATTGTACGCCGATGGCGAAGGGATGCCCATCAGCAGCGACAATCTCGGGGATGCCGTCCTCGGCATAGCCATGCACGGTGAGCCCCGCGCCGATTTTTGCCAAAGCCTGATAATGCAGCGAATTCACCGCGAAAGACGGCGCGCAGAATACATCGGCCAGAGGCGAGGCTTCAATCAGGCTCACCCGGTGCAGCGGCGCGTAGCGGTCCTCGTAACGGGCGTCTTCCGGGGCGTGATGCTCAACCGCCGGCTCCCGCGCGGGGATTTTGGTCTGTAATGTGCCGCCCTGCGCGACATTCAATTCCTGCAACCCCCGGCAGATGAAAAGTGCGGGCACCCGCGCGCGCAGAATCGCGGGGATGAGCATGAGCGAGAGCGCATCGCGCGCATCGTCGAACGGCCCATCCCCCGCCGCCGTATCGCCGTAGCGCCAGGGCCGGATGTTCGAGGGGCTGCCGGTGAAAAGAAATCCATCGCACAGCGCCAGCAGGTCGTCCACGCCGCCGCGCCCCTGCTCGCTCAGCAGTGCGATCGGCAGGCAACCGGCAAATTGCGACACCGCCTGCACATATTTATCGCCGATGATCTGATACGCCATGCCGCCCAGATCGCGCATGTCAGTAATAACGCCCACCACGGGCCTGCGTGCCGTTTTCATTTATCAGCCTTGGACCATTGGTTTTTTATACCGTTCAGCACATGAAAAATCCGCCCGCTCATACAATGCCGGCCAGCCGCAGCGCGCCCAACTCCTCGCCGGAAATTCCAAGCATCCCGCCCAGCACATCCTGCGTATCCGCGCCCAGCAGCGGAGAGGCGCGCTCATCCTCCACTTGGGTGCGCGAGAAGCGCATCGGGTTGGCGACGCTGCGCATCGAACCGGCGCTGGGGTGCGGCACGGTTTTGAAGATGCCGCGCGCCCGCACCTGTTCATGCCCCTCCAGATCGGCGAATTGGTTGATCGGGCCGCAGGGCACGCCGATCATCTCCAGCCCGGCAATCCAGCTCTGGGCCGGGCGCTGGCGCATCAGCGCTTCCAACAGGGGGATCAGCGCCGCCCGGTTTCTCACCCGCGCCGGGTTGGTGGCAAAGCGCGCATCGAGCGCCAGCTCCGGCGCACCGGCAAAATCCGCGAAGCGCCTGAACTGCTCATCATTGCCGATGGCCAGGATCACATGGCCATCCTGCGCCGGAAACACCTGATAAGGCACAATGCTCGGATGCGCGTTGCCCAGCCGCGGCGGCTGCTCCCCGGAGACGAGATAACTCATGATCTGGTTGGCCAGCGTGGCGATCTGCACGTCAAACAGCGCGATATCGATATGCTGCCCCAGCCCGCTGCGCGCGCGCTCGGCCAGCGCCGCCAGCACGGAGGTGGCGGCATACATGCCGGTGAACACGTCGGTCACGGCCACGCCCACCTTCATCGGCTCCCCGTCCGGCTCCCCGGTCAGGCTCATCAGCCCGCCCATGCCCTGCATCAAAAAATCATAGCCGGCGCGGGCGCGGTAGGGGCCGGTTTGGCCAAACCCGGTGATTGAGCAATAAATCAGCCTGGGGTTGACCTCCGCCATATCCGCGGGGCCGAGCCCCAGCCTGGCCAGGCCGCCCACCTTGAAGTTCTCCAGCAGAATGTCGCTCTGCGCGGCCAGCCGCTTCACCAGCGCCTGCCCCTCGGGTTTGGCGAAGTCGATCGTCACCGATTTTTTGCCCCGGTTGGCGCAGAGGAAATAGGCGCTCTCGCCGCGCGCCGGCCCGCCCGCCGCGGGTGGCAGAAACGGCGGTCCCCAGCTGCGCGTATCATCGCCCACCTCCGGCCGCTCGACCTTGATAACCTCAGCCCCCAGATCCGCCAGCACCTGCCCCGCCCAGGGGCCGGCCAGAATACGGCTGAGGTCGAGAACGCGAACGCCGTGCAGCGGGCCGGGCATGCTCTAAAACGCCGCGATGCCGGTCATCGCGCGGCCCAGGATGAGCGCATGCACATCATGCGCGCCCTCATAGGTGTTCACCGTCTCCAGGTTCACCATGTGGCGGATCACATGATACTCATCGGCGATGCCGTTGCCGCCGTGCATGTCGCGCGCAACGCGGGCAATATCGAGCGCCTTGCCGCAGTTGTTGCGCTTGAGCAGGGAGATCATCTCCGGCGCGGCTTGGCCCGCATCGAGCAGGCGGCCCAGTTGCAACACGCTGTGCAGGCCAAGGGTGATCTCGGTCTGCATATCGGCCAGTTTTTTCTGCACCAGCTGTGTCGCGGCGAGCGGGCGGCCGAACATCTTGCGCCCCAGCGTATAGTCGCGCGCGGCATGCCAGCAGAACTCCGCCGCCCCCAGCGCGCCCCAGGCGATGCCGTAGCGCGCGTTGTTGAGGCAGGAGAACGGGCCGCGCAGGCCCTTCACGCCGGGCAGCAGCGCCTCCTCGGGCACGAACACATCCTGCATCATGATCATGCCGGTGGTGGAGGCGCGCAGGCTCACCTTGCCCTCGATCTTGGGCGTGCTCAGCCCGGCGGCGCCGCGCTCGATGAGGAAGCCGCGAATATCGCCCGCATCGTCCTTGGCCCACACCAGCAGCACATCGGCGAGCGGTGAATTGGTGATCCAGGTTTTCGAGCCGTTGAGCACATAACCGCCATCCACCTTCACCGCCTTGGTGCGCATCGAGGCGGGGTCAGACCCGGCATCCGGCTCGGTCAGGCCAAAACAGCCGACAAATTCACCCGTGCGCAGCCTGGGCAGATATTTATCCTTCTGCGCCTGCGAGCCGAACGCATAGATCGGGTACATCACCAGCGAGGACTGCACCGAGAAAGCGGAGCGGTAGCCGCTGTCCACGCGCTCCACCTCGCGCGAGATCAGCCCGTAGGCGACATAGCTGACATCGGCGCAGCCATGGGTGCCAAGCGTCGCGCCGAGGAAGCCCAGCTCGCCCAGCTCGTTCATGATCGAGCGGTCAAAATGCTCCTCGCGGAAGGCTTTCAGCACGCGCGGCTGCAATTTTTCCTGGCAATAATCATGCGCGGCGTCGCGGATGGCGCGCTCCTCCTCGCTCAACAGGCTCTCAAGCCGCAACGGGTCGCTCCACTTGAACGGACCCATTTTCCCTTTGGTGGCTTGCGGCTGCGTCATGGTGAATTCCTTGCTGAAAAACGCCCGGCTTGCGGGGTGGCGGCGTTACTCTTGCCGCACCTTCAAAACCGGCGCAAAGGAATTAAAATGGAAGTTTAATGTTATTTTAGCATTAAACTCCAGATGCCGGAGGTCAAGCCGTGGAACTGCATCAGCTGCGCTGCTTCGAGATGGTTGCCGAGGAGCTGCATTTCGCCCGCGCGGCGGACCGCCTGGGCATGACCCAATCTGCCGTCAGCCGCACGGTCATGGCGCTGGAGGCCCTGCTCGGCGCCCGCCTGTTCAACCGCAGCAAGCGCTCCAGCGTCACCCTCACCACCACCGGCGCGCTGTTTCTGCCCGAGGCCAAGCTGATCCTGCGCCAGGCTGAGCGCGGGGAGACGGTGGGCAGGCGCGCCGGGCGGGGCGAGCTTGGCCGGATCGAGATCGGCTATGTCGCCTCGGCGGCGCTGGCCGGCACCGTGTCAGACTTCGTGCGCCGCTACCGCGCGGTGGCGCCGGGCGTGGATGTGCATCTGCGCGAGCTGGAAACCCCCCGCCAGATCGAGGACATCGCCACCGGCCGGCTGGACATCGGCTTCATCCGCGCGCGCAAGCAATACCCGGTCGAGATCAGGGTGTTCCGTCTCAGCCGCGACCCTCTGCTGATCGCCCTGCCGGCCGGCCACCCGCTGGCGCGCCAGGAGGCGATCATCCCGGCGGATCTCGCGGGCATCCCTTTGCTGGTGCCCCATTTCGGCGAGGAAGCGGGGTTTCTCACCCGCATCCAGGAGCTGGGCCGCGCCGGGGGGTTCAACCCGGTCATCATGGAGCCGGTGCGCGACTTTCTCACCGTCATCACCACGGTCGCCGCCGGGCTGGGCTTCGGGCTGGTACCCGTCTCGGTGGGCAATCTACGCATCCCCGGCACGGTGCTGCGCCCGGTGCGCGGGTTGGATCTCAGCTCCGATCTGGTGCTCGCCTCCCGCCACGCCGAAGCCTCCCCCGCGGTCAGGCAGTTCATGGCGCTGCTGGGCCAGTTAAAGCCTGCCCCCGGTTGACGCCAGCGAGCCAGCCCATCCGCCGCTCCGCATCATGCCGCCGCCCAGCCCGCTAGAGCCGCCCTGGCGCGGAAATTCTCCAGTGAGTCAGGCCCGCGTCAGCTGGTATTACCGGCGCGTAATGTGTTAAAGCAGGTTTGTTCGCGGATGCCGTCCCGGGCAGGCCCCGCTGGGCGTTTAATGTTAACAGGTTGAGTTTTGCCCCGCCTGCCCCCCGTACTAACTGAGGTTAGGCTTAGCCAAACGGCTAATAATAATTCTATTTGCTTTAATAATTGGTTTGTGTTTAATTCATGCCGCTCCGCCGCAGGTTCGTGGCGGAGCATGGGTCTGGTGTCATTCCAATGCGGCGGCCAATCAAAGCGCCCGCCCAGGATGCCGGGAGGTTGATGTTGATTGAGGTTAATTGAGGTTGAGAGTGTGTACTCGTTGTTCATGCCAGGGTGGGGGCAAGCTCATCCGCGGTGTGGCTGGGTCCAGGCCGCAAGGCGCCGTCCAACCGCATGAGTAAAGCCTAACGCCTTCATCCCGGCGCGCCGGGGTACGAACAAACAGCAATGAAACAGAGGGAACGTAATATGCGTCTGCTTAAAAACGCGGCTTTCGCCGCATTTCTTCTTGCCACGCCCTGCGCGGCGTCGGCCACGACCATCACAATCGCCACGGTGAACAATTCTGACATGATTATCATGCAGAAACTGTCCAAGCAGTGGGAAAAGCAGACGGGCAACAAAATCAACTGGGTGGTTCTGGAGGAAAACGTCCTGCGCCAGCGTGTGACCACTGACATCGCAACCCACGGCGGCCAGTTTGACGTCATCACGATCGGCTCCTACGAAACCCCGATCTGGGCGAAGCAGGGCTGGCTGGCCCCGCTCAACAATTTCCCCGCGTCTTATGATTACAACGATCTGCTGCCGCAGGTGCGCTCGGCGCTGAGCGTCGGCAACACGCTCTACGCCGCGCCGTTCTATGCCGAAAGCTCCTTCACGATGTATCGCAAGGATCTTTTCGCAAAAGCCGGGCTCACCATGCCCGAGCAGCCGACCTACGCGCAGATTGAACAGTTTGCCGACAAGCTGACCGACAAATCCAAGCAGCAGTACGGCATTTGCCTGCGCGGCAAGCCCGGCTGGGGCGAAAACATGGCCTATCTCTCCACCTTGGTTAACACCTACGGCGGCAGCTGGTTCAATATGGACTGGAAGCCTCAGTTGACCACCGCACCGTGGGAAAACGCGATTAATTTCTATGTCGATCTGATGAAGAAAGACGGTCCTCCGGGTGCCGATTCCAATGGTTTCAACGAAAACCAGGCGCTTTTCTCAACCGGCCATTGCGCGATGTGGATTGATTCCACCGCGGCCGCCGGCAAGCTTGAGGACCCCACGCAGTCTCAGGTCGCGGGCGAAATCGGCTTCGTCAAGGCGCCGATCGCCGTCACCACCCATGGCGCCGGCTGGCTCTGGGCCTGGGCGCTGGCCGTGCCCTCCACGACGAAGCACGAGAAAACCGCTGAATCCTTCATCGCCTGGGCAACCTCGCAGAAGTATATCGATCTCGTCGGCAAGACCGAAGGCTGGGTCGTGGCACCTCCGGGCACCCGTACCTCGACCTATGACAATGCGGATTATCTGAAGGCGGCGCCCTTCGCGAAAGCCACCATTGCGGCGATCAACGCGGCCGACCCCAACCATCCCACGCTCAACCCGGTGCCCTACACCGGCGTGCAGTTCGTTGCCATCCCGCCGTTCCAGCAGATCGGCACGGTGGTCGGCCAGGATATGGCCGGCGCGCTGACCGGACGCAGCACCGTGAGCGCCGCCCTGCAAAGCGCGCAGGACAGCACGACGGCGGCGATGCAGCAGGCCGGTTATCTGAAGTAAAATCCGGCAAATCCGGGAAGAGGCCAAACCTCTTCCCGGTACTTCCCACCTCATTCCCCGCTCTTTCTTAAAGGAGACGTGAGACATGTCAGGGCCCCAAACCCCCATGGCGCATCGCGGCACCAAGCTCATGCGTACCTGGCCGCTGCTAACGCCGGTGGTTTTTTTGCTGCTGGTCTGGTCCATCGTGCCGTTGTTGATGACGCTATGGTTCTCCTTCCAGCGCTACAATCTGGTGGACCCCACCATCACCGGCTTTGCCGGCTTCAATAATTACAAATTCCTGCTTGAAGATCCGGCGATGCTCGCGGCCCTCTTCAACGAGGTCGTGCTGGTCGGCTCGGTGCTGGCAATCACCATCGTCTTCGGTGTCGCCTTCGCGATTCTCTTTGATCAGGAGTTCTGGGGCCGCAGCATCGCGCGCCTGTTCGTCATCGCGCCGTTCTTCGTCATGCCCACGGTCAGCGCCCTGATCTGGAAAAACCTGCTGATGAACCCGGTGAGCGGCGTTTTCGCCTGGGTCACCACCAAGCTCGGCTTTGGCGCCATTGACTGGTTCACCAATTATCCGATGGCCGGCATCGTCATCATCGTCGCCTGGCAGTGGATCCCCTTCGCCACCCTTATTCTGCTCACCGCGATGCAGTCGCTGGACCGCGAACAAATGGAAGCCGCGCGCATGGATGCCGCCCGCGGCCCGCAGTTGCTGCGCTTTGTCATTCTGCCGCATCTCGCCCGGCCGATCTCCATCCTGCTGATGATCGAGACGATCTTCCTGCTGGCGATTTTCGCGGAAATTTTCATCACCACCTCCGGCGGCCCGGGCGATGCAACGACAACCCTGACCTATCTGATCTACCTGCGCGCGCTGGTGAATTTCGATGTCGGCGGCGCCTCGGCCGGCGGCGTCCTGGCCATCATCCTGGCCAATATCATGGCCTTCTTCCTGGTGCGCACAATCGCACGCAACGTCAACATCTAGGGGCCGCCCATGAAAGCTTCACTTGCTTTTCGCATCTGGATCTCGCTGCTCGGCTGGGGCGCGGCGCTCGCCATGTTCTTCCCCGTGGCGTGGATGGTGCTGACCTCGTTCAAAACCGAGATTGAGGCCGTCGCCACCCCGCCGCTGCTGTTCTTCCACCCAACCCTGCAGAACTATTTCCAGGTCAATCAGCTGGGCGACTACAGCGGCGCGGTCTGGAACTCGGTCATCATCTCCTTCGGCTCCACGGCCATCGCCATCGCGCTCGCCATGCCCGCGGCCTATGCCATGGCTTTCTTCCCCAATCGCTGGACCAAGGATCTGCTGCTCTGGATTCTCTCGACCAAGATGATGCCCGCGGTGGGCGTGCTGATGCCGATCTATCTCATCTGCAAATCCACCGGCCTGCTGGACACCAAAACCGGCCTCGTCGCGATCATGATGCTCGCCAACCTGCCGATCATCATCTGGATGCTCTATACTTTCTTTAAGGAAATTCCAGGGGACATCATCGAGGCCTCACGCATGGACGGCGCGGGCGCCCTGGCGCAGATCCGCGTCGTGCTGCTGCCCCTCGCCGGTCCCGGCATCGCCTCAACCGGGCTGCTGGCCGTCATCCTCTCCTGGAACGAGGCCTTCTGGTCGCTCAACCTCACCGCGGTGCACGCCGCCCCCCTCACCGCCTTCATCGTCGCCTTTTCCAGCCCGCAGGGGTTGTTCTGGGCCAAGCTTTCCGCCGCCTCCACCCTGGCTGTCGCCCCGATCCTGGTTTTCGGCTGGATGACCCAGCGCCAGCTCGTGCGTGGCCT